>DVDU01000064.1 GCA_015296065.1 Oscillatoriaceae cyanobacterium M33_DOE_052 | reverse complement strand
GCGTTATGCAGTCCGTGATTTTCTCCACCATCTTCCTCTTGACTCCCCTCTCCCGCCCTGGGAGAGGGGTTGGGGGTGAGGGCAATAGGGGTGGGAAGTCAGACATTTTCTGCAAAAGATGAAAAACCTGCACTTGTAAGGGGCGGGAGAGGGGGGAAAATCAAGAATTCTCCCCTCTCCCCTTGTGGGAGAGGGGTTGGGGGTGAGGGGGGTTACAAAAATGGGATGCTCCCCCTTTGTCATGTGTCACTTGGTAGAGGCGAAAAGCGAATCGCCCGTACATTACCCCTGAAAACGATGTAGATGTTGCAAGTCTAGTTGCGCTGCCACCCTTGGACTCTGATCCCAGTCAGCCGGTGCCAGAATGTTGATGAGGGTATCAGCACCTGGGAAACTGGCGCGGATGAGGGTTTCTCGCCCCAAGGGTTCCACTACGTTCACTTGTAATACTAAATGGGCTTCGGCGTCGCTATCTGGGAGGATTTGTAGATGTTCGGGACGAATACCAAGGTAGAAATGCTGCTCTGGTGATAGTTGCCACTGTTTGGCCAATGTTTCTGGACAGGGAATGGTTTGGCTGTGCAGGTGAAAGCCGCCTTCACTGTAGGTGACGGGGAGGATGTTCATGGGGGGGTTGCCGATAAAGGTGGCTACCATGCGGTTGGCGGGTTCGCGATAGATGGTTTGGGGGGAGCCAATTTGCTGGATGCGTCCTTCGTTGAGGACAACGATGCGATCGGCTAAAGTCATCGCTTCTACTTGGTCGTGGGTGACGTAAACTGTGGTGATACCTACTGAGGCGTGTAGTTGCTTCAGTTCGGCGCGGGTATCTTCGCGCAGTTGGGCGTCTAGGTTAGATAGGGGTTCGTCTAAGAGGAAGACTTTGGGCTGACGGACGATCGCCCGCCCCAATGCTACCCGCTGCTGCTGTCCCCCGGAGAGTTGCTGCGGTTTGCGAGCCAGTAGGTGTTCCAGGCGGAGCGATCGCGCCACCGCCCCCACCCGCAAAGCAATTTCTTGGCGCTGTACCCCCCGCATTTTCAACCCAAAACCCAGGTTTTCCGCTACTGTCATGTGAGGATACAAAGCATAATTCTGAAACACCATTGCCACGTCCCGCGCTCTAGCGGGCAAATTGTTTACCAACAGTCCATCAATATACAAATTGCCACTGGTGGCAGATTCCAAACCAGCAATAATGCGCAAAATCGTAGATTTGCCACATCCAGACGGCCCAACTAAAACCCAAAACTGGCCGTCGCCGACCTCAAAGGTGATGTCAGAAATTGCGTTCACGTTCTGGAACTGGCGGCTAATTCCTTCTAATTTCAATCCCGGAAAGGGATTCGAGTATTTTGCCATCCTATTTCATTTCCATCCCTGAATTTCCATCCCGGAAAGGGATTCTAGGAGCTTACCTAACAGGAAGGGATTCTAGTATTTATTTCCATCCCGGAAAGGGATTCTAGTATCTTACCAGAGGACTTTGCACTTTCGACATCATATGCAATATCGTTCTTACCCCTGGTTAATTTACGCCTTGGGGGGTGGTTGGGGTCATCTAGTACGAGCTTTGGCTTTGGGCAGAATTGCGGCGGCCCGTCGTCCCGTGATTATCGTCTGCAACAGTCCCTATGCTGCCGATTTACTACTATACGCCGCCGGGGATGAAGAATCTTTACCCATTGTAGAAGGGTGTTACATCCATGCTATTCCCGCCAGCGCCACATCTGCCCAAACTTATCGTCAGGCGGTAGAGATTCTCACCGCCGAATCATACGAATGTTTAATTGTGGATACCTTCCCCCGGGGGTTGGGGGGTGAGTTATTTCAATTCCTGTCTGGGATTCAGATATCCCCATCTCAGCTCCCAGCCAAGATTTTGGTAAATCGGGATATTAACCCTGATTATGTGGAATCTCAAGGACTACAGGAGTTTGTGGCGGCAAATTTCGACCTGGTGTTAGGGCCAGATTTTACTTCGTTTCAATCTGTGGGAGGAATGGAGGTATCTTCCCCCTCAACTTCCCCCGGAGTTCAGCATACCAAACCTTGGTTAATTCGCAGCCCATCGGAACTGGGGGGACGTGTCGCCGCCATGTCTCGCCTCAAACTCGACCCCAACCAAAACTCAAAAGTAGTATTAGTTTGTGCCGCTGGTAATGCTGAGGAGTTATCTTTATATGGCCAAGTCACTATCGGCTTGGATGCGGCCCTCCCAGATGTGGTAGTGCGGTGTTTGGCTCCAGAAAAACCTCCCACAGTACCGCCGCATTTATGGCAGTTTCACTGGCCCGCAATGGAATGTTTCCCCGCTGCTGATGTGGTGGTGGGTGCCGGGGGGTACAATACGGTTTACGAGTGCCTTGCTGTGGGTGTGCCTTTGGTGGCATTTGCGTTACCTCGCAAGTACGATCGGCAGAAAATGCGGCTCATACACGCCACCTCTACCCCATCCTCTATGGAGGCTATAGGGGAAGAGGGACAATGGCCCCCAGTTAAGTTGGTGGAAACTCCAGCAGCGGCTATTAATGCTGTGCAGGAGTTTTTGCAGGTTCTCAGAAACCGGGGTTCTCTCGACGCTTCTCGCGACAAACCGAGCAGTTTCAAAGAAACCGGGTTTCTCAGGGATGCCAACGGCGCGATCGAGGCAGTGAAATTGATAGAAGCATTATTAGAGGAAAAATTTTAGTCCCAGAAACCGGGTTTCTGCGATAATTTTGGGTGTCTTAGCCGAGACTTGGTTAAGAAACCCGGTTTCTTCCCCCTACCCAAATGACAAAACTAATTATTTGCATTCCCTGTTATAATGAAGAAGCTACCCTCGGACTTACTCTATCGGAACTGCCTAGGGAGTTACCAGGAATTGATGAGATAGAGTGGTTAATCGTGGATGATGGCAGCCGCGATCGCACCGTAGAAGTCGCCAAAAACTGCGGCGTTCACCACATCGTTAGTCTCCCCAGCAACCAAGGACTAGCTAAAGCCTTTATGGCCGGATTAGAAGCCGCCCTCAAAGCCGGAGCCGATATAATTGTCCATACCGATGCTGATAACCAATATTGTGCCGCCGACATCCCCAAACTGATTCAACCCATCCTCATCGGTGCCGCCGAAATCGTCATTGGCGAACGCCCCATATCAGAAATCGAACACTTCTCCCCCACCAAAAAACTCCTGCAAAAACTCGGTTCCTGGTCAGTGCGCATCGCCAGCAACACCAACATCCCCGATGCTCCTAGCGGTTTCCGCGCCTTTAGCCGTGACGCCGCCATCCGCCTCAACGTTTTTAGCGAATACACCTACACCCTAGAAACTATCATCCAAGCGGGACAAAAAGGCATGGCCATCACCTCCGTTCCCATCAGAACTAACGGCTATTTGCGCCCCTCCCGCTTGGTGAAAAGCATTCCTATCTATATTCAGCGCTCCATCTTTACCATTTTCCGCATCTTTATGACCTACAAGCCCCTCAGATTCTTTTTGATTCTGGGGAGCATTCCTTTTAGTCTCGGCTTTTTGTTAGGCATCCGCTGGTTAATATTCTTTCTCGGTGGTAGCGAAAGAACCCGCATCCCCAGTTTAATTTTAGCATCAATCTTGATGTTAATGGGTTTTCAACTCTGGATTCTCGGTTTAGTCGCCGACATCATGGCCGTCAACCGCAAATTATTAGAAGAAATCCAACTTCGCCTCCGCCGCGCTGAATTAGATGCGGGGAAAAAGTAACTTAATTCACCTGCTCCACCATACATAATATCGCGTAGGGGCACGGCATCATAAATATTGCGCCTTAACCCCAAATTTCAATAACGCCGTGCCCCCCAAACCCCAAAATTCACCCCCAAAGCCCAAAATTTATCCAAAATTTCCGTGGTGGGGGGCACGGCGTGATTAACATTGTTTGTCAAACCCGAATATTTAGGATGCCGTGCCCCTACAAATGATAATTTTCCGCACAAAATTACCCCAAAAATGACCCCCAAACCCCAAAATTACCCAAATTTATCGCCGGTAGGGGCACGGCATCTTAAATATAATGCCAAAAACGAGAAATATCAATCACGCCGTGCCCCCCAAACCCCAAAATTCACCCATTTTCAGAAACCGGGTTTCTTGACCCTGGTTCCAGAAATCGGGTTTCTTTGCCCCAAACAAATTTTCCCAAAACCCCTTGACACCAAAACTGACTTGACATACAATCTGGATAATGGAAAAGGTGCGGCCATATATATAGGCCAAATTTGTCATTTTTCCTTAGTCTTTTGGACAAATGACAAATGACCAAGGACAAAGGACTTTTGACAAATAACCCCCATGCTCTGCATTAACCCCAACTGCATCAAACCCCAAAACCCTGACAGCAGCAAATATTGCCAAACCTGTGGCAGTATGCTAATCTCCCTATTAGGGGGACAGTACCGCATTACCCGGGCTCTGGGACAGGGAGGCTTTGGCAAAACCTATTTAGCCGAAGACACCCGCCGTCGCAACAGTCAATGTGTGGTGAAACAATTTGCCCCAGAACCGGGGATGAAAAGTAATCCCGGAGCCTTACAAAAAGCTACGGAACTGTTTAATGAAGAAGCCGAAAGACTTCTGCAACTAGAAGAACATCCCCAGATTCCCACATTATACGCCTATTTTGAAGAAAATTTACCTCAAGCGGGAAATAATCAGGAAATTCCCTACCAATATTTAGTCCAACAATACATTAAAGGTCAGACATTACAGCAAGAATTAAAAGCCGGTCCCTTCAGCGAAACCAAAATCCGGGAACTCCTCCAAGACTTATTACCAGTTTTAGACTTTATCCACCAGCATAAAGTCATTCACCGAGACATTAAACCAGAAAACATCATTCGCCGAGATAGCGACAAAAAATTGGTTCTGATTGATTTTGGCGTCGCCAAAGCCAACACCAAAACCCTTTTAACCCGTCAGGGAACCTCTGTGGGGACTGCAGGTTATGCACCATTAGAACAAATGATGCAGGGAATCGCCTACCCCGCCAGTGACTTATACAGTTTAGCCGTTACTTGTATTCGTCTGCTCACCGGATGTGTTCCCAATGGGGACGGTTCCGATAAACTGTTTAATGCTTTAGAAGGATGTTGGGTATGGCGGCAAAATTTGCCAAAAGGCAGCAATGTGAGCAGTGAATTAGGGGCAATTTTGGATAAATTGCTGGAAACAATAGCGAAAAACCGCTATCAGTCCGCTGCAGAAGTGCTAAAAGCATTAAATTCCCCCCTTTCAAAGGGGAGCCAGGGGGGATGGGGGAGCCAGGGGGGACCAACTCCCCCCCTTTCCAAGGGGGGCCAGGGGGGATTAACCCTACCCACATTCAAGTTTACCACCGTTACGGTCAATTCCAGAGGACAAGCAACCAGCCGCACAGACAAAGAAGCACAATATTACCGTCAAAACCTCGGTAACGGCATTTTCCTAGACATGGTAGCCATTCCAGAGGGAAAATTCCAGATGGGTACTCCAAACAGCGAACCAAACCGACAAGACTACGAAGGTCCCCAACACCAAGTCACAGTGCCATCATTTTATATGGCCAAATAT
>DVDU01000241.1 GCA_015296065.1 Oscillatoriaceae cyanobacterium M33_DOE_052 | reverse complement strand
CCCTGCCCCCAGTCCCCCCTGCCCCCAGTCGAGCGGCGGGTCGAGTTGCGGGTCCCCTAGTCCGGGCTTCTGACGCCCGCACTACACACCAGGGCACTGTGGGGAAAACCTGTTTAGCAGGCGAGCTAAGGGCGCGAATCGTTACTCCTCAAGGGGAAGAAGAAACCAGGGACGCCCCAGCCCCTAGGGGTGTAGATGCAATCCATCTGAAATTCCCCATTCCTGGTGAAGTACCGTAAAGAGGTCAAAGCAAAACAGTGGCGTGGAGCAAGCAGCAGATAGAGGGATTATGAGTATTGAAAGAATCGTGGAACAGGCGTTGCAGGATGGATACCTGACGCCAGCTATGGAAGCCGAGGTAGGCAGGATTTGCAATACTGCCTCGGAATTGTCGATCGAGGAGTATATGTCTCTCGATCGGCTGATGGGAGCTTTGCTCACTGGGGAAGTGGTGGTACTTCCCCGCAAGCAGTTTATTAATGTGATGGAAGAGTTGGTACTCTCGGAGGCGATCGCTCGGGTGGCGGAAATCGAAGCCACGAGCGATCGGACTCTCGACGTAGGTGATATCGCCGCTTACGCGCTCAACCGCCTTCCTCCCCTATACGCCACCACTGAGGAGGGTGCTAATTTTCAGCGCTCCCGCGCTAAAGAAGAACTCCAGGACTTAATTGCCCAAAAAGTAGATGAAGCGATTGCCCGCAGTCTCGATAGACCGGAATTTTTCCCAGAGCGGCAAGTCTTGGGTAAGAGTTCTCAAGGGGATGTGCTATCCGGTTTGAGCAAGATGCTCGAGGCGATCGCCCCCAGCTACGAACCTCAACCCAACTCCCAAAACAAATAAATCCTCTCCCCTAAATCGGTGCAGTTCAAAACCGCTTTCGCATTAGCGGTTTTGCTGGACCCTAGCTAACCCCGCAACCCCATCCCCTGATTTTACCCACCAGCACCCCATTTTTTCTCTATCTGGCATCTCGGCTTTATCTGCATTTACTGCTGTAAACTTCTCGGATCCAAAGCATCTCGCAACCCATCCCCCAGCAAATTAAATGATAACACTGTCAGTACAATTAGCAGGGCGGGTGGCCAAACTAGCCAGGGTTGTAACACCAAAATCGAAGCATTTGTAGCCAAGGACAGCATATTTCCCCAAGATGGGTCTGGTTGCTGAATCCCCAGACCAATCAAGCTCAGAACCGATTCCGATACAATAAAACTGGGCACAGATAAAGTCGCCGAAATAATAATGTAACTAGCAGTTTGGGGTAAAACATGGCGCAGGATAATGTAAAAAGGTTGCGCGCCCATGCTCCGCGCCGCCTGGACAAATTCTTGCTCTTTAATTGACAGCACCTGACCACGAATCACCCGCGCCAATCCTGACCAACCCACAAAAGAGGTAATCAACACAATTAAGAAAAACCTCTGGGTGCTGCTTAATCCAGGAGGTAGAACTGCCGCCAGCGCCACCAGCAGGTAGATGCTCGGAATCGTCATTAAAACTTCTACAAATCGCATGACAATTGCATCAGTTATGCCGCCAAAGTAGCCGGATATACCACCAACAATCATGCCCAGGGGAAAGGAAATAGCAATTCCTACTAAGCCGATAAACAAGCTGATCCGACTGCCGTATAATAACCGGCTGAACTGGTCTCTAGCTTGGTCGTCGGTGCCTAAAATATGGATTTTTCCTGTGCCGGATCTGGTGCCAAATAAGTGAATATTTGACGGCACCAAGCCCCAAATTTTATACTCATCCCCCTTGACAAATAAACCCACCGGTGATGGATTTTCTCTATCTTCTTTGATGAGGCGCTCGCCGGTTGATAAATCTAAAGAGCCGACGCTAGTGGGGTAAACGTGTGGACCGATAAACTGGCCGTTGTCACTGCGCCAGTATATTTTAGTTGGGGGCAGTAAACTACCATCCGGGTGTTGATACAAGGGGTCATAAGGGGCTACAAAATCTGCCACAATTGCTGTTAAATAGAAAACCAGCAATATCATTGCCCCAAACTGAGCTAGGGGATTTTTTTTCAGTCTTTGCCACCACTTCATAAGTCTAATTTAAATTGTCAATTGTTGTCCCAAGGCAATTTGTCCCTTGTCATTGGCTGGAGAAGAAACCGGGTGTCTGTGACAATCTTTGCATCATCGCCGAGGCTGCCTTAAGAAACCCGGACCCAATGGGGGATACCTGGTTTCTACCCCCGGTTTCTGCCTCGGGTTGGAAGCCGATCGCCATCACCTTTGGGGATAATTTCTGATGCAGCTAAATTACCGTCGGGCAACAAGGGATTATAAAAAAAAGAACCAGTTTGCGGGGGTAAAGTGGGGTCAAGGATAATTTCCCAGATGCTTTTCACCACGCCTGTGAGGGGAATCGCCACAATTACTCCCAATAACCCTCCTATCTTAGCGCCCAACAGCAGTACCACCAGGATAATCGCCGGGGATAAACCGGTAAGGTTGCCCAGAATTCGCGGCCCGACGAGATTATCCTTGACTTGCTGTAGAGCTACGGCTACTGCCAAAACTTGTAGGGCCAGCCACCAGTTGATAAAAGCGACGATAATGCAAACGGCAGCAATTCCCAAGGTTGCCCCCACAAAGGGAATTATTTCCATGATGCCAATAAATACGGCAAATAACACCCAATAGGGAACCCCTAACCACCAAAAAGCTGGCGCTAGGGAAATGGCCATAAATAAACCGAGGAGGAGTTGTCCGGAAATAAACTTTTGTAGGTTCCTTTCTAAGGATTCGGTGAGTTTCTGGCGAATTTGGGGGGAAACGATCGTGGTCAGTCCCTGCCACACCCGCTCCCCATCCAGGAGCAGATAAAAGGAAATGACCAAAATCAAAATGGCGTCCAAAAACCAGCTAATGGTGCCCGCCACCACGCCGAAACCTTTGGCGGCGATCGCCTCTACCTGCTTTTGCCCTTGTTGGATAATCTGCTGCTTCCACACGATCGTGTCAAAAGGCAGATTATGAGCCGCACTCCAAGCCTGAAAGTCAACCAGTTGCTGCTGGGCCGATTGCAGAAGGGAGGGCAAATTGGTAACTAGCTGGCGACCTTGGTTGAACACCGGCGGCACCACTGTCAGGGCTAGAGCCACCACCGCTACCGCTGCCACCAAGTAAACCACGATCGCAGCAGCGGTGCGTGGCATCACCCCTTGCACTCTCGCTACTGGGTAGTTGAGCAAAAATGCAACTAAGCTCGCCGTCACCAGAATGGCTAGAGGTTCTCCCACATAGCTCAGCGCCTGTAGGGTTGACCAGATCGCGAGCAAAGCCAGCACCCAAGTCAGCAAAAACTGCTGTAGCGGTGAAAATACTTGATTCATGGCTCTTAACCCTAACATATAGTGGCCGCTTCACCGCTTAACTGGCGGCGATGGTTTCCATCTCTACCTCTTCATGTTCCACCACAAACACGTTGCAGTAGAGATTGGCCATAATTTGCTTACCTTGCTGGGTGAGGGACAGGTAATGCAGGGCCTCGGTCACATAAGGGTGAACCCCATTCCAGTAAAACTTGGGGTAATTTTTCCGCAAATCGCCGGGATGGCGGTATCCTAGGGCTTTGTTGGTGCCGGTTTCTTCAAACTCGTAGAACAAAGCGCCGATTTTCTTGAGATAGCGGGGGTCACTCAACTGGCCGATGAGGTCCGCCGCCCGCACCAGCCCAGGATAGTTGACTTTATCTTGATGGTCCTCGGCTTTGGGCACGGGAAACCGGGTGAGTTCGATATTGTATTTGATGGCTTCAGCGTCAATCAGTTTGTGACCGCCAAACCGTTCGTCGATAAACAGCTTGGCTCGGTCCACGTGGTAGGGGGTGAGGCTGGCATCAGAACAACCGGGCGCTAAATGCACCATTTGGCCATTTTTGCCGGTGGCGTAGTATCCGTTTTTGTCTTGGCGACATACGCCTTTAACGTAGCCGATATCGTGGCACACCAGAGAAATCATGAAGTGGAGCCAGTCTTCACAGGCAACTCCACCCTCGCGGATATGTTTGCCGCGCAAAATTTCTTGGCCGACTAATGTCACTAGGATGGTGTGTTCGACGTTGTGATAGAGCGCATCGCTGTTGGCGATGTTTTCCAACGCCATCGACCCGGCCCAGGCAATGATATCGGCATAGTCTGGTTTATAGCCGCCATAAGTGCGTTGGTAGCCATCCCTAATGTTTTGGACAAAGTTATCGATTAGAAGTTCAGTGGCATTGAAAAACATGCTGCTACTCGCTTTCTCAGTGCTTCTGTTGGTTTTTTTGGGAGCCTTGCCTTGTGGGGGGAAGGGAGGGACCAGGAGGTGGGGAAGCTGGGGAAGGAAATCTCTCCCCTCTGCCCCCATCTGCCCCAGTCTCCCCCGGTATCCTGGTCAGATGGTGGTCTCTGAGTCTCCGCGTCTCTCGGTCCGATCGTCCCCCGTTTGGTTTCTCTGTCACAATTTTAAATTTGAATGCCAATTAAGTGTGATTTCCTCCTCCTGGGTCTCTGGGAGCAAAAATACTTATATGCTGCTGGAGTCGTTTTCTGTTCTGGAAATATTATAGAATGTAAATAAAATCTGCAATCTGCAATATTTCTTGGCATTGAGTTAATTTCGCGATCGGCAGCAGGGACCGGCTTGGGATACTCGCCACAGTTCTGCGTCTTCTCCCCCTCGGTCCCTCTTGGAATTGGTGATGAAATCTGCTATCTTGCTGGTTGACCGCCCCTGGGCAGGAGGACAAATCATTAATTATTGATTATATCCGATCGGCTCAGCTAGTCAATAAAATCAATCTAGCGATGAAAATTAACCTGAAAAATCTTGGGGTTTTAAAACAGGCCGAATTTACCCTAGGCGACTTGACGATTATTTGTGGAGAAAACAATACGGGCAAAACCTACGCTACTTATGCGTTGTTTGGCTTTTTGTATGGTTGGCAGCAGATGATTCCTCTAGAAATTACTGCTAGCCATATTGAGCAGCTTCTGAATGATGGGGTAATTTATATTAATCTGCAAGAATATGTGAATCAGGCAGAAAATCTGATTCAGAAGGCGAGCCAATCTTATTCTAAACAATTACCGATCGTTTTGGCAGCTCCACCAGATCGATTTAAAGAAGCAGAGTTTAATATTATCCTGGATATACCCAAAAATCTGGGGTGGGCAGACAGGTTTGAGCATACAATAGTCAGCGCCGCCAATGCGGAAATTTTTTCGATAACCAAAAACGAGAATACTCTTGAAATAGTCGGAACCTTGCTAAGTAAAAAAGAATCAGCAAAAATCCCGCCTCAATTTATTGAACAATTTATAAATAACGCTATCAAAGAAATTATTTTTGCAAAATTTTTCCCTCGCCCTTTCATCGCCAGCGCCGAACGAAGCGGAACGGCAATTTTTCGCAAAGAATTGAATTTTGCCCGCAATCGCCTGCTGGAAGAACTTAGTCTCGCTGGTGACAACATCAATCCAATGGAACTGCTCTTCAGAGTTTATCAGGATTATCCCCTACCGGTGAAACAGAATGTGGATTTCACACGAGACTTAGAAACAATTTTCAAAAAAAGCAGTTTCCTGGTGGAAAACCATCCCGATGTGCTGGCTGATTTTGCTGACATTATCGGCGGCGAGTATGCTGTCACCAGGAATGATGAGCTTTATTATATCCCGAAGCAGGGTAAACGGGTCAAACTGTCGATGGATGAAAGCTCTAGTGCAGTTCGCTCTCTCCTAGATATCGGTTTTTACCTGAGACATGAGGCTCAACTGGGTGATTTACTGATGGTGGATGAACCGGAATTAAACCTACACCCAGAAAACCAACGCCGCATCGCTCGACTTTTCGCCCGCCTGGTGAATCTGGGGATTAAGGTTTTCATTACAACTCACAGCGATTATATTATCAAAGAACTGAATACCCTGATTATGCTGAATCACGATCGTCCCCATCTCAAGCGCATTGCGGAAAAAGAAGGTTATCGCCCAGAAGAACTAATCGCCGCTGATAAAATTAAAGTATATATCGCCGAAAAGGCATTGGTGAAACTGGATGGTAGTAGTAGAAGAACTAAATGTCAAACTCTCACCGCTGCTGACATTGACCCAGAAATGGGAATTGCTGCCCGCAGTTTTGATACCACTATTGAGCAGATGAACCAAATTCAGGAAGCTATAGTTTGGGGTGAAGGTTAATGTCTGATATCGCTATCCTGAAAGAGATGATCAACCAATCTGCTACCGTGCCATTGCTAGATAAATATGGAAAAAAACAGGTAATCCTGAGAGAGCCTGCACCTGCCAACTATGCCGTCACTATTTATGGGATGCCGAACGATGATGATGTGATTATTATTAAGGCAGATGCTTTTATTTCAAACAAGGCATTTTTTCAAGGAAAGCAGGGTGAATGCAAACGAGCGGATTTTGTCATTATTGCTGATACCGGCCAGAAAAAAGTTATTGTTTGTCTAGAAATGAAATGGGGAAAAGGAGGAACAGAAGCCGAAATTATTCACCAGCTTAAAGGGGCGCAGTGTTTGGTTACATATTGTCGGGAAATTGGTCGTTCATTTTGGAATCTGCCCAATTTTATGAAAGATTATGTGTATCGTTTTGTCAGTATCAGGGACATCAGCATTGCTAAGAAACCAACGCGCAGTCCCTCAAACACTCCCACTCACGACAGGCCAGATAAGATGTTAAAGATTAGCTCGCCCCATCACCTGACGTTCGATTCTTTGATTTCATAGGATCATCTTAGCCAGCACAATTTAATGGTTTCCTAATTAGGATTGTACATACTTTCGATTTCTAAGATTCGTTTTTCTGATATAGCTCATTATAAATGATTTTTTCACCATTTACCAGATAGACGAAAATCCTCGATCTGGGATTTCCTTCTTTTCTGAAAAAATGTGGTACATCTTCAAAGTCCCTCTCCCCCTCTGGGAGAGGGACTTTGGGTGAGGGGGACATCATGTCTGTACTCAGTCACTTTTGAACAAGCTGTAAATAAAATATCCAGAGGCACGGCGATGCCGTGCCCCCAGAGGAAATTAGAGTTTGGTTCTGTCGGTGAGGATTTCGTAACCGTCTTCAGTCACTAAAACCGTATGCTCGAATTGCGCCGAGAGGGAGTTATCGGCAGTAACGGCGGTCCATTTGTCGGCGAGGATGCGGGTGACTTTGGAACCGGCGTTAACTATGGGTTCTATGGCCAAGGTCATCCCAGCACGCAGTTTGACGTTGGGCATTTCCCGGGTGCGGAAGTTGAACACTGAGGGTTCCTCGTGCAGGTTGCGACCGACGCCGTGACCGGTGAAGTCTTCCACGACGCTGAAACCGTGGGCTTTTACGTGGTCTTCGATGGCTCCGGCGATGTCGAGGAGGTAGTTACCGGCTTTGACTTGTTCGATGCCTTTATAGAGAGATTCTTCTGCGACTTTAATCAGTTGGGCGGCGTCGGGGGTGACTTCGCCCACGGCGATCGTGATGCAAGAGTCGCCGTGGAAACCTTGGAAGTACGCCCCAGTATCTACCTTCAACACATCACCTTGACGGATGACTTTTTTCTTGTTCGGGATCCCGTGGACTACTTCATTATTGACGCTTGAGCAAATGGAAGCCGGAAACCCGTGATAGCCTTTAAAACTGGGGGTAGCGCCCATTTCCCGAATCCGCTTTTCCGCGTGAGCATCTAAGTCAGCGGTGGTCATCCCTGGTTCCACCATTTCTGAGATTTCTTTCAGAACCGTGGCCACAATTTTCGCCGCCTGACGCATAATTTCGATTTCTCGAGGAGATTTTAGCTCGATCGTGCGGTTCTGTTTTTTGCTCGCACGGGGTTTGGCAACGGGCTGGGGCAGTAGATTTGAGAGGATGTTCATGTATTTAACTTAAGATATTCCCTTCAATAGACATTTAAGAAATAATCATCTGGCGCCTCTCGGGGGGTCCCCAAGAGGGCTGAAGCCTAACTACAAACTGGGATAGTCTTTAAATAACTTAACAGATTCTGCCATCATTCCCCAGCAGCGAACTCGGCTGCATAATGAGAAATTTATTCAAAAAACCCAGTTTCGCATCAGAAACTAGATTTCTTGGTTTTTGGAGGTTGATCAGTGATGATGGTGATGGTCTTGATGATGGGGGGGTGGGGAGTTGTCCCCGGGGATGGTGCGGGGGTGAAGGCGCATCAAGAGGGCGGTTTGGGGGGGTGGCGGGAGCCAACCGAGGCGGGCAATGCCCATCCAAATGGTGAGGATGCCTAAAATAGCCATGAGTCCGGCCATGTAGCGTTCTAAGCGGGGGATTTTCAGGCGCTGAATTAATAGCCCGAAACCGACCATTGCGGGCATGGTGCCTAAGCCAAAAATAAACATCCCGATCGCGGCGACGGGGATGGGTTGGGTGATGGCGAGGGTGAGGGCGATCGCCGTTAGTCCGCAGGGAATAAACCCCAAAATCACGCCCAAAGGATAAGTGCGATACCAAGTATCACTAGCGTATAATTTGCCTATACTTTTTTGATAAAATCTTGAATTTTGAATTGGTGGCAGTTTCCGTGGGAGTAACTTTAATTGTGCTAAAGCCATATAGGTCATCACCGCTCCGGCAATAATTAGAATACTGGCGCGGGCACCCAGGAAGTTTTGCAAGACATTGCCGAAACTACTGGCAACAAATCCCAGAGCGGCGTAAGTGGTGGAGCGGCCCAAACCGTAGAGAACATGAGTCCACCAGTGATTTTGGCCGGTACGGGTGTAGCCCATCACAAATGGACCGCACATCCCCACGCAATGACCGCTACCAATAAAACCAAGGGCTAAAAATAAGTAGAGACTGAGCATTTAACAAGGTATTTTGTCATTGGTCATTTGTCCTTTGTACCTGATCAAATGACCGATGACCAAGATCAGGAGTTAATTTTGCCCAAAAGTCGGATAAATTCTAGGGGCATACCGTCGGCGTCGGCGATAAAGGCGACTTCCCAAACCCGATCGCCTATCACCTGCTGCATCGGTGGCAAAAGTACCTTCAGCGGTTGCTCGGGGTGAGCTGTAGCGAAGCGTTGACGGAGGTTGTCCAGCCAACCAGGCAAATCTGGAGTCGCGGCGGTGATATCAAAAGATAAATGGTAATAACCCGTGTAAGATTCGTCACCGAAGGGGTCCGGTGCGGGTTGAGGTTCGGGAACTTGAATCAACTCGATGCGCCCCAAGTCCCCCTCCATCCAACAGGCGAGAGTAATACCAGCGGTAAAGCGTTCTGAGACAATAAAACCGAGTTGCTCATAAAAAGCGATCGCCCGGAAGATATCCGCCGTGCGGATGGAGACATGGTGCATCATCGGTTGGCTTTGCTTCTGTGGAAATCATGCTGCCTTCACCCTGAAGGGGCGATCGGCGGTTTGCCCCTACTACTCAAACAACTTAAAGTAAGGATAGCGGACCGGCACCCCCGGTTCTTTTTCCAGAGTGAAATTTATTACTTCCCAACAGGGTTCATCCGCTGGATCTGGGCTAAATTCTACCGGCAAACCGTATAGTTTAGGCACAGGGGAATCAGGCTGACCCCGCCAGGGCGTGCTGCGTTCTAAATAGCTACCAATCAGCTCTTGATAGCGTTTGGCCACAATCACCCGCGTAGCGCGGTAGCCTTGAGTATAGAGGCGATCGAGTGCCTCGTGAATCTCAAACCTGATGCCATCAGGATGAGTATGCTGCCGATACCACTCGCCATTCCACTGCCGCCAGTGACGCCCTGATTGTAGGTGCATCAGTTCCCCAGTTTTGGGGTTGGCTTCAAATGCACCATGTCGCTGACACAGATAAGTATCCGTGAGCGTCAGAGCCGCAATCGTCTGACGGCAGTGGGGACACTGAATCTCCGGCCCGAATATGGGATACTGAGAAACTAAATCGATCATGGGCTATATGCGTGCCAATATCCTTGGAATTGCGCCAGCTATCGTGGCTTCATTATAACCAGGCTGACTCTTGCCTTGGAGATAATTTCTCTATCACTGGCGATTTTCCCCCCAGGTATAGTCACGGCCAAATGCTTGAAGTGCTATTATAGCTAGACAACGGGGGAGTGCCAGCTCATCCCAGCACCGAAATTGACATTATTTTAAACTGTGACCAACAACCCCGCCTCCAAGAACGCCACAACTTCCCCTTGGCCCACTGTTGACCTCTCCCGCGCCGCTTTCGTTGCGCCCACGGCCACAGTCATGGGTTGGGTGGAACTGGGAGCCGGTGCCAGTATTTGGTATGGTGCCGTGGTGCGCGGTGATTTGGAAAAAATCCTCATCGGCGCCAGCACTAATATCCAAGATGGCGCCATTTTACACGGCGACCCTGGTCAACTTACCGTTTTAGAAGATTTCGTTACGGTGGGACACCGAGCCGTAATTCATAGCGCTTGGGTGGAAAGGGGTAGCCTCATTGGTATTGGCGCTGTGGTGATGGATGGCGTGCGGGTGGGAGCCGGGAGCATTATTGGCGCCGGGGCCGTTGTCACTAAGGACGTACCGCCTCGATCGCTCCTCATCGGTATCCCCGCCAAAAAAGTCCGGGAAGTCTCCGAAGCCGAAGCCGCCGAACTCATAGAACACGCTCGCCGGTATGAACAGCTTGCCCGCGCTCATGCTGGCAAAAGCACCGATACCGGCTTTCCCCCTCCAGTGGGGTGAGCGATCGAGAAAAGACCACTAGAAAAGTGGCACCTTTACCGGCAAAATAAGAAAACTGAGAAACCTTTATATAACTTAAACAGGGAGAATCTCAAATGGATCTTGACTTGCGCATCTTAATAGTCCTGTCGCCGTTGCTCCTCGCCGGTGGCTGGGCGGTGTACAACATCGGCAAAGTGGCGATCGTTCAAATCCAAAACTGGTTGAGCAAAGAAAGCTAATCCCCATTTTCTCCATTAATGCCAAACCTGCAAGCCCCCCTACTCCCTTCACGAAGGAGGTAGGGGGTCTAACCATTGCTCACTGCGGGGATAAAAAATGCGATCGAATTCCCTGCCTTTGGGTGAGGAACTCGTTTTCCGCCGATGCCGTCTTACACGGTAAGCAGCTTAGACTGCCCCTTCGCATTCGCAAACACGAAACCAAGATAAATGCACCCTACTGGTTCCCCCACCCTCCCGGTGGGGGCTTTTTTTTGGCGGGAGAAACCAGGTTTCTTCCCCAAATCTCTTGGGAAACCGGATTTCTTCACTAGGTCTCGGTTCTTGTGGTAAAGTTGTTGTAGAAAACCGGTTTTTTGCGGACGAAACCCAGTTTCTTTGTTTTTTGCGTGACTTATGCCTCTGATCTGTCACTTACTTATCGGTCCACCAGGAAGCGGTAAATCCACATTTGCCGCTAAGTTAATGCAGCTAGGCAACTATAAAATTATTTCATCGGACGGCATCCGCAAGCAACTATATGGAGATGAAAATACTCAGGGAAACTGGGGAGAAATTGAGGCGGAAATTATCGCCCAAATGGTCAATGCTGTAGCAGGAAAACAACCAATCATATACGACGCCACCAATGCTAAAAGAGGTTGGCGCATGGATATGCTCAGGAAAGTGGCTATAGCCGTAACTACCCAGGGGAAAGGATTGCGCAAACCAGAGTGGGTGGGTTGGCACCTGCGCACACCTTTAGCCAAGTGTAAGGAGTGGAATAGAAACCGCTCCCGAAAAGTCCCAGAAACAGTTATCGAAATGGGGTATCAATCCCTCAGAGATTTTCCGCCTATGATGGCGGAAGGATTTATCGCCGTGTATCCAGTATATCTGCAGCGGGCAGATTTTAGCGAGCAAAATGTCGCGGCCACAATCGAAAACTTATCTGGGGCGAAGTTGAATGATTATAACCGCCAGCCGATGACTCTCCACCCCTACAGTCGCTTAGTAGATTTCGATCGCCTCATGCACCTGATTGCTATTCTAATCCGTTATTATAAGCTGGAATCTTTCCCTAAAGCCGATAACACAACCAGCCAACACATCTTATTTGCGGGGCAATCGATTGAGGAAATCAGCGCCATGATGACCAGGTTACATGGTAAAATTTACGCTGATAAACAAGCCTTGACAGCGGATTTAGATTTTTTGCACCGTCATGGGATGATTGGGGAAAAAGACCAAAATTTACCCAGCCTTAAAATCACAGCAGGCGGGACAGATTTATCAAAAAAGCACAACTTTATCCCTCATTTTTATTCTCATTTACCACATTTTCGCCGGTTGTTAAAAATCATCAAGTTTATTCTTGAACACCATAATTTACCGCTAGACCAGCCAAGGGCAAATAATCTGATTATCCAGCTTCAAGAGCATCATATTATCCAGCCATCTCAGGTGGAAGCAGTACGCAAAGATATAAAGAAAATTCTCCAGCCTTACCAGATTTTAAGTGGGTTGACGTAATTGAAGTTATGGATTCCCGCTTTCGCGGGAATGACATGGGAGAAAGGGGAATGACATGGGAGAAAGGGGAAGTTTAATCAATCTTCATCGGTAATTGGGGGTAGGGGTTGGACCTGATTTAAGAGGTTTTGCAACGCTTCCCCCTCGATGACTTCTTTGGCTAAGATTTGTTGGGCGATCGTCTCCATCAGGTCACGGTTTTGCTCCAAAATCATCAAGGCTTGCTCGTGCGCAGATTCGACAATATTTTTTACCTCTTCATCAATGGCTAATGCGGTTTGCTCGCTGATGAGACGGCGGGAGTTCATCCCACCATCAAGAAAGCTCTTGCCAGAGGTTGTGTCATAAGCCACAAGACCCAAGACTTTGCTCATACCATAAGTCGTCACCATCTGTTCTGCTAAATTTGTCGCTCGCTGCAAGTCGTTACCAGCGCCAGTAGTGACAGTAGCAAAAACAATTTCTTCAGCAGCGCGTCCCCCCAAAAGTGTGGCGATTTCAGAGCGAATTTCCGTTTCTGCCATCAAAAATCGGTCTTCTGTGGGAAGCTGGAGGGTATAGCCAAGAGCGGACATTCCTCGGGGGACAATGGAGATTTTCGAGACTTTGCCACCACCAGGCAAAGCGGCGCCAACGATCGCGTGACCCACTTCGTGATAAGCCACGATTTTTTTCTCTTTATCCCCCAGGACACGGCTTTTCTTTTCCAAACCCGCAATCACCCGCTCGATCGCCTCCGCGAAATCAGCTTGCGTCACCGCCAAACGGTGGTGACGAGCTGCCAACAAAGCCGCTTCATTCACCAAATTAGCTAAATCCGCACCACCGAAACCGGGGGTAATAACGGCGATCGCGTGTAAATCCACCTCCGGTTCCACCTTCACCTTTTGCGCATAAATCCGCAAAATCTCTTCTCTCCCAGCTAAATCTGGCCTATCTACCAAAACTTGCCGGTCAAAACGTCCCGGACGCCGCAAAGCTCGGTCTAAAGTTTCCGGACGGTTAGTCGCCGCCAACACAATCACCGTCGCATCCCCCGCCGCGAAACCATCCATTTCCGTCAGCAATTGGTTGAGAGTTTGTTCTCGCTCATCATTCCCGCCACTGTAGAAATTGCCACTAGCGCGAGACTTGCCGATCGCATCCAACTCATCAATAAAAATAATACAAGGCGCCTTCTGTTTCGCCTGTTCAAACAAATCCCGCACCCGCGCCGCACCCGTCCCCACAAACAGTTCCACAAACTCACTGCCCGAAATACTGAAAAAAGGCACCCCCGCCTCACCCGCCACCGCTTTCCCCAGCAAAGTTTTCCCCGTTCCCGGTGGCCCAACTAACAGCACCCCTTTAGGAATCCTTGCCCCAATTTCATTGTAGCGCTGGGGATGTTTGAGAAAATCCACAATTTCCGCTAACTCCGCCTTGGCTTCATCCACTCCGGCTACATTGTTAAAAGTTACTTTTTTCTCATCATCTTGCACATAAACTTTAGCCTTACTCTTATTGATAGACAAAGCCCCTTGAGGTCCGCTATTGCGATTCAGGAAATATTGCCACACTATGACTAAAATCAACGGCGGTATCACCCAACTGAGCAAAGTTCCCACCCAGGGATTTTGCGCCGGAGGTGGCGCGCCGAATATCACTCCTTTATCTTCCAAACGCTTGGGCAATTCTAAATCAAATATAGGAGTAGTAGCTAAAATCTGCCCTGGTTTACCTTCATCATTTTTAAGTTGGTAGCGAATTTCATTTTCTCCTAGGAGAACTTGCAAGACCTTGCCATCTTCCACCTGCGAGATAAACAAGCTGTAAGCTACCCGCTGAATTTTGGGGGCAAAAAACGTAGATAAAACAATATTTGCCAGCAGCATCAATCCTCCCAACCAGAGCAAAAGCTGGCCAATAAAGCGAGGATTGGGCAAACGCGGTTTTTCTTTGATACTCATATTTTTATCTGCTACAGCTTGAAATTGAATAATTTAGATTGTAGATTGTAGGGTGGGCAGTACCCTGCCCACCCTACTACTCCTGTACTCCTACTTCGGGCGGTTAGGCGAGCGATAAAAAGGTTTTTTCACCACCAGAGCGGCATAGAGTTTGCCGCGAATTTCCACTTCTAGTTCTTGGCCAATTTTCGCCAAATGGGTGGGCACATAGGCAAGGCCGATCGCCCGCGACAAAGTGGGGGACCAGGAACCGCTGGTGATTTCTCCCACAGTTTTACCCTCAAACAACACCGGATAACCGTGGCGAGGGATACCGCGTCCCGCCATTTCCAACCCCACTAACCGCCGTTCTACACCGTTTTGCTTTTGCGCCGCCAAAACCTGCCTACCAATAAAATCCCCTTTTGCCTCCAACTGCACACAAAAACCCAAACCCGCCTCTAGAGGAGTAGTGGTGTCATCGATATCTTGGCCATAAAGTGCCATTGCAGCTTCCAGGCGGAGGGTATCCCTAGCTCCCAGACCGCAGGGGGTGACACCCGCCGCCAACAGCTCCCGCCAAAGCCGCGCCCCCACTTCCGGGTCCAGCATCACCTCAAACCCATCCTCACCGGTGTAGCCAGTACGAGCAATAAAAGCCGGTTCAGCGAAAACCAGAGTTTCTACATGGCCAAAAGAGCGTAACTCCGATAAATTTGCCTGCACAAACTGCTGTAATTTTTCCCCAGCTTGGGGACCTTGCACCGCAATTAACACTTTTTGCCGGGATAAGTCTTGTAACTGCACCCCAGTTCCCGCCAAGTGAGTTTGCAGCCATTCCCAGTCTTTGGCAGTAGTGGCGGCGTTAACAATGGTCATCCCTCGGTGGATACCATCGCTCTGACCTTGGTAATAAAAGATGATGTCATCGATAATACCGCCAGAGGGGTTGAGTAGGACCGTATATTTCGCCTCCCCCGGTTGCAGGGTAGTTAAGTCCGAGGGGACCAGATATTGAAATGCCTCTAAGAGATTTTCCCCTTCCAGGGGGAATTTGCCCATATGGGAAATATCGAACATCCCAGCGGCGGTGCGGACCTTGGTGTGTTCCTCCACCACTCCCGTGTATTGTACCGGCATTTCCCAACCGGAAAAGGGAGTCATCCTCGCATTAAGCGTAGCGGATAGCTCGTAGAGGGGCGTCCTGAGCAGGGTAGTTTCCGTTTCTGGTTTGGGTTGTGATGATTTAGCCACGAAATAACAATTTGGTTGCAGGTCAATTACTTATATTTTAAGAAACCGACGCCGCAGAAACCGACACCCCAGAAACCGACACCCCAGAAACCCGGTTTCTTTGCCCCATCCCCCCAATTCGCATACAGTTGGCAATCTGCAATTTCATATTTGCATATTGATTAAATTCTGAGTAATTAAATCCTGTAGGGTGGGCAAGGCTCGGAAATTTATTTTCATATGAATTAGATAAATTCTTGCCCACCCTACCCAACCGATTAAATTTTTTAGGGTGGGCAAGGCTCAGAAATTTATTTTCATATGAATTAGATAAATTCTTGCCCACCCTACCCACTACCCACTTAAGGGTGATGGTGAAAATTTGGTGAAAATGCAAAACCACCCACGGGGCAACCAAGCGCCAATAACGCCCGATGTGGGAGGTTTCAGGAATGGAGCTAAGCGGACTCGAACCGCTGGCCCCCTCAATGCCATTGAGGTGCTCTACCAACTGAGCTATAGCCCCTGACTGCCTTAATTATAATGACTTATCCCCAGATAGTTTGTCAAGTGGTTTTAGAAAAATTTTTTTGATTTTAGTTCAATTTTTGCTTGGAATGGCGAAAATGCTTGCCCTGAGTAGGTTAGAGGTGGTTGGGATGTGCCCAGTTCAGGAGCAAGATTGGGGAACATCAGCGCAAGAGGAAGGAGAGTTCCAGGGTTTCTGGGGTGAGATTTTCTGCGTCCTGCCAAGTGAAGGCGGCGATCGGGTAGGCATGTTGACTGAGGCTGACGGCGGCGGAGCGTTGGGCCATTTCTTCGATGTAGAGCATATAGTCTGCCATGACGAAATAGACGCCGATCGTGGCGGCGGCGGCCATTGCCACTAGAGTGCCTGCGAGCATTAGAGATAATTCATGTTGAGCGAACGCTTGCCGCATCAGGTGCAAGGACCAGGCGATTAAGACGATCGCGACTATGAGAATTAAGCTCATAAATTTACATATATTTGCTTATACGTAAAGTATTGTAACATTTGCTGCTGCAATTGGCGCCAGCTTGCGGAAAGACTTAACAATTGCGGCGCCAGCGCCGGTTTCCCCCAAAGAGGAGGAAACCAGTGTGGACAGAAGGCGCTACAGACGCACAGGCACTTGATTTTGTGCAAGATAGGATTTAATCTCAGCCACCGTGAGCTGCCCATAGTGGAGCAGAGAAGCCAAGAGCGCTGCTTCTGATTTGCCAGCAGTAACAGCTTCATAAATGTGGTGACAGTTGCCAGCACCACCCGAGGCGATGACGGGAATTTCCACAGATTCGGCGATCGTGCGGGTCAGCTCCAAGTCATAACCGGCTTGAGTGCCATCAGCATCCATACTGGTAACGAGCAATTCTCCCGCGCCACGTTTTTGGGCTTCTATAGCCCAGGAAATAGCGTCAATACCCGTATTTTCCCTACCTCCACGCACATACACATCCCAGCCCGGATTAGTGGGGTCCGTGCGCCGACGCGCATCGATCGCCACCACGATGCACTGGTTGCCAAAGCGATCGCTCGCCCGATCGATAAAATCCGGCTCCCGCACCGCCGCCGAATTAATACTCACTTTATCGGCCCCAGCGCGTAACAATCTTTTAATCATTTCTAAGGATTGGATGCCACCCCCCACCGTGAGGGGAATAAACACCTGCTCCGCCGTGCGATACACCACATCAATAATGATGTCCCTAGCTTCATGGGTAGCAGTGATATCCAGAAACACCAACTCATCAGCACCCGCATCATTGTAAGCTCGCGCCAATTCCACCGGGTCCCCGGCATCCTGGAGATTAACAAAATTAACTCCCTTGACCACCCGACCGGCTTTGACATCCAAACAGGGCAAAATTCTTTTCGCAAGCATGGCATGACTACCTAGTTACTGCACAATTTTAAGACTCCAGGGGACTGGGAGGGTGGTTGGGGCTAAAGCCCAACTACGAACCAGGGGGAAAAAATTTGGTTGGGGATGCAAGCGCTGATAAACTGTGGAATGGTTCGATGAGAGGAAACACCCCAGAAATAGAGTGGCAATGGAAATAGGTCAAAAGGTAAAAGTCCTCCGGCTGAGACAATCTATGTCAGCGGACAAAATCCAGAAAATCAAGGAAAATCCCGTCGGCACTGTTACCGGCTTCAAAATGACAGACGGTAGCGGTGTAGGGGTAGTGGTCGATTTTGGCAACGGGTTGGCCACGTGGTTTTTTGAGGATGAAGTCCAAACCGTTTAAGGAAACGGCGGTAGGGAGACGGCATGCCGTCTCCCTAGGCGGTTTCCCTTTGGTGAGGGGTAGGAATAGTCGCCTCCTTTAGCGGGGAGCGGTTAACATAGAACGTCTAGAGGCTTGAGGGTTATAGACATGGCCGTGATTTTGACGTTTTTGGGTAAAGGTGGCACGGGGAAAACCACGATCGCGATCGCCGCCGCCTTGAAATTAGCCGCATCCGGTAAGCGAGTCTTGCTTGCCTCCTCCGATTTCGGTCCCGGCTTGGGCATCACCCTGGGTGTCACTACCGGGCCAGAACCGGTGGTTATTGCGCCTAACCTCAAAGTAGTGCAGCTACAGAGCGCCGCATTGCTCGAAAGCGCCTGGGAACAGCTCAAAAAGCTGGAAGCCGAATATATTCGCACACCTTTTTTCAAAGAAGTGTATGGCAGCGAACTGGGAGTGTTGCCCGGTATGGACTCAGCTTTAGCGCTAAATGCCATCCGGGAATACGATGCTAGCGGGGAATATGACGCGATCGTTTATGACGGTAGCGGCGATAAAGACACCCTGCGGATGTTAGGGATGCCGGAAATTCTGAGCTGGTACTGGCGGCGGTTTCGGGGCGTCCTGGTCAATTCAGAACTCGGGAAAGCCCTCTCCCCGTTCGTGCAACCCGTTACCGCCGCCATTTTCAATGTCAGTTGGTCTCTCGAAGACTTCGGGGGCAAACCGGGCAAAGAAACTACCAATCTTTTAGAGGATGGGAAAGCGGCTGTAAACGACCCCAACCGCGTCATCGCCTACGTTGTCACCACCGCTGATCAAGCTGCAGTGGCCACCGGGCGATATCTTTGGGGTAGTGCCCAACAAGTGGGCCTCACCGTTGGCGCCGTTTTGTTTAACCAGACTCCCCCCACCGCCGCCATATCAGAAGAATTTGCCCCCTTGCCAGTCACTTGGGTGCCTCAACGCATCAGCGACGACTGGCAACCCCTGAGCGCCGCTCTACCTGACTTCAGCGAAGCCCTGAAGGCCCCCCGCCCAGTAGAGATTGATATCGCCTCTAGCCAAGTGCGGTTATTTTTGCCCGGTTTTGATAAAAAACAGGTCAAATTGACCCAATATGGCCCAGAAGTCACCATCGAAGCGGGAGACCAAAGGCGCAATATCTTTTTGCCCGAACAGCTTAAGGGCAAACCCGTCAAGGGCGCGAAATTTCAAAATGGCTATTTAACCATTTCTTTTTAACTCCAAGGTGCATTTGTCACTTGTCACTTGTCCTTAGTCCTTTGTCACTTGTAAAAGAACAAAGGAATTTTGACCCATGACCAATGACAAATGACCAATCACCAATGACAAAAGACAAAAGACCAAGGACAAAGGACAAATGACAAAAGACCAAGCTCAGCCCGATGTTACCTCCTCAGAGCCCCAAACAGCGACTGGGGCAAACCGTTCCGCGAAAACCCGGCAATTATTGGGCATGAAGGGAGCGGATGTCCAGGAGACATCGATTTGGAAAATCCGGCTGCAGCTGATGAAACCCATCACGTGGATCCCCCTAATTTGGGGGGTGGTCTGCGGTGCGGCGGCTTCCGGGAACTACGAGTGGAAGCTAGAACATGTTTTAATTGCGGCTGCCTGTATGCTGATGTCTGGGCCGTTGCTGGCGGGATATACCCAAACGATTAACGATTTTTACGATCGGGAAATTGATGCCATCAACGAACCCTACCGCCCCATCCCCTCTGGTGCCATCTCCATTCCCCAAGTCGTCACCCAGATATTAGTCCTCCTGTTGGGTGGCATTATTGTGGCATACCTCCTGGATACTTGGGCTGGTCATCAATTCCCCACAATTACTGTCCTGGCGATCGGTGGCTCTTTCCTCTCCTACATCTATTCCGCCCCACCGCTGAAGCTCAAGCAAAACGGCTGGCTGGGCAACTACGCCCTCGGTTCCAGCTACATTGCTCTACCTTGGTGGGCTGGTCAGGCTCTATTCGGCACCATTGATGCCAAAATTATGATTTTGACATTAATCTACAGTATGGCCGGATTGGGAATTGCCATCGTTAACGACTTTAAGAGCGTCGAAGGCGACCGACAACTAGGTTTGAAATCTCTGCCTGTCATGTTTGGTATCACTACAGCCGCCTGGATTTGCGTGGTGATGATTGACACTTTCCAGCTCGGTATTGCCGGATACTTAGTCAGCATCCATCAAAACCTCTATGCGGCGATTCTCGCCCTACTGGTGATTCCCCAAATCACTTTTCAGGATATGTATTTTCTGCGCAATCCTCTGGAAAATGACGTGAAATATCAGGCGTCCGCCCAGCCGTTTCTGGTGTTGGGAATGCTGGTGACAGCGTTGGCGATCGGCCATGCCGGTTGAACAATTCAGGCACTGCCAGTGATCCGGTTTGATGACAAATTGCCAACTGGCGCCGCCCCATAGAGTGATCCTCCGTGGGCGAGCGTGCAAATCCCGCTCCCAAAACATACAATAAAACCCAATAACCAGCTATTGGTGGTGCATGAGGAGTGGAAGAGGAGTGGAAGTGGGCAAATTTATTTTCAACATCAAAGAAATTTCCCAAAGGCTGATCGAGCGAAAACGCCCGCCAGAATCGCCCCCAGAATCGGAACCGGTCACTAGCGACAGCTCAAGTGCCACGGTTCCCGATCGAGCAGTTGACAATGCAGCGATCGGGCAAATGCCAGAATTGGGGGCCGAAATCAGCAGCAATGGAGCGGGCGAATCAGAGGCTGACATTGTGCAATCTCTCAGTAGGGACGAACACCCCGCAGTAGGAGAGGCTTTGGCGTCCGCCCCTACGGATATCCAGACCCCTGGAGAGGATTTGGCGTCCGCCCCTACGGATATCCAGACCCCTGGAGAGGATTTGGCGCCCGCCCCTACGGATATCCCGGCCCCTGGAGAGGATTTGGCGCCCGCCCCTACGGATATCCAGACCCCTGGAGAGGATTTGGCGCCCGCCCCTAGGGATATCCCGGCCCCTGGAGAGGATTTGGCGCCCCAAAAAACGGAACCAGCTACCGGCGATGGCTCACCGGTGGAAGTGGAGGCACTGGCGGAAACAAGCCATCATCCTGAAATTGTCAATCTTGATGCTTCCCCCCCACCGGAAACAACAGAACACCTGGCGGTGGAAGTGCCTAGGTTTTTCTCCAAAATCAAAGAAATTTCCCAGAAGCTGATGGAGCGAAAACCTCCGGCAACTTCTGAAGTCCAGGAAGATGGAGCGGCGACAACTGCCACAGAGGCGATCGATGAGACTACCACACCCATCAGTAGTGGGGAACCTTTAGATCATGGCAGCTCCGAGCTTTTGGCTCTGACCGATGAATCTTCCCTAGAATTAGCGCCGGAAATTACTGGCAGTAGTCCAGTGCAGAAACCTCTTTATCGCCGCCGGTATTTTTGGGTGGGGTTGGGAGGTTTTGTCTTAGTTGCCGGTGCTGGCAGTATCGGCGTGGCGTTGTGGAAGTTGGATCAGAGCTTGCCCAACACAGCAGAAATCTTTAGCTTTGTTCGGGATGGCAGCATCACGATCTCCGCCAGTGATGGCACAATTTTGCAGCAAATAGGTCCAGCAACCCGAGAAAAGCTGAAAATCGATAAAATTCCCCAACGTCTGATTGAAGCCTTCATCGCGTCTGAAGATAGCCGCTTTTACAAGCATCACGGGATCGACTATCAAGGCATTATCCGCGCAACTGTCTCCAATATCTTGGCCGGAGAGGTGGTGCAAGGGGCGAGTACCATCACCCAACAGCTAGCTCGCGTTGTCTTCCTGACTCAGGAGCGCAACCTGGGACGCAAACTCCGGGAAGCAATGCTGGCGATGAAACTGGAGCGGGAAGTCCCCAAAGAGCAGCTTTTAGAACAATACCTCAATCATGTTTATTTGGGGTCGGGTGCTTACGGTGTGGCTGATGCGGCGTGGGTGTATTTCAGCAAATCTGTTCAAGACCTGACTTTGGCGGAAATGGCGACGATCGCCGGACTGCCACCAGCTCCCAGTGACTACTCTCCCCTGGAAAATCCCAATGTGGCGCGGGAGCGGCGCAATTTGGTGCTAAAAAGGATGGTGGAAGTAGAGTATCTGACAGCGGCGGAAGCTGCTGCTGCCGCCGCCGAGCCTCTGGCGGTTAAACCCAGCCAACCCAAACGGCTGGTGGTGGAGGCGCCCTACTTTACCTCTTACGTCCTCAAGGAATTGCCGAAGTATGTTTCCGCCGACGATCTGGAAGTTGGGGGGTTGACGGTGGAAACTACGATTAACCGTCAGTGGCAGAAAATGGCGGAAGAAGCTGTGAAAGAGGTGGTGGAGTTGGACGGCCCGATGCAAGGATTTGACCAGGGGGCGTTGGTGGCGATCGACCCCCGCAATGGTGAAGTCAAGGCAATGGTGGGGGGCAGGGATTATGTTGAAAGCGAGTTTAATCGGGTCACTCAGGCCCAACGTCAGCCCGGTTCCACGTTTAAGGGGTTTGTTTATGCTACCGCGATCGCCGCTGGTTTCTCCCCTTACGACGGCTACGAAGATGCTAATTTTATTGTTGATGGGTACAAACCGCGTAACTACAGCGGGAAGTATCGCGGCTGGATGTCTATGCGGGACGCTCTGGCTAGTTCGATTAACGTGGTGGCGGTCAAAGCCTTGATTGACGTAGGTTTCGCTCCCGTAATCAAACTCGCCCGTGAGATGGGGATTAAATCAGAACTTAAACCCACCTATTCTCTGGCTTTAGGGGGTTCGGAAGTGAACTTGCTGGAGTTGACCAGTGCTTATGGGACGATCGCTGCCCGAGGCAAGTACGTCCTCCCTCACGGCATCGTCCGCGTCACTAACCGCCGGGGTCAAATCATCTATCAAGCCAAATTTCAGCCGAAAGCCGCATTAGACGCCGACACCGCCTCCATTATGGACTGGATGTTAGAAGGTGTCGTCAATTATGGTACTGGTGGCATCGCCCAATTATACGATCGGCCCGTTGCTGGCAAAACAGGCACTTCCGACGAAGCCAAAGACCTCTGGTTTATCGGTTACATTCCCCAAATGGTCGCCGGAGTTTGGCTGGGCAACGATGATAGCTATCCCACTTGGGGCAGCAGCAGCACCGCCGCCTACGCATGGCGTCTATTTATGGAAAAAGCCGTCAAAGGTATGGCAGTGCAAAAGTTTCCTGATTTACCGAAATTAGACGATCGCAAAGCCACCATCAAAGCTCAACCGGTCACTCCCGAATACACCGTGTATGGTGATACCACCCCCGACAAACCCGAAGACGCAGAAAAAATCTATGACGGCACCGGTGACGGCACTGGTGACAGCACCGGTTATTACTAACCAAAATTTGTCATTTGAATTGACAATTGATAATTGACAATTGATAATTAACAATTAACAATTGATAATTGGGTAATTAACAATTAACAATTACCCAATTACCCAACTACCCAATTACCCAACTACCGAATTATCAATTATCAATTATCAATTATCAATTATCAATTATCAATTATCAATTATCACTAGACAAACGACCAGGGACAAAGGACAAATAACTAACAATGACGTTGAGCGAGCAACCACCGCTCTAGAGCTTCACGGCGACGGCAGGCGTGGCGGGCTCTTTCTCTACCCTGAGCCCCTTCGTCAGTCACAGACAAATCGAGAGATTTAGCCGTGAGAATGAACTGAGAACCACGGCGCATCACATGGGGAACAGCGGCGTGATGGATTTCCCAGACATTGGCAGGATGTTGAGAGTTTGGGGGTGATTGCAGGGCGCAGTAGTAGGGGTTAACAGCGCTCGCAGTGAGGTGAAACTGGCGCATTTGGGTTTCCAACTCAGCAGCAAGGGCGTTGATGCGCTCTTGAATGGCTTCTAGCTGCTGCATCGATTTCTGGCACTGATCGGTTTGCTGCTGGTGCAATTGCCAGCGAGCAATCGCAATTTGACACAAGGCCAACTCCGTTATCTCCTGCTGCAACTGGGCCAAGGCTTCAGGGATGGAGAGTGGTTCAGGGGCAACTGGCAAAGTAACAAGTGCCATATCAAAAATGGTGGTAAGTTTAACGCAGAACTGGCAGCAATGCTCTGGGGGCGCCCCATTGGGGGAAGATGGGAAGGAGGGAGAGATGGGGAGTGGGGGAGACGGGGTGACGGGGTGACGGGGAGGAGGGGGAGGAGAGGGAGGAAGATTGCTGACCACACTCGCCATACTTCCCACAATAGACACAGCTCTGGGCGCCAGAAACTAATATTGAATTGATCCGAGCATTCGCTCCCCGATCCGCAAATATCAGGCAGAATTATGTCTCAAGCAAATCCTGTGTCATCTAATCCTTTCCCTGTGAGCGATATAGAACGGCGTGCCCTTGCTGCCGAACCCAATTATACTGACCTGACCTCCTTGCCCGAAATCTGGCAGCGATTGGCTACAGTGGTGGGGGACAGACTCGCCCTGTGGGACCCCCACTCTAAACCGCCGGTAGAGCTAACGTACAAGCAGCTAGCAGGGCAAATTGAACAATTCGCCGCTGGGATACAAGCTCTGGGACTGCCAGAGGTGCGCGATGGTATCCCCCCAAGAGTGGCTCTGTTTGCTAACGATAGTCTGCGGTGGGCGATCGCCGACCAAGGAACGATGGCCGCCGGAGCCGCCAACGTGGTACGTAGTGGGGATGCGGAGCGTCAGGAACTCCTCTACATCTTGGAAAACAGCGGCAGTATCGGTCTCATCGCCGAAAACCTCGCCCTGATGAAACAACTGCGCCCTCGACTGGACGACCTACCCGTACAATGGGTGATTTTGCTATCCGATGAAGAAATCAAAGAAGAAACCACCCTGCCCGTGCCGGTACTATCCTACAACCAATTAATGACCAAAGGCGCCGCCAGCCAATACCAGCCCATCTCCCCCACCAGTGACAGCCTCGCCACCCTCATTTACACCTCCGGCACCACCGGCAAACCCAAGGGGGTGATGCTCACCCATGCCAACCTATTAAACCAAATCCACAGCATCAAAGCGGTAATTCAGCCCCAACCGGGAGAGCGATTTTTAGCCATCCTCCCCACTTGGCACAGTTTTGGCCGCATGGGCGAGTATTTCTTTTTATCTCGGGGCTGTACTCTCATCTACACCAGCATTCGCACCTTCAAGCAAGATTTAAAAAAATACCAACCGGAATATATGATGGCGGTGCCCCGTCTGTGGGAATCAATTTATGAAGGGGTGCAAAAGCAGTTTCGGGAGATGCCCGCCAAGCGGCAGCGACTGGTGGAAAGTTTCCTCAGTATCAGTCAAAGTTATATCGAGGCTCGCCGCACTTGGCAGGGGTTGCGCCTGCAACTGGAAGCACCACCAGGGGGAGAAAGACTGGTGGCAGGGCTGAAATTAGCGGCTTTGTGGCCCATCCACAAACTGGGGGAAATGTTGGTGTACAAAAAAGTGCGGCAAGCTACGGGAGGTAAACTAAAGTACGTCATCAGTGGTGGCGGCTCTCTGGCGATGCACTTGGAAAACTTTTTTGAGATTGTTGGCCTCGAAGTGCTGGTGGGCTATGGCTTGACCGAAACTTCCCCAGTGCTGACGGCGCGCCGTTTCTGGCGCAATTTGCGCGGTTCGGCGGGTCAACCGATACCGGAAACGCAAATTCAAATTGTGAACCCGGAAACTCGCCAACCATTACCATATGGTGAGACGGGATTGGTGTTGGCGTCTGGACCGCAGGTGATGGCGGGGTATTTTCAAAATCCAGAAGCGACGGCGAAGGCAATTAACCCCCAAGGCTGGTTTGATACGGGGGACTTGGGCTGGATGAGTGTGGCGGGGGATTTGGTACTGACCGGGCGGGCTAAAGATACGATCGTCCTCACCAACGGCGAAAACATCGAACCCCAGCCCATAGAAGATGCTTGTCTGCGTAGTCCTTACATCGACCAAATCATGCTGGTGGGTCAGGACCAGAAATTTTTGGGGGCGTTAATCGTGCCCAATCTGGAGGCCCTGCAAAAGTTCCTCGATGACCAAGGTGCCTCGGTGCAAATTTCTGCTGCCACCAAGGGGCAGTCTATAGATTTGGAGAGTAAGATGGTGCAGGATTTATTTCGCCAGGAACTCAATCGGGAGGTAAAAAACCGTCCTGGATACCGAGCTGATGACCGCATTGGCGTTTTTCGCTTACTTACCGAGCCATTTTCTATGGAAAACGGGATGCTCACCCAAACTCTGAAAATTAAGCGCCCTGTGGTGACGGAGCGATATCAAGATTTAATTGAGGCAATGTTTGTCTGATCTGTTGTCTGGCCTGCTCTTGAGTGAGTAGAAACAGCATCCCCAATTATTGCCGTTCTTCAAACTATCATTAAGGTCAAGTTGATATGGAACTCTCGAACTCGCAACTACTCCTAAAGCGGAATGTGATTGTTAAATCTGTGGTGACGCCCCGCTGGAAGGAGGAAGTACAACAGCAATTGCAAGGGCAAATTAACCAAATTGATTCCCAGATGCAGCAGTTGGAAATGCAGGCTCAGCGCATGGTAGGGGAGCTGCAAAAGCAGGCTTTACAACAACCTGGTGTGAATGTGAAAGAGCAAATGGATACGCTCCAAAGCCAGCTCAATCAAAAGCAAAGACAGCTCTTAGACCAGAAAAATCAAATTTTACAACAGTTACAGCAAGTGCAAACTTTAGAGTTGGAAACTGAGGTAAATACCGGTCAAATTGATAGCTTTTTTACGGTAGAGCGGGGAGATAATTTAGTGCAGAAAATGCAGGTAGAAATTCTGCTTCGCGATGGTTTTATTGATGAAATTCGCGGCGATTTGTAAATTTGTCCTTGGTCATTTGTCCTTGGTCATTGGTGATTGGTCCTTGGTCATTGGTCATTGGTCATTTGTCCTTTGGTAACAAGGGACAAGTGACAAGTGACTAAGGACAAGGGACAAGTGACAAGTGACAAATGACAAATTGCCTTGTGACAAGTGCCCCGGGTCACTATATAATTGAATGTTGCCCGTTTTTACTTGAGAGCCTCGAGCCAATAACAGCCTCATGATACACGAAGTTTTCATGCCCGCCCTGAGTTCCACCATGACCGAAGGTAAAATCGTGTCCTGGGAAAAATCGCCGGGAGATAAGGTGGAACGCGGGGAAACTGTGGTGGTGGTGGAGTCGGACAAAGCGGATATGGACGTGGAGTCCTTTAATGAGGGATATCTGGCGACGATCGTCGTCCCCGCAGGCGAAACTGCACCTGTGGGCGCCACGATCGCCCTCATCGCTGAAACTGAAGCCGAAATCGAACAAGCGAAGCAGCAAGCCACCTCTTCCCAACCAGCGGCTGCCCCCACGGCGGCCCCCACTGCAGCCCCCACGGCGGCCCCCACGGCGGCCCCTGCACCTGTGGCGGCTGTGGCGGAAACTGCCAGCCGCAGCAACGGACGCACGGTGGTTTCCCCCCGAGCCCGCAAGCTGGCTAAAGATTTGAAAGTGGATCTAAGTGCCCTACAAGGTAGCGGTCCTTACGGTCGCATTGTGGCGGAAGATGTGGAAGCCGTGGCGGGCGCAGTTTCGCCCCCTGCACCGGTGTTCACCCCAGCTCCTGTGGCTGCCAAGCCTGCCCCAGCCGCGAAACCAGCGCCGGTGGCGGCTCCCGCCCCTGTAGTTCCCGGTCAGGTGGCGCCTTTGACCACATTGCAGCAAGCGGTGGTCCGCAATATGGTGGCGAGTATGCAGGCTCCCACTTACCGCGTTGGCTATACCATCACTACGGATAATTTTGATGCCCTCTACAAGCAGATTAAGTCTAAGGGGGTGACGGTAACGGCCATGCTGGCTAAAGCTGTGGCTGTGACTTTGCAAAAACATCCGCTGTTGAATGCGAGTTACACTGATGCTGGCATTGCTTATCCTAGTGCGATTAATATTGCGGTGGCGGTGGCGATGCCTGATGGGGGGTTGATTACGCCAGTGCTGCAAAATGCGGACAAAATGGATATCTACTCTCTATCTCGCAGTTGGAAAGATTTGGTCGATCGTGCCAGAGCGAAACAACTGCAACCCCAAGAGTACAATACTGGTACTTTCTCAATCTCTAATTTGGGAATGTTTGGGGTGGACCGCTTTGATGCGATTCTGCCTCCTGGTCAGGGTTCGATTCTGGCAGTTGGCGCTTCCAGGCCGCAGGTGGTGGCTACGGAAGATGGGATGATGGGGGTACGCCGTCAAATGCAGGTGAATATTACTTGCGACCACCGGGTTGTTTACGGTGCCCATGCAGCGGCTTTCTTGCAAGATTTGGCTCAGTTAATCGAAACCAATCCTCAATCTCTGACGCTGTAAAATTGTCATTTGTCATTTGTCCCTTGGAGGGCACGGCGTTATCAATATCTGGGTTTTTCGATAGAGGTTGACGATGCCGTGTCCCTACAGTCCCTTGTTCCTTGTTAACAAAGGACAAAGGACAAAGGACAAAATAAATAAGAGAAATTTTCAACTAATGGCTAAAAATAATACAGGAGTCCTGACTCTGGCGGTTGATATTGGCGGGAGCGGGATTAAAACGATCGTTTTGGATGAATCTGGGGAAGCGGTGACGAAACGCAACCGGGTGGAAACGCCGCAACCGCCGCAACCGGAGGCGGTATTGGGGGCGATCGTCTCTCTCGCCAACGCTCAAGGGGAGTTTCACCGCGTCTCTGTGGGGTTTCCGGGGGTGGTACGTCGCGGAGTGGTGTTTACGGCGGTGAATTTGGACCCAGACTGGGTGGAATTTGACTTGGCAACTATCCTTTCTGAACGGTTGGGAAAACCGGTCAGGGTTTGCAATGATGCGGATATTCAAGGTTTGGGCGCTATTTCCGGGGTGGGGGTAGAATTGGTAATTACTCTCGGAACTGGATTTGGCACGGCTCTGTTTGTGGATGGCAAATTAGTCCCGAATTTAGAAGGAGGACATCATCCTTTTAGAAAGGGAGAAACTTATGAGCAGCAGCTAGGGAGAGCGGCTTTGGAAAAAGTCGGGGAAGAGCGCTGGAATAAGCGGGTGTTAAAAGCGCTCCGTAATTGGCAGAATTTATTTAGCTGCGATCGAATTTACATTGGCGGTGGCGAAGCCAAAAAAATATCTGTGAATTTGCCGGATAATGTGACGATTATTCCTAATATCACCGGTTTGCTCGGTGGTATTGCTTTATGGCGTGGTGATAATTGATAATTGACAATTGATAATTGACAATTGATAATTGATGAGGGTAATTGATAATTGGGTAGTTGATAATTGATAATTGATAATTGACGATGGTAATTGATAATTAACAATTGATAATTGATAATTAATGAGGGTAATTGACAATTGTCAATTATCAGAAATGTTGAATGTCGATACAAAACTTTACATAAAAAATTACACTTATGTCTTTGATGCCTAAATTATTCAAAAAACGTCATCTCCTCAAACCAATGAACATAACTAATTTTT
>DVDU01000011.1 GCA_015296065.1 Oscillatoriaceae cyanobacterium M33_DOE_052 | reverse complement strand
TATAGAACCCATTTGATATCTATTCATTGGCTAGGCGCTTGAGCATCAGGCGGATAAAGCAAAGATTGAGTTTCGCGGTCGCATGTGCCAGTGTCCGTTCAAAGTTCTTAACCAAACTTTTGCACCGCTCCATCCAAGCATTGGAACGTTCCACAATCCAACGAGCAGGCACTGGCACAAACCCCGTTTTGCCCGCCGCCGCTTTTTCTGCCGGAGTTGGCTTGGGTGCGAGTTGGAAACGAATCTTTGTCATTATCTGGGGATAAATGGCTTGTAAAGCTGTTTTCAAGGCGTCTGGATGATAGCCGTGGTCGAGCAAAATCGTAATCTTTGGAATATTCACAGGTTTCGCTCGAAAGTAATCTAAGTTCAAGCTCAACAACTCAATCAGCCCTTTGTCATCACTCACGTTTGCCTTTGTACAGTGGGTAAAGAACGGAAAGCCGAGGGTATCAACTGCTAAGTGACGTTTGATGCCATTGGTGCATTTGTAGTGACAAAAGCCTTTCGAGGCGACTTCCGCATTACACGTGTTCCGCACCGCTTGGGAGTCAATGATGAGCAGGGTTGTCCATTGTGTTTTTTTTGACGGATTCGCGGACTTTGCCATGCAGGGCAGTCATGATGGGTTCAAGGACCCCTTCGGCGCGCCAATGCTTGTAGTGCCAAAAGACGGTGGAGTAGGGCGGTAAGTCTCTGGGTAAATCACACCAATTGCACCCATTTTTGAGTTGGTAGAAGATGCCATCGAGGATTTGGCGTTTGCTCCACTTAGGCGGTCGGGTTCGCTTCTTTTGAGGCAACAGGGGTTCGATGATTTCCCATTCTTTATCGGTTAGACTGCTGGAGTACGGCATTTTTGCCTCATTCTAACCCATCTTCCATGATCCCAAATGGGTTCTATAAAGCCATACCTCGGAGTGACCTCAACCAGGTGGATAACAACGCCCCAGCCAACTGGCTGTTTGTAGGGACATTCCTACAGGAGGCTTGCGCTGTGGATCAACTGAGTTTTATTCCCGAAGAGTTGGTGCGAACCCTTCAGCAAGGGAGAGATGTTGCCAACCCAGACACCCGTTGCTCATCTAGCACTCTGGAAATGTTGCGCCTTTTGGCATCCCTTGATGTCCCTAGAGAACTGCTAGCGTGCATGTTGGAAATGGCAGAGTTTTCCATGCATCACGTCCGTTATTTAGCAGGACCGTTGGTGCTGCATCGCAGTTTATGGGGTGATGCAACTCCAAGTTGGTTAAAGGTTGCCTGTGTGCAAGATCGGTTTGAACTCATCCTTTCCGAGTATGAACAGGAGCAAGTTGGAGACTATGCTACACCTACGGAAGTATTAGCTTATATGATGCCTGCAACGATGGAAGCGCCGATGCATCGAAATTATGTTGATCTCTATCTTTGGTCGGGAAATGAGGTCATGAAAAAACACAAGCGGTTGCCTGAAAATGCAACCAGTTTTTATGAGTTGATTGGTGAGCATCCGATTGAATTCAGCACAGTCAAAAATGATTTTCAAGATCTGAGTCGATCGATTCGTCGAAGCGTGGTGAAGCACGCAGCTCAACAGGGATGGGGAAAGCGGCGCAATCGAGCAAAGGTAGAAGCAATCGCGGCTGACCCAGCTCAAGTATCTGATCAGCCAGAACAGGTCAGTTTGTTCTGAATCATGAGCGATACCGGAGATGGTTGGTGCTACCGCCCCTTCAAGCTAGTCCTCCATCCATTTCCGATTATGTCTGCCTCTCGAACTCACTCTCATTTGAAAGATGGAACCTATCAACTGATTAAGTCGGGCAAAGAACTTGAATCGGCACTGTGTTGGCGTAGCCTCGCCGGAGGAGAATCGCTAGAACAGTTTTCAGCGATTGGATTGGACTGCGAAACGACAGGGTTAGATCCTCACATTCATACGATTCGGCTCATTCAGCTTGCAGTCCCCGATCAGCCAGTGATGCTCATTGATTTATCTCAGATTGTCTCTTGCGATCGCCACCCACTCCAACAGCTCCTCTCCAGTCCTGTGCTTAAGATTACTCACAACGGCAAATTCGACTGGCAATTCCTTGCCCAGGCAGGACTCCAACCCGCGCCTCCCTTCTTCGATACACAACTTGCCTATCGAGTGCTGACAGCAGGACTGAAAACCAGTCTCTCGTTGCAGACGCTTGCTCAAAAGCTATTGAATATAGAGCTGGATAAAACCCAACAGGTCAGTGATTGGAGCCAGCCCCTAACTTCAAAACAGTTACAGTACGCGGCGTTGGATGCAGCAATTTTGTTAAAGTTATACCCGATTCTAGTCAAGAAGTTAGAGCGATCGCACCTCCTCAAAATTGCCCAACTGGAATTTCACTGTATGCCTGCGGTGGCTCAGATGGAGCTGAATGGGATGTTGCTGGATCTCTCCCGCTGGAAAAGGTTGGGGGCAAAGCTAGAGAGCGATCGGGATGTGGCACTTCATCAGCTCAGCCAACTCCGGATCGCTGGTAACGCTCAGATGTCCTTGCTGCCGGAGATGACGGATACGATTAACCCAAACTCTCCCCAACAGGTGCTTGCAGCACTTCAGGCATTTGGAATTCCAGTAAACTCGACCAATCAAAAGGAGCTGGTTCCCCTGGCGAAACAATATCCTGTGATCCGAGCGTTGTTGGACTACCGCCACCTCTCCAAAATTACTGCTACTTTTGCCGATAGTTTGCCCAAGCACATCCATCCCGTAACAGCCAGGATTCACCCGACCTACTATCAGCTTGGAGCCAGATCTGGTCGGTTCTCTTGCCGTAATCCGCCCCTGCAAACCATTCCTCGCGATGCCGCAGCCCGAACCTGTTTTGTAGCTGCACCAGGCTACAGGATCGTGCGAGCAGATTATTCCCAGATTGAACTGAGGATTGTTGCCCGCTTGAGTGGCGATGCCCAAATGCAACGAGCCTATCGCAGGGGTGAGGATCTGCATCGGCTAACAGCAGCCCTCGTCACTGGCAAAGCGATCGACGCGGTGAGTGAGGAAGATCGACGGCTTGCCAAAGCCATTAACTTCGGGCTGATCTACGGTATGGGTGCTGCCAAGCTTCAGAGCTATGCTGAGATGAAGTATGGAGTTACTTTGTCGTTGGAGGAGGCAAAGGCATTCCGGAAACGGTTCTTTGAAGTCTACACCGGAGTAGCAGAATGGCATGAGACGATCAAACGTAGTTACATCCGGGGAACAAAGCAGAGCCGTACCCTGGCAGGACGGCGACGCAGGTGGGCGGGTAAACCCAGGCTGGCGGAGTTGCTGAACCATCCAGTCCAGGGATTGAATGCGGACATCACGAAATTGGCGTTAGTGAAACTCAACAAAGTGCTGGTAGGGACAGGAGCAAAGCTGATTTGCACAGTTCATGATGAAATCCTGCTGGAGTCTCCTGTTGCTAAGGCGAAGTATATCAGTTATCTCCTACGTCGCTGCATGGT
>DVDU01000010.1 GCA_015296065.1 Oscillatoriaceae cyanobacterium M33_DOE_052 | reverse complement strand
GGCTTTAGCCCAGAGGTTCGTAGTAGGGCTTTAGCCCAGAGGTTCGTAGTAGGGCTTTAGCCCAGAGGTTCGTAGTAGGGCTTTAGCCCAGAGGTTCGTAGTAGGGCTTTAGCGATCGAGGAATTTGGGCTAAAGCCCAACTACGAACAAATTCGCTAAAGCCCGACAAACTTTTTCAATTTAAACCACTGACTGCGCAGTTTCCAGAATTTGCTGGTTTCCATCGCCGCTACCATCTCTTGGGTGCTAGCTAAAGCTCCTTGCAGCCTTGCCAATTCTCCCGCCTGCTGTTGCAACTGTAGCGCCATTTGCGCCATTTCCTGCATCCGCGCCTCCTGATGTTCTAGCTGAGTTTCTAATTCCCTTTCTAATTGACTCCGAGTTTGCTCCATATGCGCTTGCACAGCTTGCAACTGCGCTTGACTGTGCTGCCACTGCGCTTGACTGTGCTGCAATTGACTTTCCAAATTAACCCGCAATTCCTTTTCTGTTGCCAATATTGCCGCTTTGGCTGCCATAATTTCAGCTTGCGCTTTCATTTCCGCAGTTTTGGCTCTTTCTAGCTCCCAAAGTTCTTGGGTTTGTTTCAGCTCGCTTTGGGTTTGGGTCAGCTCATATTTCACCCCTTCCCACTCCTGGCGAGCTTCGGTGAGGTGATTTTGCACCTGTGTCATATCCAGTTGCAGCGTTTGTAGTTGTTTTTGCGCTGCTTTTTCCGCCGCTTCGGCACCTTCCAAGCGCGCTTCCGCGTCCGCTAGCTGCGCTTGGATTTCTTGCAGCTTCGCCGCAGTTTCCCGGAGTTTAGTCCGCTCCAATTCTAGCTCAATCTGGATTTTTTGCTTTTCTGACTCCAGTTGTTCTAGTTGATCTCGTGCGGTGACAAAATCGCACTCTACCTCGGCAAAAATATTGGGAAAATTCGCGGCGTACAGACTTAAATGCTTATTGCTGATGTAGCGAAACAATTCCCGGTGATTTTCCGGGATATTGCACTTGCTGACCATCGATGTTTCTTTATACCGATAGTCGAACAAAACCTCATCAACGCGAGCGAACTGCCAGCCTGCTTCCGCCGCTCCCAGCCAAAAATCCCAATCCTCATAACCGAGTTTATCGGGGATTTTATCATCGTAGCCGCCACAATCTTTCCAAACGCGCTTGCGGATGACGGCGCAAGCGTCGATGTAGTTGCCCCTGACGATGCGGTTGATATCAAAGGGGGGCAATGTCCACACCCCCTCTTTGTCGCCGAAAAACTCATAATGGCCGTACACTACCCCCACCTCTGGGTTTTGGTCGAGAATTTCTATCCCTTTGGTGATGTAGGCAGGACGAATTTTGTTATCCGCATCCAAGGGCAAAAAGTAATCGCCTTTTGCCTCTTGGATGCCACGATTGCGCGCCATTGCTAAACCCTGATTTTCTTGATGGATAACGCGGTAGCCTTTGGTGGCTAAATAACTCAATACTTTTTGGGTGATGGGGTCGGTGGAACCGTCGTTAATGATGATGATTTCATAAACCGACTCTTGGCAGCTTTCGACGCTGGCCACTGCCTCCATGACATAATCCCCGTGGTTGTAGCAGGGAATGATAACTGAGAGGGCGATATCTCGGTTTTGTTCTCCTGATGCTTGCATTTACTGTGAGTTTTCCTTTAATTGTGGCACATTCCCCCCCCTTTTTAAGGGTGGTTGGGGGGGATCGACTGAAGGGGGGCTGGGGAGAAGCTGTTTGATTTGGGATACAGCTTGGGCTAACCGCCAATATTTAGAGGCTTTGATACAGGCGATTTCTTGGTGTAAACTGTCTATTTCTGCCTGCAGTTGCTGTTTTTCTGCTGCGGCTTGCGCGGCAGTGGCCTGTAGTTGCTCCCAAGGGGAGAGGGATTGATAGTGCAGCATCACGGGCAATCCTTCTAGGGACACCGGTGCGGTGCTGGTTTCGGGCATTTCTTGCCGGGGAATGTCTGCGGCTGCATCTAATTCTTGCAGCAGGGTGAGGCATTGGGGGGATGTGGTTTTCATTAAATGGATTAGGGGATGATGGCTTGGCAAACTCCTGAGCAATTTGGGTTCGTAAATGCCTGCAAATTGTTCTGGTTGCCAATTTGAGGCGAGCTTTACCCCCAGTTTAGCTGCCAAAAGTTCCACCAACTGCTTGGGCTCCTGGATAAAAGCATTGATATTAAAGAGAATACACTGCTGGGGATGCTGGCGGTAAAATTCCAGCAGGTGGCGATTGTAATAATGCCATGCTTTTACGGGATAGTGGGGGTGTTGGCAAAATATGGGGGCGTGGAGGCGCATGATGGAGTCGGCTACATCCCAAGGGTCGCGGTAAACTAGGAGATAGCGGGCTTCGGGGAGTAGCTGGTGCCAAAATTCCAGCATTAGGGTGGTGCGGGGGTCTTTCCATCCCCAGAGGCTGGGGTTTTGCTGGCGACTGGCGATGAGGTTTTGGGCTTTTTGGGTGTAGGTGGCAAATTGGGCTCGATCGCACGTTTCCCCTTCGGTCCACCCCCAGTCTGGCCATCCGGATGCTCCTGGCGGGCAGCAATCTTGCAGTACCCGCCGCTGGAATTCCAGAAAGTCTAGGTCTTCAAAGTATCCTTTGGCGTTAAACCGATCGCCTCGAAACAGATTATCCCCTAAATTGACACCCAGGGCTTGAATGAAAGCTGCCGTTAGGGAAGTGCCCGATCGGTGCATCCCCGTAATAATCAATGGTAAAGGCATAAAATTACAATGTGATTGCCAGCTAAATCCGGTTTATCGTCACCAGGCAAGTAGTTGGGCTTTAGCCCAAACTCCGGAGGGCTAAAGCCCAACTACAAACCCACGGTTCCTACAGAATTAATGTGGCCGGAGGGAGTTGGTGCTGATTTCCACCGTGGTGGCGATCGCGCTTTCCACCCTGATGGGGATGGCACTTTCCACAGTTAAAGTCGGTTTTACCGCTAAATCTACCGTTCCCGTACCGGGAGATTCTTCCGCTTCCGGCATGACTCTAAACATGGCGGCGTCGATGCAGCGATCGAGGTAAGTCCAGTTACCATCCACCAAACCTGACACTCCGGCATTCAAGAAGTACACCCCTGGGTGTAGCATACACTTAAACCGGAAACTGAGTTTAACTACGGTCCCGGCTTCGATATAACCATCCGCATAGGCGTGAGAAGCACCCCCCAGCTCAAAGCCGCTGATAGTTTTGACCAACATGCCAAACCGCACTTTATAAGCTGGTTCTAAAAACTCCACCGAATAAGTATAAACATACTCGTGGCGTCCGATAATATTATTGACCCTTTCCCCCCGCACCGTCACCAGTTCTGGTTGGGAGATTTTCGCCCCGCGAGACAAGTAGGAAACACTATCGGCTGGTTTCAAATTCGGGTCATAAAATGCCCTAATTTGCTGTTTTTCCGACACCGGATATTGTGGCAAGTTGGGGACGCTCATCCCTGGTGGCTCTTGATGCTGTACCTTCCGGGTTGGTTCCTGGTTTAAGGCGCGGATTTCGCTGCGCACCTGGGGCAATTGCTCTGCGGGAGCATAAATCAATTTATAGTATTTGTCTAAGACTAATTTCGGCTTGTGATAGAGCAGCAGTTCCCCCGCATCCATTAGCACCGCCGAGTCGCACAGTTCCACCACCGTGCTGGCAGAGTGGGAAACAAATAAAATCGTGCCCCCGCGCTCTTGGATACTTTCAATTCGGGCAAAGCACTTGCGTTGAAAGGCTTCATCTCCTACGGAAAGCGCCTCATCTACCACTAAAATGTCTGGTTCGACGCTAGTAGCCACGGCAAAAGCCAACCGCACAAACATCCCGCTGGAATAGGTTTTTACCGGTTGGTCGATAAAATCGCCGATATCGGCAAAGGCGGCAATCTCATCAAATTTATCCTCGATTTCGGCTTGGGTCAATCCCAGTAACTGGCCGTTGAAAAAGACGTTTTGCCTACCCGTAAATTCGGGGTTGAAGCCGCTACCGAGTTCTAATAAGGCGGATATCCTCCCGTTGACTCTGATATTCCCGCTGGTAGGGGCGAGGGTGCCGACAATGATTTGCAAAAGGGTGCTTTTGCCGGAGCCGTTGCGCCCGACGATGCCTAAAGTTATCCCTTTGGGGATTTCTAGGTTGAGGTTTTGGATTGCCCAGAATTGGTCGGAGCGGGTTTGGCCGGGAAAGAAAATTTCTTTTAATCTATCGGCAGGATGGCGATAGCGCTTGAAGCACTTAGAGATATTTTGAATGGAAATTGCAATTTCACCCATAGCTGTTGCGCCTGGTTTTATGAGGTTTACGGTGAATGAATGGTTAGAGAACGTCAGCGAAGGCGGGACGTAAACGCCGGTATGACCAAATTCCGGCATATAACACTAGGGCCGATATTATTGATGCCACGGCCCATTCGCCCCAGTGGCGGACCTCACCAACAATGACAATATCGCGGTAGAGTTCCGCGATCGCCGCCAGGGGGTTCAGCCAAAACACCCACCCCCGCCACTGTTCGGGAATCACCGTCGCCGGATAGCAGATGGGCGTCAAATAAAACCACAAATTGAGAATCACCCCCACGGTCTGGGGGATATCCCGCAAAAACACCGTAAATCCTGCCGCCAAGCAGCTCATCCCTGTGGTCAGCATCAGTTGCGTCACCCACAGCAGGGGTAGCAGCAATAAAGTGGCGTGCAGCGTTTGGGATGAAATCGCCAGCAAGCAAATCAGTGCCATTAATCCTACGGTACTTTCCACAAATGCTGACAGTACCGGCACTAGGGGTAATAATCCTAGGGGAAATACTACTTTTTTGACTAAATTCGGCTGCCCAACCACGGACAGGGCCGCCTGGGTGAACCCGGTGGTAAAGGCAATCCACGGTAGCAACCCGGCGAATAACCATAAACCGTAGGTGAGGTTATTCTGGGGCAAACCGTCCTCGGGCAGCTTCACTTTGAGGACGATCGAGAATACGTATGTGTAGATTAGCAGTTGCGATAGCTGCGTCAGCAGCGGCCACAAGTTGCCCAGTACCGAGCCCTTGTATTTCGCCTCTAACTCTCTTCTTACTAAGGTTTGCAGCAGGTTCAGTTTGAACCATAACTGAGGCTCCACAGGGGACCTCCGGTGGGCTCTGCCTACCTTGCGGAAAGCTCCTTTAATTGTCCTGACCAATTTTCACTCCTCACACACCAATTAGCTTGACTCGCTTTCGGTGAACTCTTGCCACCTGCCGCCAGTCATCTTGCAGTTTCTGGGTAGCGGCCAGTCCACCCAGGCTCTGAAATCAGCAGCGATGAATAGTTGATTCAGGCTGCTGATTTCATTCTACGGCATCAAATCTTGACGATAGGCAAGATTTATGATATCTGTTTATGTTAACTTTTTTTAACATTTCCCCAATTCATCCCCGTTTGTGCTGGGTAATTTATCCCTGGTCCCTAGTCCCGATTCCGGTTTGTCGTTGGGCTTCAGCCCAAAAAAGGTATGAGTATCAAAGGTGTAGGGTGGGCATGGCCTTTAACCCATTGGCTCAACCGAGAATTTTCGGCATCTGGCAATCCCCACCCTACTGGCTAGCCTCTGCAGGCTATAGGTGTGTAGGGGCGTTTCTCCCGCCCGATCGTAATTATTCATCTGCTCCAGACGGTTTAGGCGCGGGGGAAACGCCCTTACGGTTAAGAAACCCGGTTTCTGCTCCCGGTTTCTCCAAGGACAAATGACAAATGACCAATAACCAATAACTAATAACCATGAAAACTTTTTTAGAAACTCCCAGATTGCAACTGGGCTACTTCACAGAAGCCGACGCAAACCGCTTGTGGGAGTTAAACCGCGACCCCGCAGTAATGCGCTATATTAATGGCGGCATTCCCTTAGATTATGATACCATCAAAAATGAAACTATTCCCCACTATTTAACATATTACAAGAAATATCAACATTATGGTTTATGGCCAGCTATAGAAAAATTCAGCGGCGAATTTATCGGCTGGTTTCTCTTTTTGCCCACGGTTGAAAGTACATTTGCCTTTAAATTAAACTTAGCGGAACCCAACGAAATTGAAATCGGCTATCGCCTGAAAAAGTCCGCTTGGGGCAAAGGGTACGCCACAGAAGGAGCCCAAGCCATCGTGAAAAAGGCTTTTACCGAATGGGGCGTGGAGCGCATAGTTGCTTGGGCATTAGCTGCCAATACAGCATCCCGGCGAGTTTTGGAGAAAACCGGTTTAAAATTTGACCGAGAGTTATCCATTCCCACTCATCTCATTCCTCAGTTACCACCAGAAGAGCTGACAATTTTTAAATATGCCCTGAATCAACAGGATTTTTCATTGTCTAGCCAGTGATTCGTAGGGTGGGCAGTGCCAAATAAGATTGCTACTCTGAAGAGGTTAGTAGGTTCGGCACTGCCCACCCTACTACTAGCATTACCCAAAATTAGAAATGACAAATGACAAATGACAAATGACAAATGACAAAACAGACTATCCTGATGAGATTCTGTCGCCGATGTTACAAATATTTTCAAGTAATCCAGGCGAGCCAAAAAAATTAAAGGAGATGAATTAAAAACCAGCTTCATTTAAATATACCATTTCTTTTCTATGGTGACATCTAATTCAGATAAATAAGAAAATTCGATTCCCATTATCTCTAGTAGCTTGAGCAGAAAATCCGGTTCTACTTCCATAACTTCCGCTGCTTTCTGCAAGCTAATCACCCTAGCGACTAAAGCCCCCAGAACAAACAAAAACATTTCTTTTTGCTCTCGGTTGGCAAATATCTGGATTTCGGAAGCAATCCCCTTTACCGCTTCTGTATTCATGGCGATGAACTCACTAAGAGTGAATATAGCATCTATTATAATCCCGATTAGCCGCTACAGCCGCTCAACCCAGAATTTTCCGAGTCTAGCTCGGGTTTGTAGTTGGGCTTTAGCCCAAAAAAGGTATGAGTATCAAATGACCCATAACCAATGACAAAACTAAAATGCTAATAAACATAATCCCACCACCGCACCCCCCAAAACCAACCATAGGGAACTAAGGCGGAAGCGAATGGCGGCAATAGTGGCGACAGTGGCAATAGCAACCGCCAGCCAATCAATATCTGTGATAGATAATTGCAAATTAAATGTGGCGCGGGCTAGTTTCCAGGTGGCTGTCACCATCAGAGCCACAGCGCAGGCGTTCACGGCATCTAAAAATGCCCCGGTCCACTTCCAGGCGCGCAATTTGGGAATTAGGGGGTTGAGTGCGGCGACAAAACCAAACGAAGGCAGGAAAATGCCGATCGTGGCGGCGACAGCTCCTCCCCAACCGGCGATAATGTAGCCGATAAAGGTGGCGGTGGATAGCACTGGACCGGGGGTAAATTGCCCGATCGCGATCGCTTCTAATAACTGCTGTTGCGTCAACCATCCCCTCCCCACCAGTTCTCCTTCCAAAAACGCCACCAACACGTAACCGCTGCCAAACAACACCGCTCCCACCTTCAAAAACACCAATCCCAACTGCCACACAGAAGGCGGAGCAGCGGCGCTACTATTAGCCCCAGTTTGCGCCAGCAACAAGGGGACGGGATAGCCCAAAAACCAGCCGAAATTTGTGCCATTTTGAGACAAATTCAGCCACAAGGCGCCTAAAAATCCCCCGAGTAAAATCGCCAAAACCTCATTTAAACCGGCGAAAACAGAGGCAGCGCAACCAATAGCAATAATCAGCAATTGTCTCGTTTTCATCACCGTTGCCCCTTTCGGTTGCAAAGCCGATTTTGCCAAGCGCCACAAAGCGGATATAATAATTGCTAAGACTGCGGGTTTAATCCCATAAAGCAGAGGCGCCACAGCGGGGAGACTCCCGAAATTAACATAAACCCAAGCTAAACTACCGGTAAGCAAAACTGCAGGCAAGATAAAACAAATTCCCGCCGTGATTAATCCCAACCAGCCAGCATAAATATATCCGATATGGATGGCCATTTCTGTGGAATTAGGACCGGGGATGAGGTTGGTAGCGCCCACTAAATCGAGGAATTTTTCTTTAGTCAACCACTGGCGGCGATTGACCACTTCATCTTCCATCATGGCAATATGTACCGCTGGCCCACCAAAGCCTATTGTCCCTAATTTTAAAAACAGCTTGGCAACTTCGGCTAGTTGCGGTTGCACATGGTTTGACATCGGCGTTAATTAACCAGGTTTGTAGTTGGGCTTTAGCCTATCCCCCCTACCCCCCTGTCAACAAAACATTTATTCCGCTGACCCCCCCCTTTCAAAGGGGGGCGGGGGGGGATGAAGGGGGGGGGTTTGTAGTTGGGCTTTAGCCCAAAAATGACTAATAACCAAGGACAAAGGACAAAGGACAAATGACAAATATCAAATTTTGCATCCCGATGGGCATAAATCTGCTAACATACAGGCATCACAGGCGGGTTTTTTGGCATTACAAATCTCTCGCCCATGATAAATCAAACGAATTGACCAATTTTCCCAATCTTCTTGGGGAATGAGCCGGATTAAATCTCGTTCTATGCGCTCTGGGTTGTCATGTTCGGTTAAACCTAAGCGGTTAGAAAGACGTTTAACGTGGGTATCCACGGTGACGCCTTGGTTGATACCGTAGGCGTTGGCGAGGACGACGTTGGCGGTTTTTCTGGCGACGCCAGGTAGTTCTAGGAGTTGTTCCATCCGCTTGGGCACTTGACTGTTATATTTTTCCACAATCATGCGGCAAGCTCCTTGGATGTTTTTGGCTTTGTTGCGATAAAATCCGGTGGAGCGGATGAGGGTTTCGATGTCTTCGATGTTGGCGGTGGCGATCGCCCCCGCATCGGGAAACCTCGCGAACAGTGCAGGCGTGACCTGATTTACCCGTTCATCGGTACATTGTGCTGACAGAATAGTTGCTACCAATAGCTGTAGCGGCGTCTCATAATTGAGGGTGCAGCGAGCATCGGGATATTGCCGTTTTAGCCGGATGAGGATTTCGATCGCCCTTTGTTCCACCCCAGCCCATTTCCGCATAATATTCATATTTGTTTACCAGAAACCGGGTTGCTTAAAAGGTTTGTAGTTGGGCTTTAGCCCTCTTGATGAACTGAACAGGAACCTTTTTTTGGGCTGAAGCCCAACTACAAACCTTTGAACCTTTTTTTGGGCTGAAGCCCAACTACAAACCTTTAACCACCACTATTGAAACAGTTTTTGCACCCACTCTAACTGGGTGGTATCCCTGATAATCAGGAAAATCCCTAAACCAAGTAGCAGCATCAAACCAGTTTGCATCACTCCATCTTGGATATGGGTGGGTACGGGTTTCCCCCGCAATCCTTCGATGAGGAGAAATGCTAACTGTCCCCCGTCTAATGCTGGTAAAGGTAAGATATTGATAATCGCCAAATTGATGCTAATCAACGAGGCAAACTGGAACAAATTGGCGGCGTCATCTTTGGCAATATTGGCACCAATGGCGACGATCGCCACTGGTCCGGCCACCTGGTCCGCCGTTTCCCCAAAGTTGCGGATGAGCTGGACAAACCCGGAAGCCGTTAACCACGCAATCCGCTCAAACTCAGCCGCCCCAGCACCAAAAGCCTGTAAAATGTTATCAGCGCGGCGGCGAATGCCCTTGCCATTAGGCGCCAGTTGCACGCCAATCATCCCTTTGCCGTTCTCGCTTTTTTCTGGGGTAATTTGTAAAAACCGCTTTTCTCCATTCCGCTGAATGGCGATCGAAATCGCTTCATTCGGGTTATTTTGGATGATTTCAATCAGGCTTTTCATCGCTTTTTGTCCAGCGCCGATTTCTGCGCCATCAGCCATGATGATAGTATCTTCCGCTCGCAGTCCCGCTTTGTAGGCGGGAGTGGTGTCGGAAATCACCTCCGCTACCATTACCCCCGGTTGATATTGAAATTCCGGGACTCCCACCGTAGCCACTTGCATCACCAGCAGCAAGTAGGCGAAAATCAAATTAGCGATGACTCCGGCGCTGATGACGATCGCCCGATCGAGCAAAGGACGGTTGCGCAGTAAGTTCGGGTCATCTGGGGGAATATTGCTACTCGGGTCATCATCGGGAAACCCCACATACCCCCCCAACGGAAAACCCCTGATGGCGTATTCTGTCTCTGGACCTTGGTATTTCCACAAAATTGGTCCAAAACCGATGGAAAAACGGTTAACGTGAATGCCTTGCAGTCTGGCGGCCAGGAAGTGCCCCAGCTCGTGGACTACAATCAGAATTGCCAATACTGCGATCGCTGCCAATACGGACATAATAACGATTTACAACCAATAGCTTTTACAGGTACTTTTTATTGTAGGGGGGCGATGCCCACCCTACAATAAACTTGACAAATGACAAATGACAAATGACAAATGACAAAGAACCAATTACAACACACTCCGCCCTAAATAAGGCTGCAAGACTTCTGGAACCCGCACCGTGCCATCAGGTTGCTGGTAATTTTCCAAAATCGCCGCCATCGTCCGGCCCACTGCTAACCCAGAACCATTGAGGGTATGGACAAACTGCGTCCCCTTTTTCCCCTTCTCCTTAAACCGAATATTAGCGCGGCGAGCCTGAAAATCCCCGAAATTAGAACAGCTAGAAATCTCTCGGTACTTGCCAGATGAAGGCAGCCAAACCTCCAAATCGTAGCACTTCTGGGCGCCAAAACCCAAATCCCCAGTGCATAATTCCAGCACCCGATAAGGCAGTTGCAACGCTTGCAAGATAGCTTCCGCATTCCCTACCAGGGCCTCATGTTCTGCCGCCGAGGTTTCCGGGGTGACGAATTTAACTAACTCCACCTTATTAAACTGGTGCAGGCGAATTAGCCCCCGCGTATCTTTCCCATAACTGCCAGCTTCCCGGCGAAAACAAGGAGTATAGGCGCAGTGATAAATAGGCAAATCTTCTGCAGCGAGGATTTCATCCCGATAGAGGTTAGTCACCGGCACTTCGGCGGTGGGAGCTAGCCACAAGTCATCTTCGCCACATTTAAAACTCTCTTCTGCGAATTTCGGCAACTGCCCCGTACCCCGCAAAGAGGTACTGTTGATTAGCACTGGGGGCATCACTTCCAAGTATCCGGCGGCAATTTGCCGATCGAGCATAAAAGAAATTAGCGCCCGCTCCAAAGCCGCCCCCGCCCCCATCAGCGCCACAAACCGCGCCTGAGCCACTTTCACGGCTTTTTCCACATTGATAATGCCCAGTTTTTCCCCAATTTCCCAATGGGGCAGGATTTTATCCGAGTTAGGGGGCAAATACTCATCACCCCAGCGGCGTCTTTCCACATTTTCGGTTTCGTTTCTGCCGATCGGAGTATCCCCAGCAGGCAAATTCGGTAGAGCCAGCAGCAGCTCTTCCCGGCGGGCAATCAATTCTTTTTCCCCCGGTTCCAGCTCACTGAGCTTGGTTTTAATTTCGTTGCCTTCTTCTTTGAGAGCCAAAATTTCCGGGGCGTCCGGTTTACTGCCCCCCTTGATTTTTTGGCCAATCATCGCCCCGATTTCATTACTGCGAGCTTGGAGCTGCGATCGGGCTTGTTCTAGTTCCCGCTGTTGCCGGTCCAGCTCCAGGAGCGGCTGCAAATCGTAACCCCCCGTCTCTGTTAACGGGGTACGCCGGTTCAGTAGCTCTTGCACCCCTTGCGGATTTTCTCGGATTAGTTTGATGTCTAGCACAGATTCTCCCCAGACCCACTACGTTTGCTATTTTGGGCGCATCTTTTCCCAATTTACCAGAATAACCGCACCTCTGCGCATCCCGCTCATCGGGGACCAGGGGACCGGGGGGACCGGGGGGCAGGGGGGCAGGGGGGCAGGG
>DVDU01000216.1 GCA_015296065.1 Oscillatoriaceae cyanobacterium M33_DOE_052 | reverse complement strand
TTTCTCGATCGTCTCCACAAAATCCCGCTGCTCTGAGTTCAGGTCAGTTTGCGCCAGTAAACCCGCCATCCCCAAAACCCCATTCATCGGCGTGCGGATTTCGTGGCTCATATTGGCCAAGAATTGGGATTTGAGGCGGGCGTTTTCCAGAGCCGCCTCCCGGGCTTGCACCAATTCATCGATGCGGTCTGTGGCCATGACAATGCCGCCGATGCTGCCATCAGGATTGTACCAAGGGTTAATCGCCCAGCGCAGGTACAGGGTCGTGCCATCAGTGCGGAGGAAGGCGTCTTCGGGGTTAGTGATGATTTCCCCTTGCAAAGCGCGGCTGTGGATACTTCTCCAGCGATCGGGTATATCGGGAAAGACCTCATAGTGAGAGAGTCCGATAATCGATTTTCCTTGCAGATGATAATCAGCCAACCATTTATCACTATGGGCGATGTAGCGCATTTCCTGGTCAAGCATCGCCATCGCCACCGGCGCATTAGTGACAACGGAGCGCAGCAACGATCGCTCTTTTTCCAAAGCCGCCGCCGCCGATACCCGCTCCGTCACATCTCGGCTCACCGCCTGCATTTCTACCAGCAAGCCACTGCTGTCAAATATCCCCCGCTGGGTTGACTGATGCCAGCGCACCTCCCCATCGGGCAGAATCACCCGGTGTTCCAACGTCACCACGGGATTGACTGGGGCGATATCCGCAAGCTGTCTCTCGCAGACTTGCCAATCTGCCGCCGGGATGGTGGGCATAAAATTAGAGCCAATCAGGTCTTCAAGTGCTTTGCCAAAATAGCGGCAATAGGCATCGTTAGCGAAGGTAATCACCCCATCGGGGGTAAAGCGGCAAATTAATTCTGTTTGGTCTTGGAGGATGGCGAGATACCGCTGTTGACTATGGCGCAGAGCCTCTTCCATTTGCTTGCGCTGAGTGACATCCTCAGCAATCCCAGCCAAGCGATAAATCTCCCCCGCTTCATTCCTCACCCCAAAACAGCGCGCCCAAATCCAGCGCACGGAGCCATCGGGGCGTAAGATGCGATACTCTTGGTCGAAATCGCTACCAACTTCCAGGGTTTTTTGATAAGCAGGGATAACCCAGCTTTGGTCTTCGGGATGCACAGTTTCCAGCCAAGAGCGGGGGTTTTTATAAAGACTGTCTGGGGTGCGATGCCAGATTTTCTCATAGCCAGGGCTGATATAAATCATTTGGCTAGAATCGGGAGTGAGCAGGAAAAAGACTTCCCGCACGTTTTCCGCGATTTGGCGGAACCGCTCCTCACTCTCTTGTAAGGCGATCGCGGCGAGCTGGCGATCGGTAATATCTTCGGCAATCCCCACCACCCGATAGATTTCGCCGTTGTCATTGACAATAGGAAACGCCCGGTCTCGAATCCACTTCACCTTCCCGTCCGGGAGCAGCAAGCGGTATTCTTCGTCATACTCGCCCCGAATTTGCGATGCTAAAGCGCTGATGACCAATTCTCGGTCTTCGGGATGAATTGGATTTAAAAAAGTCATCGGGTCGCGATAGACACTCTCACAACTTTGCTCCCAAATCTTCTCGTAAGCCGGACTGACGTAAATCATCTGATTTTTGTCTGGGTCTGTCATCCAGAAGACGCTGGCGATATTTTCGGCCATTTGCCGAAATCTTTCTTCACTTTCCCGCATCTCTATTTCTATGCGGCGGCGATCGGTGATATCTTCTTGCACCGAAATCCAAGACTGTTTGCCAGCAATTTCTATGCCGCTGATTTGGGCTTTAGTGGTAAATTCGGTGCCATCTTTGCGGCGGTTGGCCAATTCGCCCACCCAACTGCCCTTGGTTTTGAGAGATGCCATGATTTCCCCGACAATCCGGGCATTTTCATCGGGAGGATAGTTATTCAAAATTGAGATATGCCGACCGATTAGCTCTTCCGGCTTATAGCCAAACATGGTATCAAAGGCAGGATTCGTGTAAATGATGATGCCATTTTCATTGGCCACATTCACCCCTTCCACCATTTTTTCTAGCACCCGATCTTGGGTATGAAGGGCGGCTAAAGCACCTCCAGCAGGGACGCTGAGGGTACCGGGCTGGGCAAATTTTTGGCGTTTCGCCATCTCCCGGGCACAGATGCACTGGTACTCTTTGCCCTCGTTTTTGACGTAGGTGATGGTAATCTCTACGGGGAAGGTGGTGCCGTCTTGACGGCGATGCTCTGATGCTACGGTGAGAGAGCGACACCGTTTGATAATGCTCCAGTGAATTGACCAGTTTTGTTCATTGAGGTGAGGGTTAATTTGATGTATTTTCATCTGTACCAGGTCATCGGCTGGATAACCCAAACTCCCACAGGCGGCATGGTTAACGGAGAGTATTTCTGCGGTTTCACTGAGCCAAAATACGGCGTCGGCACTGGCTTCTAGGGCGAGGGCGGCCCATGAGGAAGAGGGGGGAGAGGGAAGAGAGGGAAGAGAGGGAAGAGGGGGAGGAGGGGGAAGATTACTCCCCACCCGACCCACCCGACCCTCTCTATACTCTGAGGACTCAGGGAGGAGAACTACGGCGAGGAGGGTGAGGGTGCCCACCACTAGGGCCGTGGGGATGAAGCTACTGTCAACCCACCATGTGGTATCTAGGGTGAGGGCAAATAAGCCGCTCGGCTGAGCCGCGCCGAAGCCACTGGCGGCGGTAGGAGCGGGAAGCTGGGCGACGGCAGCACGGATGATGTAATGTTCCCCCCATAATCCGACGGCCAACAATAGACTAGGTGCGAGCAAGTCTCGCCAGTTAGTTGTGGTTGTTTCTTTTCCCTGGGGGGGGCTGACCGATGATGGTGATGGGAGGGGATTTGCTGCGGACGCGGAGGCACTAGGCATTTGGGTGGCAAAACTGAGAGCCGATAAGCCGCTCGCCACTACTACGGCTAGGAGTATCACCAGCAGGTTGCACTGATACTGCCCATCGACTCTGATGGAGGATATTGATGCCAGTGCTAGTCCGTCGCTGATGGCGGCTCCGATGGCCAGTAGGATGCCTCTTTGGCAGTTCTGGGGGAGGCTGGTTTGGGCTGTTACTTTGCTGCTGGCTGATGAGGAGGGTGGTAGGGTCAGCAATGCGGCGGCTACTGCTGCTACTAGGGATAGGGCGATCGTGGATATTTCCCACTGGGCTTCTAAATAGCGGTTTTCTGCCCATAGTGCTGATAAGTAGCTGGCCCAGAGGCTGATTCCCAGGGCGGCGCCACTATGGATTTTTCCTTTTGCCTGTAGTGCCACGTATGACCCGATAAAGGCAAGGGAGAAGGAAATTAACGTCACGATGTGGTTGTGTTGTGAAAAAAGCGCGCTCTCAGAAGGGTTCATTTTGATTATCTCCAGCTTCCAATTCCCGATTCTGCGGTCCACGGTAGGTTTGTAATTGGGGCGCGGCGAGGGCATGATCTCGATATCGGTTTTTCGCTGCGTCTTCGATCGCTCGCTTTGCCTTTTGAGGGGCGCGGTTGCGTTGGTGCCCCGGTGCTTTTGCCTATCCCTGTATTTCTACAAAATGCTCTTGGCTTTACCCTTGTGTCACTGTGGGGGTCCCTTTCATTTTGAGGTCTTCCCTGGCGCCCACCGTCGGATCCGGTATGCCCTGTCTATACATTTTTTTACCACAATCTCTTGATTGAGGCGTACCCCCTTCATTAAATCTAAAAAATCCTTAGTTTGATACTTGCCACCTTTATTTCTAGAGTCACCCTCTATTGCTCAGATTGCCGCATCAGACATTGAGGCGGTTTATCAACTATCAATATTTTCCTGAAGTGAGCGCTGGCCAAGTAACTTGCAGGCTTGATGGAACTCGTGTTTCTCATATTTGTTTTGGTTTGAGTTTGGACTTGGTAAATTGAATATTTGAGTTTAAAATAAAAAAATAGTGGCCATTTTTAAAAAATTTTTATCAAATTGAAAAAAATCACCTTCTTAAGGCTAGTTAAAATTAGGTTTTCCTATGTAATTTTAATGACGACTTGGAAAATGGTAACATATTTGTTGTGATTGTGGCTAAGCTAGTTGCCGGGATATTTCCCTGGGAGTGGATCCGATGTGGGAGTGGGCGTCATATCAAGTCGATGGCAACGGTAGGTGAATATTTGCTGTCAGGGCGAAAAATTAGTCGCCCCTACTTCTGGCAGGGGGGGAACAGGGGCAGGGGTGAGCAAGATCAGCGCTAGAATCAACACCATCTATGCCCTAGGACTTGACATCACTAGGGCAACTGATGCCAGCAGGTCTGGACAGAGAAGCCGGTGTATTCCCCACATGTCATACTATGTAGAAATTTGAGATTTTAGGGAGAGGAATTTACTGCTACAATCTAACGGAATCAGGGATTGAGGGCGAATTAGGTCGAGATTTATCTCTGGGTAGCGGTTAGCCGCATGGTTCACCCCTAAAGGAAGGCAGCTTTTGGGGGGAGCGAATCGTAGCGCGACACTTGAACTGTCAGGGACAGGGGAGGCTCGGCGATGCTGCTGATGCGACACCTGAACCGTCAGGGACAGCGGAGCGTCGGTGTTCTAGCACCAAGGTAAGCTATCGGCTGTTGCCTTTGGCCAGAGATTGGGGTAAAGAAACTCGGTTTCTCAAACCAGAGGTCTCGTGAGACCTACCGCCTCAAGGTGGGGGTGATAACGAGGATGACTCCCAACCCAGCCGGTTTCTGAGCTACTGTATTTTGTAAAATTACGATGACAGTATAAATACTATCCGATCATCCTGTGGCAATTGCAATCTATCCAGGCAGTTTCGATCCGATTACCTTCGGTCACATCGATATCATCGAGCGAGGGTGTAAGCTCTTTGAGAAAACGATCGTCGCCGTGTTGCGCAATCCTAACAAATCACCCTTGTTTACCGTAGAAGAGCGCTTGCAGCAGATCAGCATTTCCACGGCACATCTGTCTAACGTGGAAGTGGACAGCTTTGAGGGTCTGACGGTAAACTATGCCAGAATCCGCTCGGCGCAAGTTTTGCTGCGTGGGTTGCGGGTCCTGTCTGATTTCGAGATGGAACTCCAGATGGCTCACACGAATAAAACCCTCGCCACTGAAATCGAGACGGTTTTTCTCGCTACGTCGAAGGAGTATAGCTTTTTAAGTAGTAGCGTAGTGAAAGAGATTGCCAGATTTGGCGGCTCGATCGATCACTTTGTTCCCCAACACGTCGCGCTGGATATATATAAATGTTACGCCAAGACGCTGCACGGACAGAACCCGACATTACCGGAAACAGCCCCCAGGGTCAATCTACCCAAACCGAATTGACTTCCCTCGACATCCAAGAGGAGCTGAACCGCCTTGAGGATATCGTCCTTGAGAGCCCGCGCTTTTTTGGGCGCACCCTTATTGATGAAGATCGTTTGCTCGAGCAGCTCGATTTGGTGCGGCTAAATTTGCCCAAGGCGTTTGAATTGGTTAAAGACATCATCCGCCAGAAAGAGGAGATTCTCTCTCAAGCACAAGATTACGCCCGGGACATTATTGAGTTAGCAGAGCAGCGAGCGGCGGAGATTCTCGATGAAATCGGGATTATCCGGCAAGCGAAGCTGGAAGCGGAGCGGATGCGGCAGGAGGTTCATCGGGAGTGCGAGGAGGCTCAGCAAGAGACGATCGCGGAAATCGAAAGGTTGCGCCGCCAAGCCAAACAAGAAATCGACGAAATGCGCCGGATGGCACTTGAGGAGTGCGAGGCAATTCAGAATGGTGCTGACGATTATGCCGATCGGGTGCTAGAAAATATCGAGCATCAGCTTACGGATATGCTGCGGACAATCCACAACGGCAGAAACCGGCTGGCCCAAGATACCCCCCAAAACAGGTGATTGGTGATTGGACAACTGACTAAGGACAAATGACTAAGGACAAATGACTAAAGACAAAGGAAATATGTCATGGTTTCAGAGAAGTTTCGCCGCCAGCTCATCAAAGAGAGCCAGAAGTGGCTGGCTGAGGGATTGCTCGCCACGGAGCAATATGATCAACTGTGGTTACGCTACAAGTTGGGTGAGCTAGAAGCGGCTGCTAGCAACCGATTTATCGCGATTTTAATCGGGTTAGGCTGTATTTTACTGGGCTTGGGGGTGGTGGTCTTTGTTGCCGCCAACTGGCAGGTGTGGCCCCGATCGTTTAAAGCCTCCTTGCTCTTAGTGCTATTCGTTGTGGCGAACACCGCTGGTTTTTACTTGTGGCAAGGACGGGGGCGCTATCGACAAAAGCGTTTAGGTCAGGGATTATTGGTCTTAGGAGCGCTCATCTTGGGAGCCAATATGGCTCTGATGTCCCAAATGTTCCACCAAGTCGGAGCTTTATCTGAGCTATTTCTGGCTTGGGGTATAGGGGTGTTGGTGATGGCATATAGCCTGCGCCTGACGGCCTTGGGAATTATGGCAGTGATTCTGGTAATCATGGGCTACTGGCAAGCCATACCGTCGTGGTTGTATTTAACAGATTTTTCCTGGTCACAGCAGATGGTGCAACATATGCCTTTAGTGTTGGGGGGGCTGTTTGTCCCTCTGGCTCACTGGTGTCGCTCCCGAGTGCTATTTGGTCTGACAACCGTGGCGATCGCTTCCGCTATTGTCAACAACAGCCTGTTAGTGTCCCTGTGGGCTGATTTGCTCTGGATGATGCCCTTGGGATTGACTTTAACTCCGGCAATTCTGTGGGTCTATAATGAGGAAACATGGAAGTTAAAGCTACCCCATCAAACTCTGGCTCCTGATGGGGCAACTAATACCGCCGCTCCCTCAGTCTTATCCTCTCCTGAGCCCGAGTTTAGACCCCTAGCGCGCACTCTTGCTTTGTGGTTTCTCAGCATTTTCTTTTATTCCCTATCTTTCCACTGGTTTTGGCAAGATGCCCCCGCTAACGCTAATCTCGAAGGACTGGACTGGCGGTTATGGCCACCTGTGATTGATATTCTAATTTTTACAGGTTTGGCCGTCTTGGGATGGCTGGAATTGCTTCGCACTCAACCCTGGAGAATCCAGCTTCATCTAGGTGACAAATCAAACCCAGAAGTGAAAGATGCCGCCTCCCCCACCCCTAATAGCAGCTTCTTTAACCAGAAGGCTCTCAACAGCGGTATTGTGGCTGGTTTAATGGCTATAGCGGCACTATCAATGTTTTGGCATCTGAATTTTTACCCACTTCCCATAGTGGGGACTTTCGCTTTTAACGTGGTTTTGTTTGTGTTGGCTGTAGGTCTGATTCGCGATGGCCTAGCTGTCGATGGCCGTTTCACCTTTTGGGGTGGTATGGTTCTCTTGGTGCTGGGGATCATCAGTCGAATGCTGGAATACGATACGGATTTGCTGTTGAAATCCTTGGTGTTTGTTATTTGTGGCGTTGGCGTTATCGCTGCTGGTCTCTGGTTTGAGCGGCAAAAAGTGCGATTAAGGGCTCGCTCCTCCAATTCCCCAAACCTTGAAGAGGAAGAAAAACAGGCATGACATCTCTCCCACCTATAGAACAGTCCAGTGCTACTCCAGAGGCGGTTGATCCTACAATTATATCAACTGAACCGGCATCCCCGGTGATATTTCCTTTGTGGCGGTTACTGGTGCCGCTGGCGCTGCAAGCATTGCTGATTCTGGCGGTGCCTGCGGAAGCGTTGTACATTTATCTTACGGGTAAAACGGCGATTATTCAAACTCAACCGGTAGATCCTTATGATTTCATGCGGGGTTATTCTCAGACTTTAAGTTATGAAATCTCTAACCCGGAGAAGATATCTCAACTGCCTGGATGGCAAGAATTGAACCAAAATGATGGCAATGGCAGGTTATTTGTCATTTTAGAAGCACCATCTACTAACAATCAGGATGCCAAGGTGGCTGGGATGCCGAAGCCTTGGCAACCGGTGGCGGTACGGGGGGAACTCCCGAGAGATTTACCCCCCAATCGAGTGGCAATTAAAGGTAAGTTAGTCAGCAACTGGGAAATCGAATACGGACTGGAAACTTATTATATGCCGGAAGACCAAAGAGATAAGATTAACCAGGAAATCCAGCAACTTCAGGCAAACCAGCGGTCTTTTGTGGTGGAGGTGAAGGTGAGTGATAAGGGTGATGCGATGGCGGTGAGTCTTTGGGTGGGGGAGAACAACTACCGGTTTTAATATTGGTCATTGGTCATTGGTCATTGGTCATTTGAATAAAAAATCTAGCTAGATAAATCTTGTTTTTCATTTGAATAATAAAAATTTTTGTCACTTGTCATGTCATTGGTCATTTGAAGAAGAAACCGGAGCCAGATTTGAGGCTCCTGGTTCCAGAAGCCGGTTTTTTTCATTCACTTGAATAAAAAAACAAAAATCTTGACCAATATCACTTGTCATTTGACAAAGGACAAAGGACAAAGGACAAATGACCAATGACCTTTAATCAATTTTGAATTGGTAGGGGAGACGGCTATAGACGCCTTTGGGGTCGTTGAGAGAACTCAAAATCTGTGTCAGTTCTTGCAGTTCTTCAAACTCGGCGATGAGGGGATTGATGGCCCCGCCAGAAGAAACCCCGGTGTCTAGGGAACGAACGCCTAGGAGCTTTTCCAGGAGCCTTTCTTCCAGGCGCCGCTGTTTGGGGGCATCTTGTATCTGCCAGTTGTCTCCTAGTTTGGCTAGTTCGGCGGCGGCGAGAATGGCTTGTTGGAGACCGCCGATTTCATCAACTAGACCGAGTTTTTTCGCTTCTTGGCCAGACCAGACTCGTCCTTGGGCAATTTGGGCTACTGATGCTTTGGGCAGCTTCCGTCCGGTGGCGACGATTTCTAAAAAGCGATCGTATATTCGATCGACCATGCGCTGGTTGATGGCTAGTTCTTGGGGCGTTTTGGGACGGGAGGAGGTTTCTAAGTCGGCATAGGGGGCAGTTTTGACGGCATCCCAGGTGATGCCATTGTCGTTAGAGAGTTTTTGCAGGTTAAACAATATTCCGAAGACGCCGATCGAACCGGTAACGGTATTGGGTTGGGCAAAAATCTTGGTGCCGTTGGTAGAAATCCAGTAACCACCGGAGGCGGCAAAGTTGCCCATTGAAACCACTACTGGCTTGACGGCGGCGGTTAGTTCTACCTCCCGGCTGATGACTTCTGAGGCGGTGGCGCTACCACCGGGACTGTTCACCCGCAGGACTACGGCTTTGATTTTCTCATCAAGGCGGGCTGTTCGCAGCTCTCTGGCGAGACGATCGCCCCCCACTTGCCGAATCGTTCCCTGGCCATCCACAATTTCGCCATCAGCGAAGATGACCGTAATTTGGGGGGAATCATTACTGTTCTGGGCAGGTTGAGCGGGTTTTAATACCGTGGAGGCATAAGTAGGCAGACTAATTTGCTGGAAAGTACCCTTTTCGCTGCCAGCTAGCTGCTTGAGTTCTTCTAGCACATCATCAAAATAAGCCACCTTATCCACTAAACCTCGATCGCGAGCCTCCGCCGCCCACAAAATCCCACCTTGGTTAGCAATGGCTTGAATCTGTGGCGGTTTCACTTGTCGGTGTTGTGCCACCGTACCCAGAAAATCTCCCCACAAATCATTGAGCAACTGTTGGGTTTGCTGGCGGTTTTCAGCGCTGCGCTGTGTCAGCAAGAATGGTTCCACCGCTGACTTGTACTTACCCACCCGCGTCACTTGCACGCCGATCCCGTATTTCTGGAGTGCCCCAGCAAAAAACATCCCCTCGGAGGCGAAACCGTTGATTTCTAACATCCCTTGGGGGTTGATGACGATCGGATTCGCCGCCGAAGCCAGGTAATACTCATTTTCCGACCAGTCCATATCGTAGGCAAAAATCTTTTTGCCAGAGGCGCGGAATTCTTCGATTGCGGCGCGCACTTCTTTGAGAGTAGCCCAACCATTACTGGTACTACCAGTGCTGCCTTGGATATACAGCGCCACAATGCGGTCATCTTGGGCCGCTTTGACAATGCTCTGGGTGACGCGGCGCAGCCCGATCGACAAAGGGGTATCCCTTTCCGCAAGAGCTTCCGACAGTGCCTCCGCCGTGCTGACAACCGGCTGAGATTCCGTAATTGCCACAGACAAATCCAAAACCAGCACTGATTTTGGTTCTATTTTCGGCTCGCCATCGGAATTAGTCGCCGCTACCACCAACAAAATGGCTCCGCCGATCGTGACACCGAACAGAACCCCCAGACCCAGCAGCGTCCCGATCAGACTCGCAAAAGTATATTTGAGGAAATTTCCCATTGACTGAGCAAAAATGAAGAATATATTTCTGTGCTTTGTCCTTTGTCCTTAGAAGCAGGCGTTAATCCGCTGTAGCTTTAATCAGCTCCACCGCATCCCTGCCATCTGCATCTTGCACGTAAACCTTAACAATTTCTTCTTTAGCGGTGGGCAGTTGTTTCCCCGTGATGTCCGGGTGAATTGGCAATTGCCGGTGTCCCCTGTCCACCAACACAGCGAGGCGAATCACCTCGGGGCGACCGTAATCATTGATCGCATTCAAGGCGGCGCGAATGGTGCGTCCCTTGTAGATGACATCATCGACAATCACCACGGTTTTGCCCGTGAGGTCGTGGGGAATTTCGTTTTTAGCTGGCGTCCGCATCCCAATTTTGTCTAGGTCATCTCGATAAAAGGTGATGTCCAGGGCGCCCACAGACGGGGATACACCTTCTAGGACCTGAATTTGCGCCGCCAGTAATTTGGCAACGATCGCGCCTCTGGTGTAAATTCCCAACAGCACCAAGTGGGCTGGGTCCCCACACTTTTCGACAATTTCCGAGGCCATCCGATTGATCGTCCGGCGGAATTCCTCGGCAGTGAGAATCTCGACAACTTTAGCAGGCATTTCGAGGGTACTTGTCAGTTTTTAGTGTTAGATCGGCCATGTGGGAGTAGGACACAAGGGGAGAGGGAAAAGAGAAAAGGGAAAAGGGAAAAGTGAAATCTCCACTTTTCCGGCTTCAATCTTCACGCTTCACTCCCACCAGGGGAGCCTACATCGTCAAGTGTCGCACTAGCATCATTTCTATTGCCCGGTTGAGCAGTTGCACTGGATAAAAATATAGTTGACACCACAGAGCGGTGCCGAGCCAAATCAAAAAACAGGAACGGGTGAGCCCCAAGGCTTGCTCAATGGTTGTAGCACTAATCTGAGATAGGGGTTTTCCCAATAGGGGTTTTTGTTTAGCCACACCCCCATAGTAGTTGGTGCCACCGAGCTGAACACCTAGAATCACGGCATAGGTGCATTCGCTCCAACCGGAATTAGGGCTGGGGTCTTTGGTGGCATCGGACTGGCACTGCTGCCAAACTGAGTGCAACTGGCCTGAGAAAATCCCTAAAGTCAGCACGGTTAACCGGCAAGGCAACCAGGTGAGGATGTCCTCGAGTTTCGCGCTAAACCAACCCAAATCGGTAAATGGTTCGTCTTTATAGCCTACCATTGAATCGAGTGTGCTGGCAGCTTTGTAGGCAAAAGCCAAAGGTAGGGCACCGACTCCGGGCAAGGCGGCGCCAATTAGGGCATAGAATAAGGGAGCCGTGACACCATCAACGGCATTTTCCGCCACGGTTTCTAAAATAGCCCGCCATATTTCCGGTTCTGATAAGTTTTCTGTATCTCTGCCTACATAAGAGCGCAGCTTCTGCCGAGCTTGTGCAATTTCTGTGGGGTTTTGGCTGCGGGGGGGCAAGTATTGCAATACATCTTCTGCAGCGGCTCTTAAACTCCGACCAGCAAAGCAACTGGCGAGGAGGATGGTTTCTAGGGTGAATCCTAATAATGGGTGAATGTTACCAGCGATCCGGACACCAATATAGGCCATGCTACCGGTGCCAATTACCAATCCCATCCCCAATATAATACCTGCCCACCGCCGGAGCTTGGGTTGGGAAAATACCTTCAAGATGAATTGGGTGTATTTGGCGATACCATAGCCGAGGCAGCTAACGGGATGAGGCCATCCCCAGGGGTCGCCGATGAGATAATCGAGAACGGCGGCGATCGTCACCACAACAAAGGACATTTGCCACTGACCTACATTAAACAACAAAACTGGTATCTTCATCTCGGGATGCCTGCCAGCTACGAGCATCGTAGTAGAGGTCTTCGAGGGAAATGGTGTATAGTGATTCTTTCAGCTTCTGGTGTAGTCGCTGCCAGAGACAAAATGTCACCCAGTCACTGGCAGTTTCTGCGTCCGGTTCCCGTCCTGGTAGTGGTTCTATGGTTTCGCCTACGGCTTCTAATATCTGACCTAATGATATTTTGGCTGGTGGTCTTGCTAGCTGATATCCTCCTTGGTAGCCCCGCACTGACTGCACCAATCCTGAACGCCGCATTTGCATCAATAACTTTTCTAGGTAAGGAGCCGGGATGTTTTGCCTCGTGGCGATCGCTTTTACCGAAGCCGGACCAAACCCTTCGAGCAAGCTGAGATCCAATAGGGCCTTGACGCTGTAATGTCCTGTGGTAGTTAATTTCATCAGGCTTTTTTGCTAAATCTTTGCATTGGTATTTGGGCTCTGTCTGGGTGACGCCCCAACGGACGGTTGGTTTTCAACGCGGCGATCGTGACCATTTACAGGTTGAGTGCCGTTGTCAGTCATTGTAAATATTTTTCGGCGATTGGCTGCCACCCCATTGCAGATGTTTGGGAACAATACCCATTCCCTAGTCCCCCGTATTCACTCACGGGCACCCTTTGCCCTGCCCCATTAGTAGCGATTTGGTAAAATGGGCAACTTTTATCCCGGTATTGTCCCATTTTTGCCCTACCCTAGGGAGGCAATACCGGCTCTCCCTGGAGACAAGAGCTGACCTGATACATGCGTGCCTTTTGTCTTATATTGATCCTGCCCTGCCCCTACTGCCTCTGTCCCCTTACATCGGCGGCCATAACCCTCATCTCCTCTGCTTACACCCCCATCGGTCATAGACCATGCTCCTCATATCCAGTTATCGGTGAATGTCCCGAAAAATTTTCAGCCATTAGTGTAATATACTTTTCCTAGCTGACCAACATCCCCAAGGTTCTTTAGCAGCAAAGTAATGCTAAGATAGAACCCGAGAGATATACTGGTTGAGTGCAATTCTCTCATACAGACGAGCAACGAGAAAAAATATGGAACCGTTAACTGGAGAAGATCTGCTCCGGAAAGTCAAAGAGCTGGATAACCTGAGCAAGGAAGAAAAAGCTAGAGCCTGTGGCTACTCCACCCTCACTAAAAACGGTGTGGAACGAGTCAATATGATGAAGTTCCTCAACGCTCTGATTGATGCGGAGGGAATCGACTTAGATGGCAAGCAAAACGGTCAGGGACGGGGCGGGCGGAGCGCCAGCTACCGGATCACCGTGCAGTCTAATGGCAACCTGCTCATCGGTTCGGCTTATACCAAACAGATGAACCTCGCTCCTGGTGATGAGTTTGAAATCTCTCTGGGACGCAAACACATTCATCTCCGCCAAGTGGAGCCAGAAGAGCAATACTTCTAAACGATGGCTCTCAAGTCCTGTCCAACTTCCACTGGCTGTTTCTGGAGTTGGCAGCGGCACAGTGCCCAATTAACTGATTTATCTCTAGATGAAGGCACTGATGTATCAGGTAAGCTGTTGCCTAGAGCATCTTGCCTTTTCTGGTTTTTCTTAGGGGCGATGGTTTCGCCGAACCGTTAGGTCTGCGCAGCGTCCTACCGGTTCTGCCTGTCGCCCCTACAGTTTCATTGCTAGTCAATTGAACAATTCTAGCGACGGCGAGTTAGGGGCGATCGGTTGCCCCTCCATACCTATTGGCCCAAACTTTCCTCCCTACTGGCAGAATTTTTCGGTGCAGCGGACGAAGATTTCTACACCCATACTGAGGATGGATTCGTCAAAGTCAAATCGTGGATGGTGGTGGGGATAGGCCAGGTTTTTGCTGGGGTTAGCGGAACCGAGGAAAAAGTAACATCCAGGGACTTCTTGGAGGAAGAATGACATATCCTCACTCCCCATCGTTTGGTATTCTAGGAGGATGTTGCTGGGGGTTTCCACGACTTCAACGGCACAGGAGCGGATCAAGGTAGCGATCGCCTGGTCGTTAATCACTGGTGGATAAACATTCAAATAATCTAATTCATATGTGGCGCCGTGAGCTTGACAGACGCCTGCAATGATTTGCTCTAACCGCTGACGGATCTGCAAATTGAGTTCGGGTTTGAAATACCGCACTGTCCCGGATAATTCCGCTTTGTGGGCGATGACATTTTTCGCGGTTCCAGCATGGAGTTCCCCGACCGTCACCACAGCGGTGTCGAGGGGGTCTAGGTTACGAGAGACGATCGTTTGTAGGGCTTGCACTGCTTGCGCCGCTACTAAAATCGAATCAATGGTTTGATGGGGGATCGCTCCATGTCCGCCTTTACCGAATATGGTGCATTTAAAAAAGTCTGAGGCGGCCATAAATGGACCCGATCGCACGGCTACTGTGCCTAGGGGCAGGTTGTTCCACAGATGCAATCCAATAATGGCATCGGTGGCGGGATTTTCTAATACTCCTGCCTCAATCATCGGTTTCGCACCGCCGGGACCTTCTTCTGCAGGTTGAAAAATGATTTTGACTACCCCAGCAGCGGGAGGATGTGCGGCGAGATATTTGGCTGTACCAAGCGCGATCGCGGTATGTCCGTCGTGACCACATGCGTGCATCAGTCCCTGATGTTGGGAGCGATATGGCACCTCATTTTGTTCGTGAATTGGCAGGGCATCCATATCGGCGCGAATGGCCAACACTGGGCCTGGTTTCTTTCCCTCGATCGTCGCGACAATCCCTGTCCCAGCCACTCCAGGAACATGCTTCACCCCCCATGATTGCAATTTTTCTGAGACAAAAGCGGCGGTGAGGTGTTCTTGAAAACCCAATTCGGGCCGCTGGTGCAGGTTTCTCCGCCATTGCACAAGCTGTTCTTGCATAGCCCGAATTTCTAGGCGAACTTGGGATAAATCCAGGGTGGCTGAGCCGGGAAAAGTAGAAACCATATTATCTAAAACTGATTAATTTTTAGTCGCCTTTCTATCTATTTTATGCCCGAATGTCACCAAAAAACCCCTCCGGGTTGATTTTTCATCGGTGGTTTCAGGGCTGCTGCGAACGCCGCCGCCAACTTGCCAGGACGCTCTTAGGGGCGCCACCGACCGGGCTGATGCACTATCTGATTCCGGGGAGGAATGTTTCTAAGTTCAAGTTGGCGGCAGCGTTGGCTAATTGTTGGATATCTGTAGGGTCGTTCAGGTGAGGTAATATACCACAAACGGGAATATTGGTCAATGACTGAATTAAATCTACTGGGGTGAGGTCGTTAATCTCGGAGTCGGAGAGGGGATGAATGCAATTGAGGATGATCCCCCGGAGGGGTGAAGGGTGATTCGCTCCCACAGCTTCTCGGGCGAGGGCACTGTTGGCAACTGCTTGGCCGATACTACCTAATTTCACTGGCACTACTAAAACAGCGGGTAAACCCCAATCTCTGGCCAAATCTGCCACGGTAGTTTCAGCGGTGACTGGGGAACCAAGACCGCCGAGAGCTTCTACTAAGACTAGGGATGAACGCTCTTGGAGGGCGGTAAATGTGCGCCAAGCTAGGGCGAGATCCACGGTGCGGTTTTCTTTGGCGGCGGCGATCGGCGGTGCCAGGGGAGCCTGGAATTGTACGGGGTTAATTTCGGCACTGGATTGGTCGAGGTCAAATAGGCGCTGGTACAGTAAATTATCCCCAGTGCCAGATTGAATGGGTTTGATGATGCCGAGGGGTTGATGGGGATAAACCCGTTGCCAGTAGGCAGCTAGTGCCGCTGTGAGAACGGTTTTACCGGCATCGGTATCGGTGCCGGTAATGAGTAATGATTTTGGTTTTTTACTGGTGGAAAGCTGCTGGTTCATTGCTTTGGCTTGTCATTTGTCCTTTGTCATTTGTCCTTTGTCCTTTGGCACTGGTTTATTCATACAAATGACCAGATAAAAGTGACAAGTGACAAGTGACAAGTGACAAAATATTTGTTTATTTAACCGTCACTTCGAGAGTGTAGTTTACCGCGTCATCAGACACCACATCAATTTGATATTCTCCGGTTTCGGGAACGGTGCCTTCCCAGAAAACCATCATTGAAGCATCTTCGATGAGCTGGCCGTTAGGATAGCGCACATCTAAACCGATGGCGCCAGATTTGCTGCTGAGTTTGAGGGTTTGTCCTTTTTCTACATATACTAAGTAGCGCTTGGGCTTTTGGGGGGCGGTACGATCGCTCACGGCGATCGTGTTGACAAAAGCAGGAAAAATCAAGCGTTCTGGAGTGGCAATTGGTGCGGAGGGCGATGGTGCCACCTCTTGGGACTGGGGCACCTCCGGACTCGCAGCATCGAGTTCCGGGGCAATCGGATCGTTCCCTAAATTCTGACTTCCATTGTCCCCTGGTGGGAGCAATTCTCCGGAACCCGCACCAGTGGCTGTGGTGGCGGTTCCCGATCGGCTCAATAGGATATCGAGCTTGTAGTTGTTATCCGGGAGACCATACACGGGGGAGATTTCGATCGTGTAGTTACCGGTGGTGGGTAAGAGGCCCTGCCATTGGTCAATCCATTGGGCGCTAACATCCACAGCTTTACCGTTGGGAGCGAAAATATTCATCAATACCCCATTCCCGCTCAGATTGAGGCTTAATTGCTCTCCCGCATTAGCATCCACAATATATTTGATCGTTTCGTGGGATTTGAGATTGCCCTGAGCCGTCGTCGGCTTACCCCGCTCCACTGGCAGAGGCTGATTGTAAAAAACGGGTTTCGCTTCGGGGGTGGATTTCCGGGGTGGCTCTTCTTGCTCTTCTTTCTGAGATTGGGAGATGGGAGTTGGAGCCGGACTGCTGCTGGGAGTAGGCGCAGTGGTGGGGGTTGCTGTTGGTGGTTGCCCTGTGGGTGTAGGAGTGGGAATGGGTAATGTGGGAATGGTGGGGGGATCAGATAATTCGGAGGTTGCCTCCACTACCGGTGGGGAGGGGGGCTGTTGTTTGACGAGCTGACGAACAACGGCCCAAGAACCCAAACCGCTCAGCAACATGAGGACAACGGTGAGAGCAGCCACGGCAGTGTTATTCTCCCAAAAGGACTGGGCGAGTCCCGGCTTGGGGGCTAAGATTGTGGGGGCTTCTGCTCCTTCTGGCTGGGGGGACGGGGGGACGGGGGGCAGGGGAAGATGGGGAGGGGTGGGAAGAGGGGGAAGACGGGGAGTGTGGGGAGGGGTGGGAAGAGGGGGAGGGGTGGGAAGAGGGGGAAGATTACTCCCCACACTCCCCA
>DVDU01000246.1 GCA_015296065.1 Oscillatoriaceae cyanobacterium M33_DOE_052 | reverse complement strand
GGAGCTGACCACGATATCCACATAGTCGCTCTTTTGTCAAGTGCCATTTTTCCACGGCCACACTGGTATCTGACCAAGAGATTCACATAGGAGCACTTTTGTCAAGTGTCATTTCTCCTCAATTTGATGCGTTTACCCTGGTTAAGGCTTAACCTGACAATAAACATGATGCACCCACATCCGGGCCCCGTCAAGTCGGAAAGGTAGGCACTTGATCCCCGACAACCGGCCAGAAAAAAGTCGTAAATGTCGGAAATGTCGGAAAGTCGGATATAATACGGGGAATCGTCAACCATAGCACCTACCAGCATCAATGGACATTAAAGAAATCTTAAAACTTGCAGACGAGCTGATTCTGGCCAAAACGGGAAAACACCTGGACTATCTGCAAGAAGCCATCCTGCGGGGAACAGTGCAGGGTCAGACCTACACCCAAATAGCCGAGGAAACCTACATGAGTGAAGGCCATGTTAAGGATGTGGGGTCAGAAATTTGGAAAATCTTCTCAGAGAGGATGGGTAAAGACATTACTAAATCGAATTTTAAAGCTATATTAAACAAAGAGAATATTTCCGAGTTTTCAAATCAAATTTTTGCCGGAGATAATGTAACGATTAACAATATCAACATCTGCCCAGAACTTTCCACAAACACCACGAAACAAACTACGCCGACTCCAAAGCAACTTCATCTGGAATTAGGCGATGCCCCAGAAATTTTTAACTTTTATGGACGCGAATCAGAAACTACTACTCTTCAACAATGGATAACAGAACATCGGTGTCGTCTCATCGCACTTTTGGGCATCAGCGGGATGGGTAAAACTGCTCTAGCTATTCGCCTCATCGATTCCATTAAATCCCAGTTTGATTATATCATCTATCGCCGCCTCCGTTTCTCCCCAACCCCAGAAGCTACCTTCACTAACCTGTTGCAAATCTTCTCCGACAAAGACACCCCCCAGAGCCAAGAAACCCAATTATCCCAACTTCTCAATTACCTGCGCCAGTATCGCTGTCTGATTGTCCTCGATGATGTGCAGATGCTTTTCAACAGTCAACAACTCGCCGGACAATATAAGTCTGGTTGTGAAGACTATCAGCAATTTTTCCAACTCATTGGCGAAGTCTCCCACCATAGCTGTGTGATGTTGATTAGCTCCGAGAAACCCAGAGACCTTGCCAAACATGAAAAGGAAAATCACTTAGTTCGCTCATTCGTATTACAGGGGTTAGGGGTGGCTGCAGAAGAAATATTGAGAGACCAGAACCTCTGCGATGAAGCCAATTGGCAAACCTTGATTGATACTTATCAAGGTAATCCCCTGTGGTTAAAACTCACTGCCATAATGATTCAAGAATTATGTGGAGGCAGAGTTGCGGAATTTTGGCAATACGACACTTTAATATTAGATGAATCTTTGCAAGACCATTTAGACAGGCAGTTTCACCGCATCACCCAACCAGAAGAAAACATAATGATGCAGCTAGCTAATGAATCTCACCCCGTTACTTTGCCGCAACTGTGCCAAACCAGCCAGTTATCGGCGGCGGCGGTACTACAGGCTATGCAATCTCTGATGAGGCGGTTTTTCGTGGAGAAAAAAGAGGGTGAAGATGGCACTTTTTTTGTCTTAAATCCGGTATTGAGACAGTATGTAAAAAATCGAGGCTAATTAGGTGGGTCGGGTAATTACGGTATGTGGGATATAACCGATTTTAACAATAAGGGTGGAAAAAATGCCCATTGGGGCAAAAAGTATTCCCCATTTTCCCCCGTCCCCCCGTCTCCGGGTCCCTCCGGGGTTTTTTGGGGCTGAAGCCCAACTACAAACGAGTAAGAGGGCTGAAGCCCAACTACAAACGAGTAAGAGGGCTGAAGCCCAACTACAAACGAGTAAGAGGGCTGAAGCCCAACTACAAACGAGTAAGAGGGCTG
>DVDU01000144.1 GCA_015296065.1 Oscillatoriaceae cyanobacterium M33_DOE_052 | reverse complement strand
TTGTGCTTCCAGTTCCTGCTGCCTTTGATTAGACTGCTGCTGGGTTAAGTCCTGTTGGCTCGGCTGGTTGAACGCCCCCTGAAACAGATTAATCGTGGAATAGCCAAACGTCCCTAAAAACGCCACCATTGAAAACAGCGTGATTAGTTGCTTTTTGCGCTGCTCCTGTTTTGCTTTCCGCTTCTCGAAGTTGCCTGCTGACATATAACTCCTACTCCAATGGACTCATAGGTGCAAAAGCGGCATAAACCTATAATACCCCAACTTGAAAGAAAACGATCGCCCTTAGAAAAAAATTACTCCTCCCGTAGCATTTGGATAAACTCCGTCACCGCATCATACTGGTCGTGGTAAATAATATACCGCTCCAACAGCGTCAAATCCAGCTCTGGCACTAACACGCTCCTTTCCACCCTTTCATACTGCCACAAGTCCTCCTCTTGCCGCAAATAATACACCGCCAAAACCCCATCTTCCCAAAACCAGACTTCCGAAACCCCCAAGCGTTTGTACAACTCCAGCTTATCCACGCCACCGCTGGTCAACACCACCTCCACCACTAAATCGGGATTAGCCTTTTTCTGGTGGATATTGTACGACTGATCCGGTTCTTTCCGCGCTCCTAACTCTTTTTTACCTAAAGTCGGTCCTCCCCTACCATAAAACCGGATACCCTTTTCCCGCAGATAGGTTTCTAGCAGTAACCCAATGGTACTTTTAATTTCCTGCTGTGCTGCACTGCGAGTGAAAATATCCAAAATGTCGTCTAAATATGCGAACCTCACCCCAGCAATATTTTCAAAAGCTGCCTCCAGAGCCTCCATTTCAGTCCAGCTCACGCCAGTGAGAGTGAGACAGGTATCGGTGAGATGGGGTTTGGCTAATGCTTGCGTCATTATTCCACCTCTAAGGGGTTAACCAAAAACGATCGCTTTGCCGCCAGTAACGAGCAAACCGGCGAGGAGAACTACTATCCTGAACTGGGTAGATCTGCGGGTAAGTCACCAAATCAGCTTGCTTGAGAATTTCATCCTGCCAACCAGTAATAATATGGTTAGGAGTAGCAGTAGTAATAACTTCCCGAACATTGTACTCTTGCAGCAGCGAATCCAAAACTGCCACCGTTTCTCCTTTATATATAGAGATGTGGGGAATTTCCAACAGCGACTCATAGATAAACTGTAGCCGATGGTGACTAATTCGCCACTGCTGCAGGTAGCTCACATCAAAAATATAGACTCTCGGCGCATCTGGATAGTCCCGAAACATCTTATGTTCCGGGTTGATGCCATCTTCATTAACCCAAATCAGACTTTCCGTCATTTTACTTATTGCTTACTGGTAATTGCCAGACGATCGCCGGGGTTCCGGTCGATACTCACCCCCAAACAAGCGTTCTGCTAATGCTTCATAACTAGCATCAAAGGGGTCGCCTTGGCGGGGGTCCCCAGGCAGAACCGCTCCCCCATATCTTTCCAGGTTTTCCCGATTAAAAATATAAGGCTTATTAGAAAAAGTGGAAGCCACCCACTGCCAGGACAGGTGGTTACTGGCAAAGTCCCCATCGATAAGCAGAGCATACATCCAATCGGCGCCCGATCGCCAACTTACTTTGCGGAAATGCACCACATAACTCGCCAAATACATCCGAGCATGGTTGTGCAAATAGCCAGTTTCCCGCAACATCCCGATCAACGTATCCATAGAAGGCAAACCCGTTTCCCCCCTAGCGATATCCTCTGGGAGAGTAATTTGGTGTTTCCCTAAAGATACCTTCGGCGGTTCCAGATCCGCCAGGATACCGGTCCCCTCCTCCTGATAAACCAGATGAAAAAACCCCCGCCAAGCCAACTCACTCACAAAACTTTCCACCGACTTAGACAGCGGATGCTGCAAGGCCCACTGGCGAACCTCCTCCAACTCCAGACACCCGCGACTGATATAAGGAGATAAACGGGAAACCTCGCCATTTAGGAAATTACGCTCTTTCCCGTACTGTTCGATTTTAAACTCCTCTAGCCTTGCCAAACCCGCCTTTCTCCCCCCAAGATAAGGGGAGAGCCCCCCTGGTGACTCCAGAAAGGGAAACTCCTGTTGGATGTAGGCTGCCATGTCTTCACGACTGGTAAAATCAGTTTTGAGCTGCTGCATCTGGGGGTTATCTCAATATTCCGTAAACCGGTATTATTATCTTATGGTGGATATTCGCCACCAAACATCAACCAAATTTATCCCTAACCCAATGGATTATAACAGATTTTTCCAGGAAATCCCCCACCGTTATGAAAACTGGGGTCAGGAATCAGTAAAACCCAAAAACCCCAAATTTCAGGAAATTTTAGCCCAGTGGGGGGGCATGACTACCGCTAATGTGATGCAGTTGCTGAATTTAGCCGTAGAGTGCATGAACAACGATGAGATTTACTGTCAAGTTGGCATCGATGATGGCAGTAGTTTAATTGGGGCATTGGTGGATTTCCCCAACCGGTTGGCTTACGCCGTGGATGACTTCGATCGCCCAGACATCACCGACGACACTAAAGATAGAGCGATCGATACCCTGATGCAATTTAATTTCGGCGAAAACCTCGTCATCGCCGACCAAGACCTAGAAGAATTCCTCCTCGACCTCAAACAAGTAGAAACCCAAGGCCAAATCAGCGTTTACTTTGACAACAGCCATCCCAATTACCGCTCCGTCCTCCTCGGATTACTGCACATCAAACCCATATTAACCGAAACCGCCCTCATCATCATCAGCCACAGTAACTCTGATAGCGTCCACCAAGCCACCTGGGATTTTATCGCCACCCATCCCCAAAGCCAAATCTTACTAGACCTACCCACCTTTGGCAATGGCATCAAAGTATTAAGCTGGGATAGCCAAAGACAACATAACTACGAAACCACCGTATTTATCCAGAACCGGCGGCAAAATCTAGTCAACGCGATCGCCACTGTCGCCGATACCCCCAAATCAGCCGCCACCCTATATCAAGAAGCCATCCATCACCATCAACAGCAGCAATTTGCCGAAGCCGAGCAAAAATATCACCTCAGTTTGCGCCAGCATAATGATAGCCGAGTCTGGTTTAATCTCGGCATCCTCTACTGTGAAACCGCCCGATACGAACCAGCCATCAACGCCATGTTAAAATCTCTAGAACTGAGTGGCGAAAACCGGGGTTGGGCGCACTATTACCTAGGCATCGCTCACGAAAACCTAAATCAAAACAGCCTCGCCATAGCCGCTTACCAAGAAGCGATTCAATCAGAACCAGACATTATCGATGCCTGGAATCACCTAGGCAACTTGTTGGTACAAACAGGCAATCTCGAAGCCGCAGAACCGATTTATCGTCAAGCCATTGACCGCCACCCGCAACAGTTTGGCACCTACGTCAACTTGGGCAACCTGCTCCTATCTCAAGGTAGCATAGCCGCCGCCATAGAACAGTATCAAGCAGCCCTTAATCTCAGTCCCGGTAATGCCGATATTTTCCACAATTTAGAATTAGCCAGAGAAATCCAGAAAAATCCCGCACCCTATTACCTCTCCTTAGCCGAAAATTTGGCCAAACACCAAAAATATAGCCAAGCAATAGAATTTTATGATAAAATGCTAGCGCTAGCCGATGGGGATGCCGCAGTTTATGAAAGCCTGGGCAATTGCTATTGGCAACTGCGCCGTCCTGATGCAGCTATTACCAACCTGCAAAAAGCTGTAGAAATCAACCCCAACGCTGCTCCTGTGCAATTTAATCTAATTAACTATCTGCTGCATCAAGGCAGAACAGCAGAGGCAATTTCCCAAGCCGAAACCGCAGCAGCACATTTACCCGCAGACTACACATTTACCCTGCTGCAACACCTCATCGTCCCGATGCTGTATCATAATGTGGAGGAAATTAGCTATTACCGGCAACGATTTGAAGAACATCTGCAAATTTTAATCGAAAATACCCGCCTAGATGACCCAGAAATGCTGGAAAGTGCCGTGGCGGGAATTGGCAGGTTCACTAATTTTTACCTAGCATATCAAACCCATAATGTGATTGAGTCTCAGCGCAAATATGGCAACTTTGTCCATCAAATCATGGTGGCGAAATATCCCCAGTGGGTGCAGCCTTTACCCATGCCACCAGTTTACGGTAAGATTCGCGTAGGTTATATTTCCAATTACTTGTATAGTTACAGCGGCAGTCTGTGGTTGACCGGGTGGATGCGCTACGCGAATCGGTCAGATTTTGAGATATACTTCTATCATACGGGAAATGTCACCGATAAAATCACAGAATTTTTCCGCACCAACGCCACGGGATTTTACCATATTCCGGGAAATTTAGAGCAACTTTGCCAGCAAATTCGGGCGGACAATCTGCATATTTTGGTGTTTCCAGAAATCGGGATGGATCCGCCAACTTTGCGGTTAGCGGGGTTGCGGTTGGCTCCGGTACAATGTACGGCGTGGGGACATCCGGTGACTTCGGGGATGCCGACAATTGATTATTTTCTTTCCAGCGAGCTGATGGAACCGGAAAACGCCCAGGAGCATTATTCTGAAAAGCTGATTTTGCTGCCTAATATTGGGGTGGCTTATCCACGACCGCAGGATATCCCAGAATTAGAAAAGACTCGCACGGATTATGATTTGCCGGAAGATGCGGTGATTTATTTGTGCTGCCAAGCGCCGTTTAAGTATTTGCCCCAGTATGATTATATTTTAGCGGCAATTGCGCGGCGGGTGCCGGGAGCAAAGTTTTTGTTTTTCCGGGGGGAACTGCTGAAAGAACGGTTGGCTAAAGCGTTTGCAGCGGTGGGGTTGAATAGTGAGGATTACTGCTTGCACAAAAATGTACCGGCGCGGTATGATTATTTGATGCTAAATCGGCTGTCGGACGTGTTTTTGGATACGTTTACTTGGTCGGGGGGGAATACTTCTCTGGAGGCGATCGCCTGCCATCTCCCCATCGTCACCTGTCCCGGCGAATTCATGCGCGGACGCCACGCCGACAGTTTCCTAAAAATGATGGGAGTCACAGAAACGATCGCCCAAACCCCAGCCGAATACATAGAAATTGCGGTACAATTAGGATTAGACCCCCAATGGCGCCGCCAGATAGCCCAACGCCTGAGCCAAAGGCAAGACAATCTCTTTGATGACCAAACCTGTGTAGCCGAGATGGAAGCATTTTATCGCCAAGTCGTAAAGAAAAGCCCCCCTTTCAAAGGGGGGTTGGGGGGATAAAACATTGACAGCCAAATTCTGGTACAACGGTAAATTAAGCAACTCCCCCACCTTAGAAATTGCCCCAGACGACCCCGGGCTAATCTACGGCGCTACCGCCTTTACTACCATGAGGGTATATGGTGGCCACTTGGACCATCCCCTGACCTACTGGAGCGGACATTGCCAACGACTCAAAGCCACCCTCGCCGCTTTCCAATGGCCCGAACCAGACTGGGACCTAGTGCGCCAGGGTGCCCACATCTTGAGCCACACCTGGCCCGTGATTAGAATTACCATTTTCCCCGATGGTCGAGAATTGATTTTGGGGAGAAACCTACCCCCAGAGCTGGTCACAAAACAGAGCGAAGGTATCCGAGCAGCAGTGGTCAGCGGACCGGAGTTTGAGCGGTGGCTCCCCCACCGCAAAAGCGGTAACTACCTAGGCAGCTATCTGGCTCTACAAGAGGCCCAGCGGCTAGGAGCCACGGAAGCGATATTAATCGATAAGGATGGCAACTGGCTGGAAACCAGCACAGGTAATTTGTGGGGATGGGGGGATGGCAGTTGGTGGACCCCTCCTCTAGAGGAGGGCATACTCCCCGGTTTAATGAGAGAACAGATGATGGGGTGGTTGCTCGCATTCGGGGAGCGGGTGCAGGAGGAACCGTGGAGCGAACCGGTGGTGGCAAGATTAGAGGCGATCGGCCACAGCAACAGCGCGATCGAACTCGTCCCCCTCCGGGAAATCCTCACCCCCAAAGGCACCATCAGCCGTCCCCCCCAGCATCCCGCCTGGGAAAAGTGGCGACGGTTTTTCTCCCCTCATCCCCCAAATTCTCAGATTAAGTTAACATAAGTTAATAGTTAACGTAAAAAAAAACCCAAACCGCCCCCAAGGCGTCATTCTAGGAGGAATGTCGGTGAATAATAAACGGTGGAGAAACGCCGGACTCTATGCCCTGCTGGCGATCGTTGTCATTGCCTTGGCAACCGCCTTCTTTGACAAACAGCCCCAGACCAGGGAAACCTGGCGATATAGCGAATTTATCCAGAAAGTAGAAAACAAAGGCGTTGACAAAGTAAGCATCAGCGCCGATCGGACCAAAGCCCTGGTGCAGGTAGCCGATGGCAGCAAAGTCCTGGTCAACCTGCCCCCGGACCCCGACCTCCTCAACATCCTGACCCAAAACAACATCAATATAGAAGTAGTACCCCAAGGCGATGAAGGCTTCTGGGTAAAAGCTCTCAGCAGCCTATTTTTCCCAGTTCTCCTCTTAGTCGCCCTATTCTTTCTACTGCGCCGCGCCCAAGGGGGGCCGGGGTCCCAAGCCATGAACTTTGGCAAATCCCGCGCCAGAGTCCAGATGGAGCCCCAAACCCAAGTCACCTTCAGTGACGTAGCCGGTATAGAACAAGCCAAACTCGAACTCAGCGAAGTGGTGGACTTCCTGAAAAACGCCGATCGGTTCACCGCCGTAGGTGCCAAAATTCCCAAAGGCGTCCTCCTGGTTGGCCCTCCCGGAACCGGCAAAACCCTCCTCGCCAAAGCCGTAGCTGGCGAAGCAGGCGTACCATTCTTCTCCATCTCTGGTAGTGAATTTGTGGAAATGTTCGTGGGCGTCGGTGCTTCCCGCGTCCGGGACCTATTCGAGCAAGCCAAGTCTAACGCCCCCTGCATCGTCTTCATCGATGAAATTGACGCCGTGGGACGCCAGCGGGGTGCAGGTTTAGGCGGCGGTAACGACGAACGGGAGCAAACCCTCAACCAGTTGCTCACAGAAATGGACGGTTTTGAGGGCAACACCGGGATCATCATCATTGCTGCTACCAACCGGCCCGACGTACTCGATGCGGCCCTGATGCGTCCCGGTCGTTTTGACCGCCAAGTAGTGGTCGATCGGCCCGACTACAGCGGACGCCTAGAAATCCTCAACGTCCACGCTCGCGGCAAAACCCTGTCCCAAGATGTGGACCTAGATAAAATTGCCCGCCGTACCCCCGGTTTCACCGGTGCAGACTTGTCTAACCTGCTCAACGAAGCCGCCATTTTAGCCGCACGGCGCAACCTGACCGAAATCTCGATGGACGAAATTAACGACGCCATCGATCGCGTCCTCGCCGGACCAGAGAAAAAAGACCGAGTGATGAGCGAAAAACGCAAATCCCTGGTAGCCTACCACGAAGCCGGTCACGCCTTAGTCGGCGCCCTCATGCCAGACTACGACCCCGTGCAAAAAATCAGCATCATCCCTCGCGGTCGTGCAGGCGGTTTAACCTGGTTCATGCCCAGTGAAGAACGCATGGACTCCGGTTTACTCAGCCGCTCCTACCTGCAAAACCAGATGGCCGTAGCCCTTGGGGGTCGCATCGCCGAAGAAATCGTTTTTGGTGAAGAAGAAGTCACCACCGGTGCAGGTTCCGACTTGCAGCAAGTAGCGCGAGTAGCTCGCCAAATGGTCATGCGCTTTGGCATGAGCGAGCGTCTCGGTCCGGTTGCTCTCGGACGCCAGCAAGGCAATATGTTCCTCGGACGCGATATCGTCGCCGAGCGCGACTTCTCAGAAGAAACCGCCGCCGCCGTGGATGATGAAGTGCGCAACCTGGTGGACCAAGCCTACCGCCGCGCCAAAGAAGTCCTCGTGAACAACCGCGCCGTCCTCGACGAATTAGCCAGCATGCTCGTGGATAAAGAAACCGTTGATGCTGAAGAGTTGCAACAACTCCTCGCCAGCCGCGACGTGAAGATGGCCGCGATCGCCTAATTCGCCATTCGTAGTAGGGGCGATTCGCGAATCGCCCCTTCAGCCCTTCCCGGGGAATTTTGGGCTAAAGCCCAACTACGAACCTTGTCTCCCCAACAAAAAACCGGGTTTCAGGAGAAACCCGGTTTTTCTACAGGGCGAACGACGGGAGTCGAACCCGCGAATGGTGGAACCACAATCCACTGCCGTAACCACTTGGCTACGCTCGCCATTGCGATACTAAGTATAGCACAGGCCAGTCAGATTAATCAACTATTTTTCTAAAAAAAGTGAAAATTTTCTCAGCGGGGGCAGCCCATGCGGAATCACGGGCCGTAACCCGGTAGTCTAAAGTTGGAGATCAAAGCCAAATTGTTATGAAGATTCTCAAGGTGGTGGCATCGGTGGGGGCAGTAGTTGGATTAGGCGTCACCGCCGCAATGGCCATAACCAACCCCAACCCCGACGCCTACCAAGATTATGCTACCAAAAGACTGGCAGAATACATCAAAGCTGAAGGTTGCCAGAAAGTGCCCCTCCCCCAAGACAACTGCGCATCAATAGTAGAGTCAGCCCAGCCCCAGTTGGCAGAAATCATCATCAACAGCACCCAGAGGCAGAACTTTATCCTATTCAGTACCTACAAAACCAAGCTAACTCTCCGGTGGATGCCCTTTCTCCCCGCCTATGAGTTTGAAACCGTCGGCGCATTCCAGAGCTTTTACACCTTCAAAGGCGAAAAGCTGTAGGTTGTTATGACATACTGCTTAATTCCCGGTTGCCTCAACCCCGAAAACCCTATAGATGCCAGAGTTTGTCACTCTTGCGGTTCCCCATTACTCCTCAAAGAGCGCTATCGCCCCATCCAATTTTTGGGAGAAGGGGGAATGGGGCGAACCTTTTTGGCAGTGGATGAGGACATCCCCTCAAAACCCAAATGCGTCGTCAAGCAGTTAGTCTTTCCCCAAGGGGGGACAAGCAATGTTGCCAAATTCACCGAACTATTTGAGCGAGAAGCCTTGCACCTGGATAGTTTGGGCAGTCATCCCCAAATTCCTACACTCCTAGCCCACTTTGAACAAAATCAATGGTTGTATCTGGTGCAAGAATGGATATCCGGGCAAACTTTGGCGCAAGAACTGGCAGATAATGGGCCGTTTAATCAAGCTCAGGTGGTGCAATTGTTAGAAGAGTTGCTCCCGGTGCTAAAATTTATCCACGAACCGCGAGGTCGGCGTAGCGATCGGCAAATCATTCACCGAGATATCAAACCCGCCAACATCATGCGTCGCGATATCTCCAGCCCCATCAAACCAGGGCAATTAGTATTAATTGATTTTGGCATCGCCAAGTTATTCGCTGGCAGCGCCACTTTTGAAACCGCCACGATCGTCGGCACCCCAGAATATATGCCCCCAGAGCAATATCACGGCCAACCCTTACCCGCCAGCGATTTATACAGTTTAGGCGTTACCTGCATCCATTTACTCACCGGCATATCCCCCCGTAACTTATTTGACGCCAGCCAAGATAAGTTTCAATGGCGCTCACATTTACCGCCCGGAAATCCGGTTAGTCCTAAACTTGGCAACATTCTGGATAAAATGCTGCAAAATGCCGTGAATTTGCGGTATAAATCAGCATCGGAAATCTTACGCGACCTCAAAACCCCATCAACCGCCACCAAGCAGAACACGACCAGACCAAATGTCAATCATCCCCCAGCCCAGCCAACAACTGCTAATTTTTCTCCCCGAACAGTTTGGCAGCAACTGTTATTCTGGCAAAAACCAATCCCCAGAAATGACAATCTCACCTCCGAGGTCGGCATTGATTACACCAAATTGCGGGATTTACTAGCAGAGCAAAAATGGCAGCAAGCTGATGAAGAAACCAGAGCAGTTTTATGTCAGGCGTTGGGCAAATATCCCCGAGGTTATATTTTTAACAATGAAATTGAGCAACTGCCCTGCTCCGACTTGCGCACCATTGACCGCCTCTGGGTGAAATACAGTCAAGGAAGGTTTGGCTTTAGTATTCAAGCCCTAATTTATGCCAGCGCGGACGAGGACTACGGCAAATTTTGCGCCAAAGTCGTCTGGCCAACCCACAACTCCGATCGGCTCTACCAGCAAATGACCTTCAAACTCTCCGCCCCCGTGGGACACCTCCCCTCCCGCAGTTGGGCCGCAGGCACCCGGTGGTGGGGACACGCCGCCGCCCTATCCGCCCGCTTGCAAGCCTGCGATATTAACTAATATCAAGTTCGGCTCCATTATTCATTCACCCACGATGCCCCCGGACTTGATATGAGAGGCATGGCCACAGATGCCATCCCAAGTGGCGCCGTCATCTAGACCGCCCTTTGACGCACCGGATGATGGACGGCATCACGGAGCCCCCCAGAGCCCGTAATCCCATTTAGATTGATAATTGTCACCGATGCTGACGCATATGTTACAATTAGAGCAGATTACAAGTTTTTCAGAGCCAAATTGAACCCACAATTATTGGTGTTCACCCGCTGATCAAATTTCACATTTCATCAAATCAACCGACTTACAGCTAAAATTTGCTTGCGCTTACCCTGGGTATATTGGCAGAATTAAACCGGAGGTCAACCCATGCACAAGCGGTGGATTATATATAGTTTATTATCGTCTATCGTCCCAATTGTCATTACCAGCCACAGTGTGGGGGCGACTAATCCCACAACAATAGATCGGGAAAGCTGGTGTACGGCTGCGGGGGGACAGTGGGTGGCAGCGAACTACCAGGGGGAAACTAGCTGTCAGTGGCGGGAGTTGAATGTAGAGCCAGAAAGGGAGGCGGCTTGGCAGCAAATATGCACTGATTTGGCTGGTGTTTGGCAAACTCTCACTGAGGGAGTTTATGCAGCTACAGGTATGCCAATGTTGCCCATATTGATTGGTTATAATGAAGTGGGCTTAACCTGTGTTTGGTATCCAGATATAGACTCAACTCATCCCCAGTCTCCCCCTTAACTAGAGTGAAATTTGGGAGGTTTTTCTATGCTATATACAAGACAATGGTGGTGATGGGTCGCTCATTGGCTTTTGAGTTGATTTGGTTCATGGGTGGTGGCACAAACATGGGCAAGATGTGGTTAAATCAGGGGGCAAGGATGGAACAAACTGAGCCATTTTTGTCCCCTGAAGTGGTGGTTTAGGCAATATGCTCTATCTGGGGGAGGGCGCCGGTATCTGTGGGGGCTGGGAGCATTTCGCCCCGAAAGTCGAGGATTTGGACTAGGAGGAGGTAGGCGATCGCCAGGATGACGGAAATGGCGCCGGTAACGATGGCGACGATTTTCGAGCGCTGCATGGTTGGCCTCTAAATGATGTATTTTCTCAAATTTTGCCCTAACTGCGGTTAAATGTTAGTAAATTGGGCAAAATAGATTCCAGTGTCTTTCCCGGAGGTAGCACGCGATGGATGCGGCAGCAGCTAGAACCAAACCGATCGCCAGCGAAGCGACGCCGGTGGTGCAAACTTGGGAACTCAGCAAGTTCTACCGCACCGGCTTTTTTATGAACCAAAGCATAGAATCTCTGAAAAACTTCACCCTCACGGTATATGAGGGGGAAACTTTCGGTTTGCTTGGCCAAAACGGCGCGGGCAAAACTACTTTACTGAAAACTTTACTGGGGATAGTGCGTCCTACTAGCGGCAGGGCGATGATTTTGGGGAAGCCTTTGGGCGATCGCACGGTGCGCCAGCGCCTAGGCTACCTACCCGAAAACCCCTATTTCTACGATTATCTCACCGGTTGGGAATTTCTGCAATTTACCGCCAGTTTATTTCAAATTCACCCGGACATCCAGCGGCAGCGGATTCCCCAACTGCTAGACTGGGTGGGACTATCTCAAAATAGTGCCCGCAAAAAGCAACTCCGCCAATATTCTAAAGGAATGCTGCAGCGCATTGGCATGGCCCAAGCTCTGATTAATGACCCAGATGTGGTATTTTTAGATGAGCCCATGTCAGGTCTCGACCCCCTTGGTCGCTACCAAATGCGAGAAATCATTGTTTCCCTGAAAGAGCAAGGGCGGACGATATTTTTTAACAGCCATATTCTGGCGGACGTGGAGCAAATATGCGATCGAGTCGCCATCCTCGCCCGAGGCGAACTCATCTGTAGCGGTTCCATCCCCGAACTCATCGGCACCTCAGAAACCTACCACGTCAAAGGCACTGGCGGCAACCCTGAAGTCCTTAAACAATGGTTGCCTGATTTAGAATTCGACGAATTAGGCTGGCAAGGACACTTAAGCGGTACGATCCAAGATTTCCTCTCCAGTATCCAGCTCATGGGAGCCAAAGTCATTTCCATCAACTTATCCACCACCACCCTAGAAGAATTTTTCGTAGAACAGCTCCGAGCCAAAGGTATGACAGTCAGTCAATAATTAATCTCTAGCATCTGTAGGTTGGGTTGAGGAACGAAACCCAACTACAGATTCTACTACAAACGGCAGAATTTGGGCTAAAGCCCAACTACAAACCTTTAATTACCCACAATCAACCCACTGCGGGGGGGTAAGCGTAAAGTCAAGCTCCCCTCATGCCAACTCACTGAGTCACTGCCATACAAGATCTGATGTGGTTGGGATGAAATAGCCCCCACATCAACCACCACCTCTGCTGCTTCTGTTCCGGCATTCACGGCTACAATTATCTCCTCTTCTGGGAGAGTGCGGGCGAATACATAGAGCATATCTTGGGCAGCCAAAATCTGATAATCGCCCACGCGCAAAGCCCGATGATTGTGGCGTAAAGCTATCAACTGCTTATGATAATTCAAAACCTCCAAATTCCAGTCTGCTTCAGGGGGAAAAACGCGGCGACAGTCTGGGTCTTCTTCTCCGGGTAAACCCACCTCATCACCGTAGTAAATACAAGGAGCCCCTACCCCAGTCATCAACAAGATAGTTGCTAAATGAACGCTAACCAAATCATCGCTAGCAATGGTAATTAACCGGGCGGTATCGTGACTATCCAGGAGGTTAAGCTGGGTAAGCTGAATTTCCCAGGGATAGAGTTGCAGGACTTCTGAGATTTGCGCCCCATATGCGGCGGCGTCCAGAGGAGGATATGGGTCATAGTCGTGTTTTTCCACTAATTCAACGCGGACACGACTACCTGCAGTAAAGGCAATAGTAGGTCCGGTAAACAAATAATTCATTACCCCATCAAACTGGGTGCCGTCTAACCATTCTCTCGCATCTACCCACACTTCGCCGACAATATAAGCCTCTGGGTTAATGGCTTTCACTCTGTCTCGAAATTCCTGCCAAAAACCGGGGGCTTTGATTTCAAATGGTACGTCTAACCGCCAGCCATCAATTCCCTGTTTTAGCCAATATTCCGCTACTTGCATGATATATTCGCGCACGGCGGGGTTATCGTGATTAAACTGGGGTAAAGAGCGAATATTGGCCCAACTCACATAATTAGCCGGTTTGCTGCCATCGTAAGCGGACAGGGGCCAATCTTCAATTTTAAACCAATCTAACCAGGGGGAATCGGGGCCATTTTCTAGGATATCATTAAAAAAGAAAAACCCGCGACTAGCATGGTTAAATACTCCATCCAGGACGATTTTAATCTGACGCTGATGTGCTGCCTCTATCAAGGCGGCAAAAGCCTGATTTCCTCCCAGGAGGGGGTCAACTTGGTAATAATCGTGAGTGTGATAGCGGTGATTGCAGGCTGATTGAAAGATGGGGGTAAAATAGATGGCATTAATCCCCAAATCTTGCAGGTAATCTAGTTGGTCAATGATGCCCCACAAGTCGCCGCCTTTGTAACCTTGGAGGGTGGGGGGGGCTGACCAGGGTTCGAGGGAGCCGGGGGGCCACTGGTGGGGGCGATCGCTCTTGGCAAAGCGATCGGGGAAAATCTGGTAAAACACGGCGTGTTTCACCCAGTCTGGGGTTTGGATTTGCATGGATTAATCAGCGACAAACTGCATAATTATATATTTTTTACCAATTGGTTATAATAAGTTTTATTTCAAAATAAATGAGTCAATACTGGGCAGATTTTATGGTTAAATTTTGTTTGCCGAAAAAATTCATGCTCAAGGCGGGAAGGTGGTACAGCGTAAACGCATCAAATTTGGCTAAATCCATATATAGCGTTTTGATGGGGTTTATTTCCTAAATCTGGATTTTTGATGATCAATAAGCTCCTGCTGACTGAGAATTTTGGCCATAAGAGGCTAAAAAACTCTCCTTATTGATTTGATGCGTTTACCCTGGAATGTGGTAGAATATGAGCAACAACTCTCAGGACAAATATATGCCAGAACGTCAATCGATAGAATACCAGGTGCCCCTGCCCATAGAATTGGGAGAACCCATCAGCTCTGCGAATCTGAAAATGGTGGTAGGGGATAAGCCAGAAGCGGTCAGCTTGTGGCAGCAATTGCATAATATTAATATACCGAAATTTGCCCACACCAGCGCGCCGGAGGAGTGGGTAAACTGGGGACAGTCGATGCTGGGGATTCCTAAACAGTGGTGGGAAACCCGGGGTGAAGGGGTGGTGGTAGCGGTTTTGGATACGGGAATTGACCAGGAGCATCCGGCTTTGACGGATGCGATCGTCGATTATATGGATTTTACTGGCGAAGGCAAAAAAGACGAAAATGGCCACGGCACCCATTGTGGGGGAATTATTGTCGCCAGAGATATAGGGACGGGATTTACTGGGGTGGCACCGGCAGCTAAACTGCTAGTTGGCAAAGTGCTGAACAAGCAGGGTAAGGGGGATGCGAAGGCGATCGCGGCGGGAGTCAACTGGGCCGTGGAAAAAGGCGCTCATATTATTTCTATCTCGTTTGGGGCGCGCCGATCGGACAATTTGCTGCATAAAGCCATCCATACCGCTCTCGCCAAAGGCGTTTTTGTCATCTGTGCAGCGGGTAACTGCGGCTCTCGCTATCAGAATAGCATCGATTATCCGGGACGCTATGGCGGCGTGATCACTGTGGCGGCGCACGATCGGGACGGGCAACCGATGAAATTCTCCTCCCGAGGTGGTGAAATCGACTTTATCGCTCCCGGCGAATCAATTTTATCCACCTATCCCGGCGGCCAATATCATATTTTGAGCGGCACCTCAATGGCAACTCCATTTGTCGCTGGCGTCGCCGCTTTAATTGCTGCCAAACACCTCCAAGAAAACGACACCCAAACCCCTCTAGAAAATAACGAAGACTTGCGCGAACATTTAATGCGGATGGCGGCTCATCCCGGCAATCACGACAGCGCCACCGGCTACGGTGCTTTGACAGCGTTGGGAGATTTTTATAGCGGGGAATTTGAAACCTTGACTACGTGCGATCCCAGCAAATGTCCCCCAGGTTGTAGTTGTAAGCTGAACCCTACGACCAAGATATGTGAGTGTATAGACAGCCAAGGCCAACCTACTGGCAATGTATGTAGAAGAACTAAGCAAGCAAGAAAGAATCTAAGTAAATCCACATAATTAAACCCCCAATCAAATCAGGTTCTGTATTTTGGGCAGTAGGGGCGATTCGCGAATCGCCCCTACTGCTACTGGTTATGAAGAGTGCTACTGGGTGAGGCACTGCCCACCCTACTCCGGCTCTATCTTAAGCTTTTTTAGGTTTACCTACTTATAACCTTTAGTTTGATGCCTGTTGATTAGCCTTGCCATAACGAAGCGATTATCATTTCACGGTTCTGATGGCTTAAGCCAGACTATTTTTAGGTTAATTAGACAATTTCAAAATAGCGCTGTCAAGTTCATGGATGAGAAATGGGGGAAGTTGAGCTTCTTGTTGTTTAATCAAACAGCAATCTCGAACGGCCATGATCAAGCCTTGAATGGCATCGGTGCCGGATGGCATGGCTTTTGCTTTGGCCAAGAACTCCTGCCACAATTCCTCGTTGCTGCCATAGAAATCTACCAAGTGCAAACCAGCGAAATACTCAGCTAGAGGGTCGAGGTCAAAGCTGATTTTATCCTTACCGGGATTAGAGGTTTTCAGTAAATACAGGCGATTTTCTAAATAGGCGAGACGATCGGCGGCATCGTCACCCCCGATAGCCGCGAGTGCCACATCAATCTTAGCCGCAGTGGGACGGTAATTTTCTTTCAGGCATTCCCAGGCGATCTTTTTCAGGTCTTGATGCAATGCGCGATCGGCTAGTTTACCTTCCATGACTTGGCCATTAATTTTGTTAACATAAGCCAGCATCAATTCGGGAATATTTTTTGGCATATCATTTTCATACTCGCCCGTCTGAAAACCAATCAGCACTTCCATATAAAGCTTGGCGAACAAAGCTGTACTACTGCGATTTTGCCGCTTAAATTTTAACAATAAATCTGACAAATCACCGCAAGCATCAAAAAACAACTTGGGATTGTCTAACAGATTTGGTTTTACCTCCTCTTTTCCTTCTTTATTCTGCTTTTGAAGAGCTTTTTCTTGAAGATACTTTTCCATAAACTGCGCCAGGTCGGAACCTCCTAAGCGCAGGATTTTTACTGTATGTTTGCTGACCGGGCTCAAAGTTGTTTCTGCACGAGAAGTGACGATTAAAGCATAAACGGGAAAATCTGCCCGCTCGGGGCAAATAGCCTTCTGAGTGGCTTCGCTCATTTCCGAAAAGCGATCGACAATTACGAGAATCCGCTGCTTTCTCAGCAGCTTTTCTAGTAATTCCTTGGAGATGGGGTCTTGACGATCGCTCAAATCTTGCACTCGCCCACGAATCGCTTCAATAAACACCAGGGGATCCGATTTGTCCTCAAATTTGAGATCTTCTTGAATCAAAACCGGGAGCATCCGGTGTGGACACAGGCGTTGACTCGAATCAGCCTCCATCGCCCACTTGGCTATTTGACAGGCGAGGCTAGTTTTACCCGCTCCTCCCTCGCCCCAAATCAACAAGCGACTTTGAGCCTTAGCAAAAATATGACGCAATTTCTCTGGGCTAGCCGCATCAATTTGTTGTTGATCTAGCTCCAGTTTCACCGGGATATAAATTTCCCTGATTTTTACTGTTTCCTGGTTCAGAAATTCCTCGCGAGCTGACCCATCTATCTGCTGCGCCACCCAAGCATCAAGCACCCGGGGATGGTAGTGAAACAAACCACCCAAAACTACCCAGCGTAAAGGTACACTGATAGGTAGGACTTTAATCGGTATCGCGATTTCCCCATAACGCTTTAGCCAATCATTCCACGCCAACAGCCACAGGGGACGCCACCATAGCAATAAGCCGTAGCCGGAAAACAGCAGTCCATACAATCCCAGGATCCAGATCGCCGGATGTTTGGCTAGTAGTTCCCAGAGCAGTCTGGGTGAGTATTTGATATTTTCCAGCAATTTCAGCGTATCTGATAATTTTGATTCCAGTTCATCGATTTCTGGCTGAGATTTGATTTGTTCTAAGTCAATTCGCTGGTTTTGGATTGCTTCTAAACTGGTAGTTGTAGCGAGGATATAATCCGTTAATATTGGCAATTCTATATCCGGTTTGATTCGGTTTTGTTTAATTAAATCAAAAACATTATTTAAATAGTCAAAAGAGCGTTCTTGCCATTCAATATTTGGCGAATCGAGTTGGCTGATTAAAGAATCCACAGCTAATTTGACTTGCCCATCAATTTGCCCCAGAGCCAGGGCAGCACCTAACTGGATGCCATAATCAGGGTTTTTCAGAGCATTTTTGAGAGCGGGTATGGCAGGATCATTGATTTTAGCTAAGGCTTCAGCCGCTGCCTCAATCAGTAGATCGTCCTGGTCTCCGAGAGTTTGAATCAGACCCTCAATAGCCCAGTTCCGCTGGTTAGCATTAACATCATCAGCGGCGACAATTTTGGCGAGAGCCAAAATCGCGGAATATCGCGATGCTTGAGTTTCATTTTGCCGATCGGACTGGATTTTGAGTAGTTCTGGAACTGCCTCTTGGGCAGTCACGCCCATTTTTCCCAAAGTAAAAATTGCATTTAAACGAATTCTGAGTTTCTGCTGATTTTTATCCAGGATAACTTGTTCCAAGATGCTAACGGCTGATTCACCGCATTTAGCCACTGTATCTAGTGCTGCTTTTTGCTCGGCATCGCTGGCGGCAAACTTTTCTATTTGGGCATTAATTTTTTCTGGTGTGCATTCCCAACCCCAACTTTTATCTTGCTCAAATATGGTGATGAGCAAAAACAGCATGGCAGCGGGAAGTACCTGCCAGAATTTAGAATAATTTTTGGGTTGCATGGACTGCCCAGTTCCGCTAAGTGGCTGATATTATTTTGGCAAATTTTTTGCTATCTGTCTAGATAATTGCTTTAAAGATTTGTTAAAAATTCCAGATGTGGGGTAATCCGCCTCTTGAGGGCAGATTTTAGGCTGAAAATTAGGTGCTGGGGATTTCTCATCTAATCAGGTGCCTTGCCCCGTGTTGCCGCCGTCCGTCTCTCCTGGAGCATCCGGCTGACCAGATGGGCGCGGAAACTGGTTTAATATACTCCAGGACGGTTTTATCGCACCTGCATCAGACCCAATCACATAACTAAGGAGCAGTTAAACTATGGCCGGTGAAATTTTTAATGCAGCCTTTTTGGCTTCTAGCCTGATCCTGGTGGGTTTGGCGCTGGGGTTCCTGTTGCTGAAAATTCAGGGCTCTGAAGAGTAATATAGACGGGGATAATTGATAATTGATAATTGATAATTGATAATTGATAATTGTCAATTGTCAATTGTCAATTATCTCCCCGTCACCCCGTCACCCCGTCCCCCGTCCCCCTGCCCCCCTGCTCCCCTGCCCCCCTGCTCCCCCTGCACAGAAATTATCACTGGGAGGAATATTCCGGGGGGGCGATCGAGCAACCCTCGATCGGGCAAGTAATCGAATTTCTCGAATCAGACTCCCTTTGCCACTGAGTGTTATCCTGTGGTGGGGCATCGGGAAAGGTGGGTTCTGGCGCCGCAGAACTATTAGCGAGATGACCTAACCCCGCGATCGCTCCCGCCATCAGGGCCGTATAACCCAAATACATCGGCATATTCCCAAAACCACTCACACTGGGGGAATTGCGCCCCTGCCAAGCGGGCACCACCCTCGGCGGAGCTGTAGGTGCAGGTAACTGCGCCGCCATTGCGGCCCCATCTAAACCCAAAGCATTACCAATGCGGCGGATAAAATTGCGCGTAAACACATCCTCGGGTAACTCATCAGCGCAGCCATCTTCCAGAGCCTTCAAATGGTGCAGGGGAATCATCGTCTGCATTTGGAGCTGGCTCAAAGACATACCCCGCGCCATCCGTGCTTCTCGCAGTTGCCGCCCCAAGGCGATCGCCGCCACCCGCCACCGGTCCGCCGCCGCCTCTTCCCTATTTTGGCTTTGCGGCTTCGACAAAGGCAGTTGCCCAAAACCCAAAAACTTACCCTTGCCACCACCATCAGTATTTTCCGCCGCCGCCACCCCCAAATTATCTTGATGGCGAGACTTTGGCGCGATCGCCGCCACCTTCTCCAAAGCCAGTTTAATCGCCGCTTTAGCCACAGCTTTAACCAGCGTCTGGGCATTTTCCGCCGCCGTGGCGATCGTCTGCACGCTCCCAGACGGAGCGGCAACGCAACGCGAGATCGCCGCCACCGCCGCAACATAGGCAGGCTCGCGAGATAGTTCCGATTCTATCTCCCGCGCCAGTTCAGCCAAAGAACTTTCAGACATAACCACCGTCGAAATCAACGTAGATTCCAGAGTCATAAATTTTCCCTTTTCCCTTCTCAATCCCAATACCGCTTGATCACCCTGGTCTGCCACCCTCTCAACAGAGGCTTATAATCGAGACTGTTCTCCTCAAAGTGGATTCCCAAAGCTGTGAGTTATTGCCTAAACCCCAAGTGCCCCAACCCAGCCGACCCCTGGCACGCTCACAACCGCATCTGCTGCCACTGCGGTTCCTCCCTCGTCCTGCAACAGCGCTATCACATCAAGCGGCTGTTGGGAGAGGGAGGGTTTGGCAAAACCTTTGAGGTGGAAGACCACCACCATTTACAGACCAAAGTCCTCAAAGTCCTGATAGATGACAACCCCAAAGCCGTGGCCCTGTTCGAGCGGGAAGCCCAAGTCCTCAGCCGTTTACAACATCCCGGCATTCCCAAAGTCGAACCGGACGGATACTTTACCTTTTATCCCAGAAACAGTCACAAGCCCTTACATTGCCTGGTGATGGAACTAATTGAGGGCTGCAACCTAGAAGAGTGGATGGCTCAGCGGCAACACCAACCGATTACCGAATCTCGAGCCGTTGATTGGTTAAAGCAACTGGTAGAAATATTGCACCAAGTCCATCACCAGAATTACTTTCACCGGGATATCAAGCCTTCCAACATCATGCTGCGTCCTTCTAAAACTGGGGAAGATTGGCAGTTGGCTCTGATTGACTTTGGCACGGCGCGGGAGGTATCCGGGACTTATTTGGCCAAAGTGGGGGCGGGCCATCGGATGACGGGAATTGTTTCTCCTGGTTACACCCCGCCGGAACAAATCAACGGCAAAGCCGTGCCTCAGTCAGATTTTTTTGCTTTGGGTCGGACTTTTGTCTATTTGCTCGCTGGTAGGCACCCTAACGATTTTCAGGAAGACCCCCGCACGGGAGAGCTGCGGTGGCGGGAATCGGCCAGAGTTTCTGAGAATTTCGCCAATTTAATCGATCGCCTCATGTCCCCTTTTCCTGGCAACCGCCCCCATAACACGGATGCCATCAGCCAATACTTAGAAACGATCGACCAGGGGACTGGGGGATCGTCACCCCGTCACCCCGTCACCCCGTCACCCCCTCCCCCCACCTCCCCATCTCCCCGTCACCCCGTCACCCCCTCCCCCCACACCCACCACCGCTCCAGCCGTTCCCGCCGGTGGAGAGCCAAAAAAGCCGTCACGAAAAAAGTCCTGATGGGGACAGCGATTTTACTCCTTCCCCTCAGTGCAGCCCAATTTTCCCGGGAGATAGACGCATTTTTGCGCCAAGCCATGTCCTCCATGCGCAGGGAAACGGCCACCAACATGGTGAAGATGAGCCGCAGCCCAGACGCGATCTCCGCCATCTATTCTCTGCAACAAATTGCCCTGACGAACACTATCTCTGCCCATCTTTGGGGGGTTAACGCCATCGCCATCAGCCCCGATAACCGGCTACTGGTGAGTGGGAGTGCCGATAAAACCCTGAAAATCTGGGATTTAGCCACCGGAGACCAGCGGCAAGTCCTAGACCACAATGGAGAACAAGTGAGCGCCGTGGCCGTCAGTCCCAAAGGCTTCACCTTCGCCAGCGGCGGGAGCGATCGTACCGTCAAGCTGTGGGGCTTAGAAAGCGGTAAACTCCTGTGGACCTTCGAGGGTCACTCCGGCTGGGTTTTAGCTATCGCCTACAGTCCCGATGGCAATATCTTAGCCAGTGCCAGCGCCGACGGCACGGTAAAACTGTGGGAATTAGCCTCTGCCACCCTGACACATACTTTATCTGGTCACACCAGCCAAGTCGTCTCCCTCGCCTTCAGCCCCCGAGAACCCCTCTTGGCCAGCGGCAGCGATGACGGTACGATTAAACTGTGGAATACCACCACCGGGAAGCTATTGCAAACTTGGCAAAGCAATTCCTGGCGGGTGCGGTCTGTAGCGATTAGCCCTGATGGTAAGATACTGGCTAGCGGCAGCGAAAGCGGCACTATCCAATTGTACTCACTCCACACCGGCGAGCTACTGCGCACCCTACACCGCCAGTCTGGTGCCGTGCAATCCCTGGCCTTTATGCCCCTAGGCGCCACCTCTGGGGCAGAAACCTTGATTTTAGCCATTGGCGGCGGTAGTCTGGATAGCACGATCGAACTCTGGGACGCCAGCAAAGGCGAACACCTTAGCACCCTCACGGGACACCGGGATACCGTTCATTCCCTGAGCATCAGCGCTGATGGCACCATCCTCACCAGTGGCAGCGAGGACAACACAATCAAAATTTGGCGGCTGCCCTCAACAGGACAAATAAGTATTGAGAAATGACAGACAAACAACGCCCATTTATTTCCATTATATCCGCTAGTTTCTTGGTAATCATATTATTCTTGGCTGGCGGCTGCGGTACTAAAACTAATCAATTAACATCTAAATTAAATGCACCAGAATCTGCTATATTTATCCCCAAGCAATCAGCCATCATGGCTTCTTTGCTGGTCAATCCCGGAGATTTGGCCTCATTTGTCGGCCAAGCCGCTTCCGGGGGAGACCGGGGAAAAATCGGCCAAGAAATCAACCATATCAAAGAAAGTTTACTGGCTAATACTGATTTAAAATATGAAGAAGATATCCAACCTTGGCTAGGAGATGAAATCTCTTTAGCCGTGACCACTCTTGACCTGGATAGAAATCAGGCCAATGGATTCCAACCAGGATATCTTCTCGCCTTAGCCACTCGCGACGCCGCCGCTAGTAGTGCTTTTTTAGAGCGCTTGTGGCAAAATAAACCTATCTCTGGCTCTGGGGCGGAATTAGTATTAGAAGATTATGCCGGAGTGAAATTAATCTATACCACAACTCCCCCAGAAGCAGGCAATCTCAGTCCCTTGGCTGGGGACTGGGCATCGGCGGTGGTGGGTTCTCGCTTTGTGCTATTTGCCAACCATCCCAAAGTTTTGCGCGAAGCTATCAATACTGTGCAAGCGCCTAATCTTAACCTCACCAGCAGCGACATTTATCAGCAAGTGTCGCAAAATGTGGCGGCGGAGACAACCGGAAATAACCGCATTGGTGTGGCTTTTGTCAACCCTGGTCAATTCGCCGCCTGGTTAAACCGCACTGGGGTAAAAACTCCGGGGGAAAATGATAACCTGGTAGCAATTTCCCTGGGGTTAAATCCTAATGGACTGGTGGCGGATACCTTGTGGAAGGCGGCAACGGATGAGGGGTCATTGCCTCTGCTGTCCCTGCCCGTGAAGGCGTTAGACTGGATACCGGCTGAAGCCAATTTGGTGGCGGCGGGTCAGGATTTACAAACCTTGTCTGCTGATAGCGGGTTAACCAGTTTTTTTGTCAAAAGTATCAATTCTTTGTTAACCAGCAATAGTTTGGCGGCGAAGGGGAGCATAAATGTAGAGGAGGATATCTTTGGCTGGGTGCAGGACTCATACGCTCTGGGATTAATTTCTCATCCCGGTGAGGATAATTTAGATTGGATTTTTGTGGCTGAGCAGGGAGAGAAAACGGCGACGGGGATAAGTCATCTGGAAACTGTCGCCCGGGAGCGGGGGATTAATGTGGGTCCGGTGAGTTTTGGCAACCAGGAGGCGATCGCCTGGACAAAACTTACTACTGGTGCGGCGGGTAAGTCGGGAGTCAGGAAAATTACCGCTGAAGTGCAAGCCGTGCGCGCCTCCGTGGGGGAATATGAGATATTCGCCAATCGGTTGGCGGCGATCGAGCAGGCTCTGAAAGCTCCCGAGTCTGGTTCTTTCCTGGCTAGTGCTAAATTAGCTCAGGCCCAGGCGGCTTTACCAGCCGAGAATTCCGGCTATTTTTATTTGGACTGGGTGCTAAATCGCTCCTTGCTGGTGCGCCAGTTCCCCTTCCTCAAATTTATAGAAATTGCCGGTAAATCGGCATTTTCCCACCTAGAGTCCTTCACCCTCACCACCGCTGACAACCCCGACGGGTACAACCACGCCAGCATCTTTATCCGCTTGCGGGTTTAGTCACAAACCGGGGGAGAAGAAACCAAAAGTTGACGCAAAAAACCCGGTTTCTGAAGCTAGCCAAGAAACCGGGTTTCTGCGATTATCTTTGTTTCTTAACCGGGATTTTTCAAAGAAACCCGGTTTCTGAACCAGACGATAGCCTTAACCAACAAAATCATTCTCAGTCAGCAGACTAGCATTAAAATCGGTCAAAGTAGCGATAATTTCATCATCCACACGGATAATGGCGCTGCCATTGAGAGAACTAATTGCCAGATTGCTGAAAGTCAGACCCTGACTCAAAGTCAGAGCATCGATACCATCCTCAAAATCAACGATGATATCGTTACCAGCACTCCGCGCCAGCATAAAGGTATCGCTACCATTGCCACCGGTGAGGGTATCATCCCCTAAATCACCGCAGAGTAAATCATCCCCATCATCGCCAGTGAGGATATCATTTTGCTGGCCGCCGTGGAGGGTATCGTCGCCGCTACCGCCCGCTACTAGGTCTTTACCCTGGTTGCCATTGAGGAAATCATTCCCATCATCGCCGGAAATTGTATCATCTCCGAGATTGCCAAACATCAGATCAGCGCCATTACCGCCTAACATGATGTCATTATCTTTGCCGCCGTAACAGGTATCATCACCCGCACCGCCATCTAAGTAGTCAGCGCCGCGATTCCCATTCATCCAGTCATCGCCATCATTACCTAATAGGCTGTCATCGCCATTGTTACCTAAGAAGGCATTATCGCCCTCATCACCATTAAAGGTATCATCAGCGGCAGTACCTTCGGCAGCACCGGCGATCGTCAGCTCGATATCGGCGCCCGCCAAAGCACCCGTAGGCATTGTTGGCACCGTCGGCGATGAAACTGTGGGCTGCACAATTCCCGATTGACTAAATTCGGGTATGTCATTCAGATTGGGAACACTCGGTTCAGTCACCACTACTGGCACCATATCTTCCCCCATTTGGGGGAAAATTTCATCCACCACTGGCACCATGTCTTCTAGCATTGGGGGGAAGATGTCTTCCAAAGGATCCAAAATCGGTTCATCCACCACTACTGGCAGCACCATCCAATTGACAACAGCAGCCGCAATTTGAGCATCTAAAGCCGCGCCCGTGTTAGCCGCTACCACTTCATCAATCGTCTTAGTGCCCGCTGCTGCTGCTTGCAAATCGTCAGCGGTAGTACCGAGGGCAACAAACTGGACTTTGGCAATATCTGTGAGAATGTCATTGCCTTGTGCTACCACATCATCGATGCGTTGGTTTGCCGCTGCCATCACGGTGGCGGCTGACGCAGCCATATCCTCTACTTGCGCTAAGTCGATATTAGAGTCAATCTGCTGCACCGCCACTGCGGCATTTGAAATGAGGGTTTGGAGCCGATCGGGGTTGGTTAAATCCACCGTGGAATTGGGCTGCATTTCGCTGGCGATCGCGCCCACCACCGCTTGCACCATATCATAAGCAGAAACATCGGCCAACCCATCCAGCAGATTCGCGATTTGGGTGACAGTATTTTGCACCTTCACCATCGCCACCAAGGTTTCCACCCCACCCGGTTCCTGATTCGCTGTAGCCGCGATCGGGTCCAGTTGATTGATATCAACCCCAGCAGGCAGTCCCAAAGCATCCAACACCTGCTGATTCGCCTGGTCCACCGTTGCCCCACCAGCCACCAAGTTGGCCACCAAACTGGTTAACAAGGTAGTCACCTCCGCGTCCGGCGTTGCCACCAGCGGCGTTTCCAGCGGCAACCCCGTCGCCGTATCCTCACCACCAACCACCACCAGTTGACCTTCCTCAAACTCAATCAAACCGCTGCGGTTAGTATCAAAAGTCTCCACATCCAGATTCAGGTCAAACCCACCCAAATCATTAGTAGTAGCCGAAGGCTCATTGCCATCTTGAATGCCATTCTTATTCGCATCAAAGAAAGCCGTAGCACCAGCAATGTAACCATCAATGGCGATTCCCGATTGAGTATTTCCCCACACCGCAAACACATCACTCGTAGTCGCACCTTCTGGATCCGTTGCCATCACCTCAATCTGCGTCCAGAACCAACCCGGCATCTGTTCCGTCCCCGTGAAAGTCAGAGTTTCCGGGTCAAACACCAACCAATCCGGCAAAGCCATATCCTGAGTAGTCCAAGTTTGACTATCCCCATTCCAAGTCCAACCTACCCGTCGCGCCATATAAGTCAGTGGCTCACCCTCTGGGTTGGTGAAAGTATGTGGGTCTAAAGTCAAAATAAAATCAGTTTGGAACTCATGGCTTTGACTCGATATTGGTATCGTCACCACCGGCGGTTGATTAATTACATCAACTTCCGTATTCAGAATCTCCAGAGTTGCCGTACTCGCAGCGCCGATAGTCGCACCAGTAGCATTCCCCAGGGCCAACGTCACGTTTTCCGTGTCTTCCGCTTCCAGATCTGGCAGCACATCCACATAAACTGTAGTTTGCGCTTGTCCCCAGCCAAAAGTAGCTACAGGATTTGGTAAACCATAATCCAAACCATCCGCCGCCGTCCCACCAGTGACAGTAATTGGCACCTCAGAATAGTAGCCTAAATCTCCCGTGCGCGTCAAAGTAATCGCCGCCTGCACTGTGGAATTATTTTCTGCCATCCAGTAATCAGCGTGGGAGAATTCCACTGTGGGCAATGGATTCTCATTAATCTCCACAGTAGCCGTACTTTGATTGCCGACGATCGCATGTGTAGCATTCGCCAGCTCAAAAGTAATGTCCTCAGTGCCTTCTATCTCTGCAGCATAATCCCCAGGGATATCCACGGCAACCGTGGATTGCGTTTGTCCCGGACCAAAATACGCTATCGGCGACCAGAAGTAATAATCACTGTCTGGGGTAGCACTACCGCCAGTTACGCTCAACTGCACTTCTGAAGATTGACTCAAATCTCCCGTGCGATTCAGGGTAATAAACGCTTGATTCCAGTTACTATTTTCTGTCACCGCATAGGTGGTATGAGCAAATTCTACCGTGGGTGCCGGAACATCGATAATATTTAAAGTGGTACTGTTTTGGCTGCCAGCGATGCCATTACCAGTAATACTACCGATACTAAAAGCGATATCCTCAGTGCCTTCTACCACTGCATCCAGCGGAATATCCACATTCAGCGTTGCTTGCGCCTGTCCGGGAGCAAAATAAGCGGTGTGGCTACGTGGATAACCACCACCCATGCCATCATCTATCAGAGTATCCCAGTAGAAATCCGCCTCTGGAGTCGCACTACCACCGGTCACATCTATCTGCACTTCTGAATATTGATTCAAATCTCCCGTGCGATTCAGCGTTAAGATGGCATAGGTGCCATTTTCCGAGATAGAGTAAGTCGGTTGGGTAAACTCCACCTCGAAAGTATCGGGAGCCGCATCATTTATCTGCAAAGTGGCGGTGTTTTGAGTGCCGATCGTGGTCAAACCATCTATACTGACCCAGAAATGTTGAATGTCGATACAAAACTTTACATAAAAAATTACACTTATGTCTTTGATGCCTAAATTATTCAAAAAACGTCATCTCCTCAAACCAATGAACATAACTAATTTTTTGACACATACAACATTGTAAATA
>DVDU01000126.1 GCA_015296065.1 Oscillatoriaceae cyanobacterium M33_DOE_052 | reverse complement strand
GACATCGATGAAGAGGTCAGAAGCATTCTGGATACGGCCTATCAACGGGCCAAGGCCATCCTCACCGAGAACTTCGATAAGGTGCAGAAGCTGGCGGAAACCCTGATCGAGATCGAGACACTGGATCGGGCGCAGTTTGAAAAGCTGATGAGTACCCCGGTGATGGGTTAAGTATTCTTAAAATCAAAACGGGGAAGGTACGAATAGACCTTCCCCGTTTTGATTCCTGTGCTGGCTCTCTTGAGATCAGAGTCTTATACCAATTCCAGAAATGAAATGCGTATAAAATCCGTATCCAAAAAGCATGGGACGGAAACTAGCAGTTGAGTGGAAAGAAAGTGCCGAAGAGTTGAAAAAGCGGTTTCGGCAAGAGCGGAGTGGAGAACAAAGGCTTCGTCTGCAAGCCATGTGGTACTTGAGGCAAGGAAAAGAGCTGAAGGAAGTGGCCAAGCTGCTAGGGTTGGCCTATAGAACCTTGCCATACTGGGTGGCATGGTATCGGGAAGGGGGTCTGAGTGAGCTACTCAAGCGGGTCAAGGGACATGGGAAACAGGGAAGAAAGGCAAAACTGAAACCCATCCAACAAAGTGCCCTCCGCCTCAAGGTTAAACTGGGGCAGTTTCGAACCGTGTGGGAGGCGGTGCAGTGGGTGGCAGAACGCTGGGGGATTGACTACAGCTATAGTGGTTTGCACGCCCGCTTAAGGCAGATGAAGTGTGGTCTCAAAGTCCCGCGCCCCCGCTCCATCAAGGCCGATGTCGAAGCCCAAGAGATATGGAGGGCACAAGGACTACGCTTGGCTTTGGAAAAGCATGACTTGTCCCCCCTTCACAAGGTCTGGTTTTGCGATGAGATGCGTTTTGGTCTGTGGGGACAAGTTCGGCGACGCTGGGGCTGTCGAGGGGTCAAGATCATTCAGCCCATCCAGATTGAGTTGGCTTGGCAGTATCTCTTTCTGGCAGTTGATGTGCCACATTATCGCTTGTATTGGGGCTGGACCAAGCGCATGACACAGGGCAGTTTGATCCCTCTCTTGCAACAGTGGCAGCCTCAAGCGGTAATCTGGGACGGTGCCAGTTCTCATCGGGGCAAAGAGATGGGCAAGCAGGGTTTTGTTCGGATTTCCTTGCCGCCCTATTCGCCCGAACTCAACCCTTGTGAGCGGGTCTTTGAGTGGCTCCGTAGCCGGATTGAAGGAGAGGTCTATCCTTCTTTGGATCGCAAAAGGGCAAGGATCAACTTTCTCCTTCGTCAGTTGAATGCTGACCCTCGCCGTTTACGCTCTCTCATTGGTTGGCAATGGATTCTCGATGCTTTTGCTCCGCCGCTCACCACCTGATTCACGCAAGTCTTTTCTGGAATTGGTAT
>DVDU01000114.1 GCA_015296065.1 Oscillatoriaceae cyanobacterium M33_DOE_052 | reverse complement strand
CCCCACACTCCACACACTCCCCACACTCCCCACACTCCCCACACTCCCCACACTCCCCACACTCCCCACACTCCAGAAGCCCCCCGTCCCCTGTACCACCGTCTGTCTTGTTTAGTTCACCTTCAGATGACAAAGCTGATGAAGTTTTGCTAAGGGGGTGGGGGGCTGTAGCCGAAACAAGGGAAAATAAAAAAAAAGCAAAATCTGCTATACTACTAAGTTAAGTTTAAATTATTTCCTTCTAATTTTAGGTCTAAGTTTGTATGAATTGTTATACGATGAACCGTCTATCGATTTTCGTGGACGGTAACAATATGTTCTATGCCCAGCAAAAAAATGGCTGGTTTTTTGACCCCCGAAGAGTGCTGGACTATTTCACTACCTGCGAGCCGAATATTCAGTTGATGAATGCTTTCTGGTACACGGGGCTCAAAGACCCCCAAGACCAGCGGGGATTTCGTGATGCTTTGATAAGTTTGGGTTATACTGTGCGCACTAAGCTGTTGAAAGAGTATTATGATGATTCTTCGGGACGCTATTCTCAAAAAGCCAATTTAGATATTGAAATTGTCGTAGATATGTTTAATACGGTGGAACAGTACGATCGGGTAGTGCTGTTCAGCGGGGATGGCGATTTTGAGCGGGCGATCGAGCTGTTGCGCTCGAAAAATACCCATATCACTGTGGTTTCTACCGAGGGGATGATTGCCCGCGAACTGCGCAACGCCACCGACCGATATATTGATTTAAATGATATTCGCGAGAAAATAGAGAAAATAGATTATTAAGGTTAGATTGTGAAATTTAACATTGCCCAAATCGCGGGCTAGACTGGAAATAGGGAAGCACCGAGCATTAACTGATAATGTTGAGGGAAAAATGACACAAGACAGAATTATTATCTTTGATACGACTTTGCGCGATGGGGAGCAGTCGCCGGGAGCCAGCTTGAATGTGGAGGAGAAGCTGACGATCGCCCGCCAGCTAGCCAGACTAGGGGTGGATGTGATTGAAGCCGGTTTCCCCTACGCCAGTCCGGGGGACTTTGAAGCAGTGCAGCGCATCGCCGAAGCGGTGGGAACGGAAAACGGACCGACGATTTGCGGCTTGGCGCGGGCCACCCGTGCGGATATCGCGGCGGCGGGAGCGGCGGTGAAACCAGCGGCGCGGGGTCGCATTCACACGTTTATCGCCACTTCTGACATCCATCTGGAGTATAAGCTGAAAAAGACCAGAGCCGAGGTGCTAGAAATTGCTGGGGAGATGGTGGCTTATGCTAAATCTCTGGTGGATGATGTGGAGTTTTCCCCGGAAGATGCGGGCCGCAGTGACCCGGAGTTTCTCTATCAGGTGTTAGAACGGGCGATCGCTGCTGGTGCCACTACGGTCAATATCCCTGATACTGTAGGCTACACCACTCCCAGCGAATTCGGTGGCATCATCCGGGGGATTAAGGAAAATGTCCCCAATATCGATAAAGCAATTATTTCAGTCCACGGTCACAATGACTTGGGCTTAGCTGTAGCCAACTTCTTGGAAGCTGTAAAAAACGGCGCTCGCCAGTTGGAATGTACGATTAATGGTATCGGCGAGCGGGCCGGGAATGCGGCTCTGGAAGAATTGGTGATGGCTCTCCACGTGCGGCGGCAGTATTTCAATCCCTTTTTGCGCCGGCCCGCTGATTCCCAAGCGCCTTTGACGAATATTGACACGCGCCAAATTTACAAGACTTCCCGCCTGGTTTCTAACCTCACGGGGATGTTGGTGCAGCCGAATAAGGCGATCGTGGGGGCGAATGCTTTTGCGCACCAGTCCGGTATTCACCAAGACGGCGTGTTAAAGCACAAGCTGACTTATGAAATTATGGACGCCCAGTCCATTGGTTTGACGGATAATCAAATCGTTTTGGGTAAGTTGTCCGGTCGTCACGCTTTCGCTACTCGCCTGAAAGAGTTGGGGTTTGAATTGTCAGAAACAGAGTTAAACAACGCTTTTCTCAGGTTTAAGGCTGTGGCGGATAAGAAAAAAGAGGTGACAGATTGGGACCTGGAATCAATTGTGAATGATGAAATCCAGCAACCCCCAGAACTGTTCCGGTTAGAGTTGGTACAAGTGACTTGTGGTGATGGTTCTCGTCCCACCGCCACGGTGACAGTGCGGACTCCCGAAGGGGTGGAGTTGACCGATGCGGCGATCGGCACTGGTCCGGTGGATGCGGTGTATAAAGCCATCAACCGGGTGGTGAATGTGCCTAACCAGTTGATTGAGTTTTCCGTCCAGTCCGTGACTGCGGGGATAGATGCGATCGGCGAAGTCACCATCCGCCTGCGTCAAGACCAGAGCATCTTCTCTGGTCACGCCGCCAACACCGATATCATCGTCGCCTCCGCTCACGCCTACATCAACGCCCTGAACCGGCTTTATGCCGCCCAGCAGGAGCCAGTAACTGAGACCCCAGTACCTACAGCGGCAACCATTTAGGGTCTAGTTGTTGGGTTAAATGTTGTAGGGGCAGTCCCCCCGTGGCTGCCCCTACATTAGGGGGTAAAATGCTAATACTTTCTGAAATTTAGCAGTCATAAATCCGATTATGAGCATCAAAAAAAATCTCAAATTCTTATTGATTGGCTTAAGCTCTTCACTCGCTACAGCTTTAATCAGCATCAGTCCATCAGTTGACGCTCAAACAATTCGCCATGTAAAAGGCGAGTGTTCTTTGGGTAATACTATTGGTGGTTGGTCAGGTATTTGTGAAATTAAAACCTGGTGGGATGGCGAGCATTTGGTTGTTGAGCTGCAACAAGATTTTACTTTAACAAACCCTCGCTACCAGTCAGAAACAAGGGGTCGAAAATATACTGAAACTCGTACTATGCGGCTGCATGAATATGAACGCTGCCAGGAATCAGGCTGGGGTTGGGAATTCCAACGTAATGGTTGTTTAGAAGATGTGTACCGCCCTAGTACATCAGAATGGACAACTGGAGGTTGTCGAATTCAGATGACATCATATCCTCCATCATATCCTCGAAGTGGACAGCCATTATTTTCTATTTTTTGTGGAAATGCCTATCATTTTAGTTATCAAGGAGAGCTGCCAATGCCTAGCCGAAATTGAATCTGTGACCTTACTCACCATTTAATTAAATTATCCGGGAAAACTTTATGCTGCTTCCTCACGAATATCCCGATATCAGCCAAATGATACTGGAGGACGACACTCCCTTGGATAGCTTTTTTAATGAAAAACAACAACGCCTGCTGACAAAAGTTTTTTACAGTGGTGCAGACACCGGTATCAGCGTTCCCTTTTTAGCCGCTGCTAATGTAGGCTTATTTCCTCACGTCCGCCACCCCGGTATCGCTCCAGATGTGTTTCTCAGTCTCAATACTAACGCCGGGGAGGACTGGTGGCAAAGAAGAGTCCGCTTCTACCTATTTTGGGAGTTTGGCAAACCCCCAGAAGTGGTGATAGAAATTGTCTCCCCAACACCAGGGAATGAATTAGGCAGTAAACTCACAGACTATGCCAATCTGGACATCGAATATTATGTAGTGTACGACCCCTTGGGCAAATTGGGGCATACCCCCCTGCGAGTTTTTGAATTACAGGGAGGTGCTTATGTCCCTAAAACTGATGCTTGGTTTGCCAAAGTCGGCTTAGGACTGACCCTGTGGCAGGGTGAATTTGAGGATGTAAATGGGATTTGGTTGCGCTGGTGTTATGGCAATGGGACAGTGATTCCTACGGGTGATGAACTGGCGGCAAAAAATCAGGTGCAGTTATCCCAAACTCAAGCCCGGTTAGCAGAGGAAATGCTCCGCCGAAAACAAACTCTATTACAAGGCATTGAGTTGGGTTTGCGGCTGAAGTTTGGTAACGAGGGAGTGGCTATGCTGGCTGAGATGGTGGCGATTTCTGATGTCAATCTGCTTGAAAAAATCTTCTCAGCTTTAGCCACAGTTAACAGTTTGGATGAATTGCGGCTCAAACTTATGGGCGGTTCAGGCGATTAGTAAAGTTATCTATAGTAAGCTAGGGTAAAAGTGTAGGAGAAACCGGGTTTCTCAAACCAGATGCCTTGAGAGAAACCGGGTTTTTCAAACCCGATGCTTCGTGATTAAACGTAGATTGTCCGGAAGAAAACCGGTTTCTGGACTCGTAAGCAGTGGTAGCAGAACTAATCTGATGGCAGATATGATATAATAATTTTATGGCACATACGTGGGGTAGATATGAGTGCTTTAATATTAAATTTAGACCCAGTTCACCTGACTGATGACCAATTTTATCAAATTTGTCAAAATAACCGCGAGTTGAAGTTTGAGCGGAATGCTAAAGGAGAATTAATTATTATGCCACCAGTGGGCGGAGATAGCGGCAATCGAGAAGCTGACCTGATTGCAGATTTGGTGATGTGGAATCGGCAAACTGGCTTGGGTTATACTTTCAGTTCTTCTACCATATTTAGGTTGCCCAATGGATCGGATAGGTCTCCCGATGCGGCTTGGATTCAGCGACAACGTTATGAAGCATTAACGCCAGAGCAGCGGCGCAAATTTCCGCCGATCGCCCCAGATTTTGTGATAGAATTAAGGTCAGCCACAGACGATTTACAATCCTTACAGGAGAAAATGCGGGAATATCTAGATGCGGGGGTGCGATCGGGATGGTTAATTAACCCCCAAGACCAACAGGTAGAAATCTATCGGTTAGGGCAAGAGGTAGAGGTGAGAAATCTGCCCACAGAGTTATCGGGGGAAGAGGTTTTACCGGGATTCACTTTGAATTTAAATCAGTATTGAATTCTGGATTTTTAGCAATACCCAATACTGTTACTGGTGATGAAGATAATTCTCGGTCAGGCACTGCCCCCCTACTACTTTTTACTTCTAGGGGTAATTCCCCAAATCACCAGCGTCACCATGCCCTGTCTTAAGGGAAAAATGCTGGCTCAAGCGGTGCCAAAACATCAGCTTTTAGCGACCACATTCATTCTCTTATCCCGCCATTTATTCACACTTTCCTTGACGGCTGCAATTTCTTCAAAATCTACCTGCAACACTGCTGTTTCCAATTCTACACCTAAAGCGGCACTGACTTCGAGCAGTTCTACAAAACTAGCACATTGATAATCTGTCTCTTCATATTGCTTAACTCGATCGGCTTCGATTCCCAATATTTCCGCTAGTTCTTCTGGGCTGATTTTAGCGGCGATGCGGGCTTTAATTAAAGCATCTGGCAGTTTATTTAAACTGGCTACTTGAATTTGAATCGGCTGGTTAGTCTCCCAGCTAATCAATCTTTCATATTCGGTAATTTCTTCTCTTAACTCGTCAGCTTGACTTTGATATGAGTCTCGATGTAGCTGCCAGCGCAGAGGCTCGGCTTTTAAGGTTTGATTACTATCGATTTCAGCGATCGAGGCTTCAAATCGCCGCAAACACTCCAAGGAATAGTGATATTCTTGTTCGTTTTTTATCATCATGGTGAATAAATTTGGAAATCTCTGGCTATAATCCTGGCGTTGTCTGGTTAAATTCGTGCTAAATCTTTCCTGAAACTCATCCCAGTCTCTTTCAGAAACCGGGTTTCTGGATAAATTCTGGTTTCATCGCGGCAAATCTGGGAGAGAAACCCGGTTTCTTTCTTTTGGTAGATTGCCGTTCTCATCAACTTCTGGAATCATATCATATACCCTCGCCTTACCGCTGTTTTTGGGCTAAAGCCCAACTAAGAACCCCGTCTCCCCGTCTCCCCGTCTCCCCGTCTCCCCGTCTCCCCGTCCCCCCGTCCCCCCGTCACCCCGTCCCCCCGTCTCCTGGTCCCCCCATCTCTCCCAGGGGCGAGAAGTTCCTTAAGTGGGTTTTTAGTAGTACGCTAATGAGTGATAGTAGTAGGGAAAATTAAATGGGACTTATTGGAACCATTAAGCAAACATCATATTAGTCCCTGTTCCCTGAAACAAACGCGCATCTAAATCGGTTAACACAAAAATGCACCTTAGCGAACTAACCCATCCCAACCAACTACATGGCTTGTCCATTCATCAACTAGAACAAGTTGCCAAAGAAATTCGGGAAAAGCATCTAGAAACCGTCGCCGCCACTGGCGGACACCTTGGGCCGGGACTGGGGGTGGTGGAACTGACCCTCGGTCTTTACCAGACCCTCGACCTAGACCGGGACAAAGTAATCTGGGATGTGGGACACCAAGCCTATCCCCACAAAATGGTCACGGGGCGATACAACAATTTCCAGACTTTGCGGCAAAAAGACGGTATCGCCGGATATCTGAAGCTGGGCGAAAGCAAATTCGACCATTTTGGCGCCGGTCACGCTTCCACGAGCATTTCGGCGGCGTTGGGAATGGCGCTGGCGCGGGATTTGAAAGGGGAAAATTTTAAGGTTGTGGCGGTGATTGGTGATGGGGCCCTCACGGGGGGGATGGCTCTGGAAGCCATTAACCACTCGGGACACTTGCCCAACACCAATGTAATGGTAGTCCTGAATGATAATGAGATGTCGATTTCTCCGAATGTGGGGGCAATTCCTCGCTATTTGAACAAAATGCGCCTGTCGCCGCCGGTGCAGTTTCTCAAGGATAATTTGGAGGAACAGTTTAAGCATATTCCTTTCCTGGGGGAGGCGTTCACGCCGGAGATGGAGCGCATCAAGGAAGGGATGAAGCGGTTGGCGGTGCCAAAAGTGGGGGCGGTGTTTGAGGAATTGGGCTTTACTTACATTGGCCCGGTGGATGGGCATAATTTGGAGGAGTTGATTGCTACTTTCAATCAAGCTCACAGTATCACGGGGCCGGTACTGGTGCATGTGGCGACGGTGAAGGGCAAGGGCTACGCGATCGCCGAAAAAGACCAAGTAGGCTACCACGCCCAAAACCCCTTTAACCTGACTACGGGCAAAGCCATTCCCGCCAGCAAACCCAAACCGCCCAGCTATTCCAAAGTTTTCGCCGAAACGCTGATTAAACTGGCGGAAAATAACCCGAAAATTGTGGGCATCACGGCGGCGATGGCTACTGGCACCGGTTTAGACAAGCTGCAAGCCAAACTGCCTCAGCAATATATCGATGTGGGTATCGCCGAACAGCACGCCGTGACTCTGGCGGCGGGGATGGCTTGCGAAGGGATGCGCCCGGTAGTGACGATTTACTCTACTTTCCTGCAGCGCGCCTACGACCAAATTATCCATGATGTTTGCATCCAAAATCTGCCCGTTTTCTTCTGCATGGACCGGGCGGGGATTGTGGGGGCTGATGGTCCGACGCACCAGGGTATGTATGATATTGCCTATCTGCGCTGCATCCCGAATCTGGTGGTGATGGCGCCGAAAGATGAAGCGGAATTGCAGCGGATGCTGGCGACGGGAATTGATTATACTAAAGGCCCGATCGCCATGCGCTATCCCCGAGGCAACGGTTATGGCGCTCCCCTGATGGAAGAAGGCTGGGAACCCCTACCCATTGGCAAAGGAGAAATTCTCCGCCAAGGCGATGATTTACTCTTAATTGGCTATGGTTCTATGGTCAATCCCGCGATGCAAACTGCGGAAATTCTCAGCGAACATGGTATCCAAGCCACGGTAGTTAACCCCCGCTTCGTTAAACCTCTAGATACGGAATTGATTTTGCCCCTAGCTCAGAGTATTGGCAAAGTGGTGACGATCGAGGAAGGCTGTTTGATGGGTGGTTTTGGCTCCGCTGTGGCGGAAGCACTGCTAGATAACAATATTGCTGTGCCGCTGTTGCGTCTGGGAGTACCCGATACTTTGGTGGAACACGCCACCCCCGAGCAGTCTTTTGCTGAGCTGGGTTTAACTCCTGCCCAAATGGCCGATCGGATTTTGCAAACTTTTAGCCCAGAAAAGAAACCGGGTTTCTTACGGAAAACCTCCGTTTAAGTACGAGACATCTCGTTTGAGAAACCCGGTTTCTTCCGTCGGTACTTCCACAAAGAAACCGGGTTTCTTCACCAAATCTCGGTTGCTCCAGAAACCGGGTTTCTGCACCAAATCTCGGTGAAAATACCAAGATTATCGCAGAAACCCGGTTTCTATCCCGCCGTCAAAGGTTCCGGTTTCTATCCGCTCGGAGAAACCCCGTTGTTGGGTTTCGTCCCTCAACCCAACCTACAAATCTAGTCCAAGTGACAAGGGACTAATGACCAATGACCAATGACTAATGACACCAATGATAAATCCTGTAATTTGGCAAGAAGACCGAGTATTATTGATTGACCAAACCAAGCTGCCTGGGAAATATGAAGTGGTGGAAATTCGCAGCAGCCAGGATATGGCGCAGGCGATTAAAACTATGATGGTGCGGGGAGCGCCTGCAATTGGTGTGGCGGCGGCTTACGGGATGTATTTGGGCGCCAGGGAAATTACTACAGAAGACCCCAGGGAATTTATCGCGCATTTGCTGGGAGTTGCCGAAATGCTAGAAGCCACGCGCCCCACAGCAGTAAATTTGTTTTGGGCGACGCGGCGGATGCTCCGCACTGCCAGAACAACGATTGGGCATGTGGCGGAAATCAAAACTGCTCTCCTCTCCACCGCTGAAAAGATATATCAGCAAGATTTGCAAACTTGTCAGGCGATCGGAGCAAATGGTCTGGCAGTTTTGCCTCAAAACCGTGATCAACTGCGCCTGCACACCCACTGTAACGCTGGCTCTCTGGCTACGGCTGGTTATGGTACGGCTTTGGGGGTGATTCGTTCCGCCTGGAAAGCACAGCGGTTAGAGCGAGTGTATGCTGACGAAACCCGTCCCCGTCTCCAAGGTGCTAAGCTGACTGCTTGGGAATGCGCCCAAGAAGGAATTCCCGTCACTGTGATTACTGATAATATGGCGGCGCATTGTATGCAGCAAGGGATGATTGATGCGGTGATTGTGGGAGCCGATCGCATTGCTGCCAACGGGGATACTGCGAATAAAATTGGCACCTACAGTTTAGCCCTAGTGGCCAAAGCCCACAATATCCCTTTCTTCGTTGCCGCTCCTTTATCCACCATTGATTTTGACCTGAGTACCGGCAGTCAAATTCCCATAGAACAGCGGGACAATGCCGAAATTTACCGCATCGGCGATACTATTGTTACTCCCACTGCGGGAGTTGAATTCTATAATCCCGCTTTTGATGTGACTCCCGCCCAATTAATTACCAAAATCATCACCGAACATGGTGCCTTGCCCCCCAGTGAGTTGGGCAAATTGTTGTAGGTCATTTGTCACTTGTCATTGGTCATTGGTCATTTGTCATTTAGTCCGGGGGGTTTTTCATGCCGGGGCACGGCATCATAGGCACGGCATCATAAATATTTGGGTGTGACGATTAAGGGCGAAGCATCGCGGTATCAATATCTGGGTGAAAGCCAATGACCCATTAGCCGCGATGCTTCGCCCCTACATAACGCCGTGCCCCCACGGAATTGGTCATTTACCCCCAGTTTCTAGAGTCGCAGTTTCTGGAGTTTGCCCAAAGGCAACCCGGAGAAAAGGCGGCGCGAGAAAGGTGGTGAGAATGACCATGATGATAATTGACACTTCCAAGGGTTTATCCAAAACGCCACTGGCGGAACCAATGCCCGCAAACACGAGCCCTACTTCACCTCGCGGAATCATGCCCACGCCGATCGCCCAGCGATTGATACCTGGTTGCCCAAACACTGCCCAGCCAGTAATCACTTTACCAATGATGGCTACCACAATCAAAAAGCTCGCAATCAAAAGTCCGGCGCGATTTTCTGGCACTGCTGGATTCAACACTCCTAAATCGGCCCGTGCGCCCACAGTCACAAAGAAGATAGGCACCAATAAATCCGCGATCGGCTTAATCAACTCATCCAACTCGTTCCGAGCATCAGTTTCATCCAACACCAAACCAGCCGCAAACGCACCCAAAATCGCTTCCAAGTGAATTGCGTTACCCAAAAATGCCATTAAGAAAGCAAAGATGAACGCGGGAACCACAATATTGCCACGAGTTTTGAGTTGTTCCACCACGGAAACAAAGGTTTTGTTAAAGATGCCCCCTAACAAAATTGACCCCAGTAAAAATGCCGTGGCGCTGACAATCAAGTAAATCACATTGACAACATCAATTTCCCCAGTTTTAGCCAAGCTGGCTACCACAGCCAGGACAATAATTCCCAGTACATCGTCAATTACCGCTGCCCCAACAATAATTTGACCTTCTTTAGACTTGAGTTGACCTAACTCAGACAGCACTTTAGAAGTAATCCCGATACTGGTAGCCGTCAACGCCGCACCAGCAAAAATCGCGGGAATGGCGGGCACATGAAATATGGTCATTAACCCCACGGTGCCCGCTGCAAAAGGCGCCGCCACCCCAACACAGGCAACTACAGTGGCTTGAATTCCCACTTCCTTAAGTTGGCGGAGGTCAGATTCCAAACCAATTTCAAATAGGAGAATAATTACCCCAATTTCCGCTAAAACCGAAATTACTTCACTTTGGGACTCAAAAATCCGCGTCACGGCATCAGGGGTAAGCTGATTCAAACTTTGCAAAAATGTCATAATCACCGAGTCAGAGGCAGACATTCCTCCTTCGGGAAATACGACAAAATGTAACGCGGAAACTCCCACAATTACCCCGGCTACTAATTCTCCCAGCACCGGCGGGAAATCCAATCGCTGGGCGGCTTCTCCACCCAGTTTACTGGCCAGATAAATCACTACCAAAGTCAACAGAACGCCAGAAAGAATAATCGGCGAGTCTTCGGCTTCAGCAGTAGCTAGGAATGGTAGAGGCGCCATCAATGAAGATAGCCCCGTACCAAAGGATAGTAGGATGTTGTGCAAAACCATAAATTTCAGACGTAATGGTGGAATAGGTCATTGGGGAAAAGTTCTTTGTCCGGCTCGATTCAACAGCCTTCTGGCCCGCAGAAACTGTGTCCGTACAGCACCTCCGCGCTACAGATATAGGCAATGCCCGCATAATCGTTGAAATACTTCAGTGCGACCTTATCCGCAATATCCTCAGCCATCTCCCGACTTTCGGTGAGGATCTCGAACTTTACATTGGAATCGGTTTCGGCAACATGGGGTTGTCCCGACGAGCGCACGTTACGACTGCCTTTACCGCCAGTCTCCATCACCGTATAACCTTTCGCCCCGCATTCGTCGATGATCTTGGCGATCTTTTTCAGCAGAACCTTTTCCGTGATGATGACGAGCTTGTTGGCTGGCTTGGCCATGTTGGTGATCTCCTTAAATTATCTACATTAATCTGCTTGGTCTGCCTGGTCAAGGGAGCGCCGACAGACCGCGACCCATCTGGGATTAAAGTCCGCCGATCGCTTGGGCAAGACCGATGAAGAACGGGATACACAAGCCGATCGCCACTGGCGTACCAATGGCGGTGGACGCACCTATATAGGCAGATGGATTAGCCGAAGGGATACCGGCTCGCAATGTGGGCGGACCAGAGATATCAGAACTGGAGGAGGCGATGACGGCCAGGATCACGACGCCGCCCATACTAAAGTTCATGGTGTAGTGGGCAATCATACCGAGACCGAAGGCGATCAGCCCATGCACAAACGGTGCCACCACGCTATACACGACATACCACTGGGCTACCTTACGCAGTTCCCCAACTCTTGACCAAGCCTCCATCCCCATGACCAACATCAAGATCGAAAGCAAGCCGCGAAAGGCGGGATCGTAGAAGCTTTTATAGACACTTTCTGGTTGGGTGAATATGCCAAGAGCGAGGCCGAGCAACATTGCCGATAAGGCAGGACCCCGGAGGCTTTCCTCGATAATCGGCCATATCTTGACTCGGTTATCCGCAGGATCTTTCTGCTGGCTGAGATACTCCTGCCGAGTGCTGGGATAATTGCCTGCCGCAACGGGCTGCTTGGTCAAAGACTCCTGCATAGCAGAGCGGGCTGATTCTTTAAGTTTCTTCTTGTTGAGGTAAATATTGGCCACAACGATCGCAGTGACGAGGGCAGGGATATCCATGAAGGGATAAAGTGCGCCAGCCCATGCCTCGTATGAAATGCCCTGTTCTTCCAGTACCGTCAGACCAGCGGCCATCGTAGAACCACTCACGGCGCCAAACAATCCCCCGGTGGCGATCGCATCCACGGTTTTGACCTTCGGCAGATTGGCTAATGTATAGCGGGCGATGAATACAACCGCAATCCCTGTTACTACAGCAAACAATGCAGGTAACACCATATCCGCCAGATTAGAGTTGCGGATCGCAATTCCACCAGTCAGACCGATTTTGGTGAGCAGCATAAAGACGATGATCGTACAAATTGACTCTGGAATTACCAATTCGCTACCAAGGGCGGCAATGATCATCCCACCAATCAAAAAGGCGAGTGTTGGGGACTGCAATTGGGCAATGAAGTCCTTCACGAAAAAAGACAAAAAATCCACGAATACCTCCTTCCGCCTCGTCTAACGAGGCGCGATTATTGTGATAAGTGAGCTTTAAAAAGTAAGGGTGAAGCGTTTCACCCCTACAGCACAGGTGTTACGGGATAAACTGTTTACAGGTAGTTCAGAGATGGCCGCTGTCCGAATGGGGCTAGAAGTTGATAAATGTTCTGCACCATCTGCCATAGACCATACTCTATTAAGACCAGAATCTTGATGGGGCTAAGTCTATACTGAAATGCAGAGATTTTTGCGTTTTTTCACATGGATTTGAAACAAAATATTAAATTGTAACCATAAATTTTTCTTTTCTTTCGTTGGGCGAACCTGAAGGTTTATGTTATTGTAGAGTTACCCCTCTTGAAGCGTAATACCAATTGAAAATACAGATGAGTATCATAGAGTGGCATTTATTCCTAGCCTTGCAGCGATGACCAGACCCTTTGTGTTAGAGATTACCGAGAGTGCGGAGTTTTTGGAGAATAGTCTCAAGCAGGCCAAGAGTGGGACGCGCAAAGAAAGACTGCTGATGCTGTGGTGGGTGAAAACCGGGCAGATTCGGTATCGCTTTGAACTGAGCGATCGGCTCAGTCGGTCTGAGGCGACGAGCAGCCGTTGGCTGGGCCAGTAACGCTAAAATGACCTGCGGGGTAACACGAAGAGAAAAAGGCGCCTGATGCCACCCCGTTGATTTCCGGTGAGACCTTGGAGAAACTCAAACAACGCTTAGCCTGACTAGCCCGGTTTCAGTAGTAGCCAACTGACTCCGGCGCAAGTACAATCACTCACCTCATGTGACTTCAGCCTCGAAGCTCTGATGTTGGCGGCCTTCTAGACGAGAGCTTTTTGCTCATCTTCATTTTAAATTGGTATTACGATTTAGTGATTTTACGATCGACTCGTCGCCGCACCGCCGGGGGTTTAGCCATTAGTGACGTGACCACCGAATGTCTGGGTAAATTGCGATCGGGGTTGATCCTACTGGGAGAGCCTCACTCTTAGTTCCTAGTTGGGCTTGAGGCCCTCTATCCCCCAACCCCTTTCTCCCAAAAAGGGAGAAAGGGGAGTAAGTAGGGCTGGCGGGGTCCTGCCCACCCGACATAGCGCTTTTTGGGCTAAAGCCCAACCACAAACCACGGGCAAATTTCAGGCAAAATGAAGTTATGTAAATTTTCCTCCCCAGTGGGGGGGGTTTGAAAAAATCATTTCAAGATGCTTCAATCCGTTTCCCAACCATCATCAGATGTAAATCGTGCCCTGCCCCAAGAAGTGAATATGACCTGTGACGTGGCGATCGTCGGTGGCGGTGTGGCGGGAGCCACCCTGGCGGCGGCATTAAAAAATGCCGGGATGAAAGTGGCACTGCTGGAATTACAACCCCAGGCGGTGGCAGCGGCAAAAACCCAAGTTTATGCCATTTCCCTGTTATCGGCGCAAATATTTGAGGATATCGGGGTGTGGGAGCAAATCCGCCCCCAGATCACCCCATTTAAAAAAATCCGCCTTTCTGATGCGGACTATCCAGGGGTGGTGGAATTCTACCCCGAAGATTTGGGCAAGAAAGAAGAATTGGGTTATGTGGCGGAACATGGGGCATTAATCAAGCCGCTGCAGGATTTTTTAAATGCCTCTGACCACATCACTTGGTTTTGTCCTGCAGAACTGGTGAAAGTTGACTACAAAAGTGATGGGGTGATTCTAGAGGTTAGAGGTGCTGCTGATGCTGATGGTAAAGCTGTTTCCCACCGCATCCGTTCTCAGTTATTGGTAGCTGCAGACGGGTCTAAGTCTCCCATCCGTAGCGCCGCTGGCATTCCTACTGACGGCTGGAAATATTGGCAGTCCTGCATCACCACGAAAATCAAACCGGAAAAACCCCACAACAATATTGCTTATGAAAAATTCTGGCCATCAGGACCGTTTGCGATTCTGCCTTTAACTGGGAATCGCTGCAATGTGGTGTGGACGGCTCCCCACGCGGAGGCGCAAGCTCTGGCAGCTTTGGATGATGCGGCTTTTCTCCAAGAGCTGAAACGGCGTTACGGCGACCAGATGGGGGAGTTAGAACTACTTGGCCCTCGTTTTGTCTGGTCGGTGCAGTTGATGCAAAGCCGCCACTATGTGAAAGACCGGTTGGCTCTGGTGGGTGATGCGGCTCACTGCTGCCATCCGGTGGGGGGGCAGGGTCTGAATTTGGGCATCCGGGATGCGGCGGCTCTGGCGCAAGTGCTGAAAAATGCGTACCGGAAGAATGCCGATATGGGCTCCCGCCAAGTTTTGCAGGAATATGAACGCTGGCGACAGTGGGAAAATTTGACGATTTTGGGGTTTACTGATTTTCTCGATCGGATGTTTTCTCACAACTTTTGGCCATTGGTGGCATTAAGGCGATTGGGTTTGTGGGCACTACGATCGATTTTTCCGCTCAAGCAGTTTGCCCTCCGCTTGATGACTGGCCAAACTGGTCGGCGACCCGTGGGGTAGTAGAGCATTGCCCACCCTCCGGCTTTTGTCTTACTCCCCCTTCTCCCGCCGCCGGAGTTGGGGGAGGGGGGATGAGGGCACGATCGAGTATTTCATTGTTATTTGAATTGACGATAATTTCAATTTTTCTTATCATCTCATAATTGGCATCAATTGTCACATCAATATTTCAAGAAATATCGCCAATTTTGCCATTAATTATTCATCAAATCCCCGGCATCAAATCTGGTGGTTTGCATCTGCCATTTTCAAGATTATCACTCATGCTTGGCCACTGATGTTGTGCCCCTTCCCCACTTGCCACCATCTGGGAATTGAAGCCGGAAAAGACCAGCCACCAGCAGCGTCATCCCGGCGACGGCCCCACCGGAGATGAGCTAAGGGGTGAGACTTTTGGGGGGGATGCCCCTCGATGCCCCTCACAGTTAGTTCAAAATCCCCGATCGAGGACTAATGAACAGCACGGAAAAGAGCGATCGCCTTAGAATATGAATTGACGAGAGTCAAACCAAAAACGATTGTGGTAGGTAGCTCGTGTACGCTCAACAGTGGATAGAAAATCGGGGCATGAGCCTCGACTCCGCCCAATTGCTAGATCCCACCCTGCTCAGAGCAGCACGGCAGGTCTATCGCTACTACAAGGACGTGCATCAAGACCGGATGCCAAGACCCCTAGGCGTAGTCATGGACCGCTTTAGCTATCGCGGACACCTGGTTTTCCGCAAAAGGCCAGCCTTGCTGATCACCGAGTGCTTCGTGACCTTTGAGCAAATCGAATCTGGCCTATATTGAGGCCACAGGCGCACTCACAGGCATCCTATGCCTAAAACCTAAATCAAAAATCTCATCTTTATCATCTCTAAATGGATTCTATTTTCGCCGTGGGAGCCTCCATTATCGTTTTCGTGTTGGGCGCTTCCATCGGCAGCTTTATTAACGTAGTCGTCTATCGGGTGCCTGCCAAATTATCCATCCTCTGGCCGCCATCCCGCTGTCCCCACTGCCTGCACCAACTAGGTAAAACCGAAAACGTGCCAGTTTTCGGCTGGTTGTGGCTGCGGGGGCGCTGTCGGCACTGTCAGAGCCCCATTTCCCCTCGTTATCCCCTGGTGGAAGCCGCCACAGGACTACTATTCCTGTTGATATTATTCACCCCTGGGACGACCGTGGAAATCATCGGGAATATGGCATTTTTTAGCTGGCTCCTCGCCTTATCATTAATCGATTTTGACACCATGACCCTGCCCTCCGCCCTCACCAAATCAGGACTGATAGTGGGTTTGGCATTTCAGGCGGCGGCGGGTTGGCTCCCAGATTGGCGGTGGGACTCAGGAGCCCAGTCTATGATGGGAGGAATCGTGGGCGCGGTGGTGGGGATATGGCTACTGGATGTGATCCGGTGGGTAGGCTCGGCGGCTTTTCAGAAAGAAGCGATGGGAGATGGCGACCCCAAACTCGCCGCCATGATGGGCGCCTGGTTGGGTTGGCAGCACCTCCTATTAGGCTGCTTTCTTGCCTGTGCGGCGGGCGCCTTTATCGGCGGCGGCGCGATCGCCCTCGGACTGCAGAGCCGCCAAAAACCCTTCCCCTTTGGACCATTTCTCGCCCTCGGTGCTGCGATCGCTGCCCTTTGGGGTGAGCCGATCGTCCAAGCCTATCTCAATTTATTTTTCCCCCTCCGCTAATCATCCCCACCCCCAAGGTTAACCCTAAGTTAAGGCCCACCACCCCCCAAAATCTTCGTGTAAACTAATAACAAAACAATCCCAACCCATCCGCATGAAAAAATTTATCTACTGGTTAATGGGAGAAACCGCCGGACGCACCATCATCGGCACCTGGAACTGGCTGTGGGGGATGCCCGTGGAATCCGGCGGCAAAGTAGCCGTAGCCACCGCAGAAGAAGCCCTGCGAGATATGCAGGCATCAGTACAAAAGCTATCTGAAGCCGTCGCCATCCAAGTAGCAGCATATCAAAAAGCCAAACAAAAATACGAAGCCAAAGCCCAAGAAATGCAGACCTTAGAGCGCCAAGCCATCACCGCTCAAAAACATGGCAACCAAGAAGCAGCGCGCCTCGCCATGTCTAAAGTAATTCAAATCGAGCAACTCCTGCCCCAACTAGAAACCCAAGTCAAACAGGCAGAAACCTATGTCAACGCCTCCCAAGAAAAGCTACAGCGGGAACGCCTGAAACTGGAAGCATATAAAGCCGATATGCAGAACATGAAAGACATCACCGAAATTAACGAAGCACTGGCCACAATGGCCAAAGTCAACAGTGACCTGAATATCGATTCCGCTCGCTCCCAGTTTGAAGCTGCTAAAAGCGCCGTAGAGCGGCGGCACCTCCAACAACAAGCTCTCGCCGAACTCTCGGAAAACCCCGCCGAAAAGCTGCAAGCAGACTTAGAAAAAATGACCTTAGATGACGCCGTTTCCCAGCGGCTGCAAATGTTAGAATCCAGCACAGAACAAACCAAATAAATTTTATGGCACAAAGAAGCGGACCACCTCCCATCGTTTTTATCCTCCTATTTTTGATGCTCATTGGTGGCGGATACTGGTACTTTTCTCAGCAAAAAAACGTCAATCAACCAACAGCAATTAATCAAGGTACGCCGCCGCCGCCGCCACCACCGTCAGGCACTCCCAGCACTCAGCCACCACCACCCCCACCCACTGCTACCACCGCATTTCCTGCCCCCATTTCCGTACCAGCGGGGACAACCGTGCTACTTGATGGTTCTACCAGTATGGTGACAATCAATCAAAATCTCAAAAGAGGTTTTGAGAGTCAATTTCCCGGCACCACTGTCACCGCCAGCGCCAACGGCACCGATCGGGGCATCCAAGCCTTAATTGCCAACACCGCCGACATCGCCGCCATCTCCCGTACCCTCACCAGCGCCGAACAGAGCCAAGGTTTAATCACCGTACCAGTAGCCAGAGACCAAATAGCCATTGTCGTCGGCAAAGACAACCCCTACCAGCGCGGTTTAACCACCACCCAAGTCATGCAAATATTTCAAGGTCAAATTACCGACTGGTCGCAATTAGGTGGGCCACCCAGCCCCATCAAAGTCATCAACCGCCCCAGCATCAGTGGCACCCATCAAACCTTCAAAGAATTAGTCTTGCAAGGAGGCAATTTCGGCACCACACCCAACATTACCACAATGGAACGAGATGCCACCACACCCATGTTGCAACAACTAGGAAAAAACGGCATCGGTTACGCCACCTACGCTCAAGTCGCCAACCAACAAACCGTGCGCGTCGTCGCCGTAGAAGGCTTGACCCCCGAAGCTACCAGCTATCCCTACCAAAGACAACTTTATTATGCCTACAAAAACCCCCCCAGTCCAGCCGTGCCCTATTTTCTCGGTTACGCCACCTCCCCCCAAGGACAGCAAGCAATGCTGACAGAAAATTGAGGTAAAAATAGGTGATGAAGAATCTCACAGGAGCAATTACCCTCGTATTAATCTCTGTTTCTGCCACTAGCTGCAGCTACTTTGCCCCCGCCCAACCCCCTGATAATCCTCAGCCAGAGACGGTTACTCCTTCCCTTCCCACCGCCCCCATAGTTGGCGCCTCTGGGGGCACCCAAACCCCAACTATTGAAACCTTTCCCCCTCCCACCACCGTCCCCGCCGGAACAAAAGTGCGCCTCTATGGTGTTAACACCACCAGCGAGTTTAATTTGATGCTCAAAAACAGTTTTGAAAATCAATTTAAAGGCACAGAAGTAGAAACCAATATCAGCACCTACGACCAGGCAATCCTAGCTTTAATTGCCGGAAATATTGATATCGCCGCAGTCTGGCGTCCCCTCACTACCGCCGAAAAAAATCAGGGCTTAATAGCAATTAACATATCCCAAGACCAAATCGCCATTATCGTCGGCAAAGATAACCCATATTCCCAAGGTTTGACCCATGCTCAAGTATTACAAATCTTTCAAAGTGAAATTACCGACTGGTCGCAACTAGGCGGAGCAACTGGCACAATTAAAGTAATTAACAGGTCTTCTTTAAAAAATATTTATGACGCCTTCCGAGAACTGGTACTCGGTGGCAGCTATGTACCCAATGCCCCCAACATTACCGATATGTTGGGAGATGACGATACAGCCATGTTAGAAGCATTAAACACCGATGGCATCAGTTATGCCCCCTACTCCGCAGTAGCCAACCAAGAAACTGTGCGGATACTTGCCATAGATGGATTAATGCCCCAGGCAGTCAACTATCACTATCAGCGACCTTTATATTACGTATATAAAAGCCCAGCAAATCCCGCCGTCAAGGCTTTTATCGGTTATGCGTTACAACAGAAAAACCCGTAGGGAATAAACCCCATTTGTAGGGGCAGCCCCCCGTGGGAAGTGTGGGGAGTGTGGGGAGTGTGGGAAGTGTGGGGAGTGTGGGGAGTGTGGGAAGTAATCTTCCCCATCTTCCCCCTCCTCCCTCTCTTCCCCCTCCTCCCCCTCCTCCCCATCTTCCCCATCTTCCCCCTCTTCCCCCTCTTACTCCCCTTTGTCCCAAAAAGGGAGAAAGGGGTTGGGGGATAGAGGGCAACTATGCAGGCACTTGGTGTCTCATTCTTATTTGAAAATTATATAAGTTCATAGGGCGGATGCTTCGCCCCTACAGTATCCCCAAAACCCAAATTATCCCCCGTAGGGGCGAAGCACACCGGCTAGAGGTTTGTCGCTTTTTACTGATAGTTTATTACCGGTGTGCTTCGCCCTTTCTCTTGGCGTTTAGCCCTCTTTTCTTAAGGTTCGTAGTAGGGCTTCAGCCCTCTTGATTAAGTTCGTAGTAGGGCTTCAGCCCTCTTTTCTTAAGGTTCGTAGTTGGGCTTCAGCCCTCTTTCCCAGGTTCGTAGTTGGGCTTCAGCCCTCTTAAACTTAGATTTTTTTGGGCTAAAGCCCAACTACAAACCTTTTTTTGGGCTAAAACCCTACTACAAACCTCAAAAAAATTTTTCCCAAACCTATTGACACCAAAACTGACTTGACATACAATCTGGATAATGGAAAAGGTGCGGCCATATATATAGGCCAAATTTGTCATTTTTCCCCTTCGACTGCGCTCAGGGCAGGCTTAGTCTTTTGGACAAATGACAAATGACCAAGGACAAAGAACAAATAACCCCCATGCTCTGCATTAACCCCAACTGCATCAACCCCCAAAACCCTGATAATAATCGATATTGCCAAACCTGTGGCAGTATGCTAATCTCCCTATTAGGGGGACAGTACCGCATTACCAAGGCTCTGGGACAAGGGGGATTTGGCAAAACCTATTTAGCCGAAGACACCCGCCGTCGCAACAGTCAATGTGTGGTCAAACAATTTGCCCCCGACCCGGGGATGAAAAGCAATCCCGGAGCCTTACAAAAAGCCACCGAACTGTTTAACCAAGAAGCCGAAAGACTCATCCAATTAGAGGAACATTCCCAGATTCCCACATTATACGCCTATTTTGAAGAAAATTTACCTCAAGTGGGAAATAATCAGGCAATTCCCTACCAATATTTAGTCCAACAATACATTAAAGGTCAGACATTACAGCAAGAATTAAAAGCCGGTCTCTTCAGCGAAACCAAAATCCGGGAACTGCTGCAAGACTTATTACCAGTTTTGGACTTTATCCACCAGCATAAAGTCATCCATCGGGACATTAAACCAGAAAACATCATTCGCCGCGACAGCGACAAAAAATTAGTCTTGATTGATTTTGGCGTCGCCAAAGCCAACACCAAAACCCTTTTAACCCGTCAGGGAACCTCTGTGGGAACTTCTGGTTATGCACCATTAGAACAAATGATGCAGGGAATCGCCTACCCCGCCAGTGATTTATACAGTTTAGCCGTTACTTGTATCCGGTTGCTCACGGGATGTTTACCCAATGGGGACGGTTCTGATAAACTGTATGATGCTTTAGAAGGATGTTGGGTATGGCGGCAAAATTTGCCAAAAAGCAGCAATGTCAGCAGTGAATTAGGGGAAATTTTGGATAAATTGCTGGAAACAATCGCCAAAAACCGCTATCAGTCCGCTACAGAAGTATTAAAAGCATTAATAACGCCACCAACACCGCCACGACCCAGCCTATCCACATTCCAGTTTACCACCGTTACGGTCAATTCCACAGGACAAGTCATCAGCCGCACAAACAAAGAAGCACAATATTACCGCCAAAACCTGGGTAACGGCATTTTCCTAGACATGGTAGCCATTCCAGGCGGAAAATTCCAGATGGGTGAAGATTCCGAACAACACCAAGTAACAGTGCCATCATTCTATCTCGCCAAATATCCCATCACAATAGCCCAATATCAAGCCATCATGGGGCAAAACCCCTCCCATTTCAAAGGCTCAGACCTCCCAGTAGAGAACGTATCCTGGAACAATGCAGTAAAATTTTGCCAAAAACTGACCCAAAAAACAGGACAAGCCTATCGTCTTCCCAGTGAAGCGGAATGGGAATATGCTTGTAGAGCCGGAACCACCACCCCATTTCACTTTGGCGACACCATCACCACCGACTTAGCCAACTATGGAAACAATCGGAAACAAACCACCCCAGTAGGCACATTTCCTCCTAACGCCTGGGGTTTATACGATATGCACGGGAACGTCTGGGAGTGGTGTCAGGACGTTTGGCACAATAATTACAATGTTGCACCTACTGATGGAAGTGCTTGGGAAACTGGCGGACAGTCCAATCTCCGAGTGCTGCGTGGTGGTTCCTGGGGCAACGACCCCAGGTATTGCCGCTCCGGGCAGCGCCGCAGGCGCGATTGGGACTTCGGGCTAAACCTCTGCGGGTTCCGGGTGGCTGTTTCTCGGCTTCCGGTCTCTGGTTCTTAGTTTTCTTCGCCGGGACTCTGGGGTGGGGGTTTAGAAACCGGGTTTCTTAATTAAATCTCGGTTTGTGACGATAAATCTCCGCAGAAACCCGGTTTCTTTGCCATAACCTTGGTTTTTATATTCAAATTTTCCGTGGTGGTGGGCACGGCGTTATTAAGATTGTTCGTGAAACCCGAATATTTAGGATGCCGTGCCCCTACAATATAATTTGACCCCAAAATTACCCCAAAATTACCCAAATTTAACACCCGTAGTAGCACAGCTACGTTAAGATAACGCAAAAAACGAGAAATATCAATAACGCCGTGCCCACCCCAACCAAAATTTCCCCCGTGGGTGACAGAAACCGGGTTTGGGGGTTCAGAAACCGGGTTTCTTAATTAAATCTCGGTTTGTGACGATAAATCTCCGCAGAAACCCGGTTTCTTGGCCTTGGGTGGGGTGACAGAAACCGGGTTTAGGGGTTCAGAAACCGGGTTTCTTAACTAAATTCCCCGTTTATGGCGATAAATCTCCGCAGAAACCCGGTTTCTATCCCGCAGAAACCTAATTTGAGATAAAAACATGACCCAAGCCAGAAATTACCAACCTGTCACTTGTGATAAATATGTGATCTATTTATTTAGATGTGTGTTGCCTAAATCGCCCTTTTGATGACCAAAATCAGCCACGAATTGCCTTAGAAACTGAAGCAATTATCACCATATTGCGCCAATGTCAATCAGGAGAATGGAAACTCATCACCAGTGCTGCATTAGATGCGGAAATCGCTCAAACTCCCGACTTAGAAAGGCTCAAAAATGTTAAGGCAATTCTGAAGATTGCTAAAATCAGGGTCATTAGCAGTGAATTTATAGAAAATCGGGCTAGAGAACTGGTACAATTAGGATTTGCTAGCTACGATGCCACCCATATTGCCAGTGCAGAACGCAGCCGTGCTGATATATTTCTTTCCACAGATAACCGACTAATCAGAAAAGCCAAAAATCACAGCACTTTGATAAATATCAGGGTTGATAACCCAGTAGAATGGTTAATGATGATTACTCAGCCAGAGGATCCAACCCATGACTAAAACAACCCACGAAATTATTAAAAAAGGATATCAAGCCCTAGTGGATTCATTAGGAGTTGTGGATACGATCCGGTTTATTCAACATTTTAGCACGGGTGAAGGCGATTATACTCAAGAACGCCATCATTTGCTGGACAATATCCCATTAGATGATGTCCTCATATCCATAAAAGAGCATTCTCTAGAATCCTCCACCCAATATGAGGAGATAATTGAGTAGAGAGGGGTTCAGAAACTGGGTTTCTTAACCAAATTTCCTGTTTATGGCGATAAATGTCTGCAGAAACCCGGTTTCTTTGGTTCTGGGGTCCAGGGGTCTAGGGATCCAGGGGTCCAGAAACCGGGTTTCTCTATCCTGCCGCAGAAACCGGGTTTCTCCTCCCAACCAAATTTTCCCTAATGTAAAGTAATATTAAGCGAAGCAGGCGGGCATCCCCGCCGCTAGCCGATTCTGATTGTCAGATTGATTTTTTATTTCCATGAAGCAACTTGTAACAGCCCAACGGGGTTTCCTGATCGCCCACATTGTCTCAATGGCCTTTGGATTGGCAGGGCTACTGTTGGTGGTCCCAAATGCGGACACGATCGTGAGCTTATCCCCCATCGGACAGCAAATCTTTCAGGTAAGCATGGCTAACGGGGGTGTCGCGTATATCCTGTTTGGCGCCGTCGCCGTATCCATCTACGCCGGAAGGCTTTTGGGAGTGCGGCAGTGGCTCGCCTTCATGGTGCCAGCGGTGTTTTTATCCTTGGGTAGCGAACTGCTCGGAACCAGTACCGGCTTTCCCTTCGGTCACTACCAATACCTGAGCGGCTTGGGCTATAAAATCTCCGGTTTGGTGCCCTTCACCATTCCCCTGTCTTGGTTTTATCTGGGTTTAGTTTCCTACCTCCTGGCTCGCGTTGGTCTTGAAACCACAAAGCTACCACCTTGGGGGCGACACCTAGGCGCGATTGTTCTCGGAGCCTTACTGCTGACTTCCTGGGACTTCGTTCTCGACCCAGCCATGAGCCAGACCGATATTCCCTTCTGGGAGTGGCTACAACCGGGAGCCTTCTTTGGTATGCCATACCAAAACTTTGCCGGTTGGATGGGTACTGGCGCCCTATTTATGACTGTGGCGGCTCTACTCTGGCCAAAACCACCTCTAACCATGACCCGAGGGGAAATGGTTTTCCCTGTAATTGTTTATGCGAGCAACTTCATCTTTTCTGCTGTAATGAGCTTGGCGGCTGGCCTCTGGATTCCCGTGCTGCTGGGGATTGTTTTAGGCATGGGACCGGCAATCATTCTTTGGGCTATGGCATCTCCCACACCAGCCACCGAGATGCCATTACACGAGGATGCTACTCCCCACGCCAAAGCCTCGGAAGTGGCCGCATCTTAGCTACAATTGATCACTTGTCATTTGTCACTTGTCACTTGTAAGGGCGATTCGCGAATCGCCCCTACCAAATGACAAAGGACTAATGACAAAGGACTTTTGACCAATGACCCATAATTGGCTCACAGTGACGGCAACAATCTTCAGTAACTTGGCCCTGGGGCTGCTATTGTTTCAGGTGCCATTCTCCCTAATTCTCTTATCGCGATTGGTAAAAGGCCCATCGCGGCGCCCCCCCTTGGAGCCACAACCGCCGACCCCAGACCAATTGGGCACTATCAGCATTGTGGTGCCCACTCTGAATGAGGCGCAGCGCCTTGGTCCGTGTCTGGCGGGTCTGACGAAACAAAGCTATGAAGTGCGGGAAATGATTGTGGTGGATAGTCGCTCCACTGACGGTACACCGGATTTGGTGCGACAAGCAGCGGAAAAAGACCCTCGTTTTCGTTTGATTGAGGATGACCCCTTACCGCCGGGATGGGTTGGTCGTCCTTGGGCATTACAGGCGGGATTTTTGCATAGCAGTGCTGCGAGCGAGTGGATTTTGGGGATTGATGCGGATACTTACCCGGATCCGGCTCTGGCGGCTACGGTGGCGCGATCGGCTGCAGCGGCTGGATATGATTTGGTTTCCCTTTCCCCCCAATTTATTCTCAAAACTCCGGGGGAAATGTGGCTGCAACCTTCTTTGTTAATGACTTTGGTTTACCGCTTCGGTCCGACGGGGACAAACCCGGGTACTGAAAGGGTGATGGCTAATGGCCAATGCTTTCTCTGTCGCCGATCGGTTCTGGAGGCGGTGGGTGGTTATGAGATTGCCCGTGAGTCTTTTTGTGATGACGTGACTTTGGCCCGCCATATAGCGCAGCGGGGTTATCAAGTCGGCTTTTGGGATGGGGCGAAGCTGGTAAAAGTGCGGATGTATGAGGGGGCAGCCGAAACCTGGCGGGAGTGGGGGCGCAGTCTTGACCTCCAAGATGCTTCCTCTCCCGCGCAGCTCTGGGGCGATTTGTGCTTACTGCTGGCGGTTCAGGGGTTGCCCCTGCCTATGGTAGTGGTGCTGCTGTCTCTGGGTCAATATTTACCCGAATCCCTTTCAGGGATGGAAATGATGGTGCAGGTGGCTTTGGGGTTGAATTTGTTTTTGGTGGCGGTGCGGTTTGCCCTGAATTGGGCGATCGTCCCTTCCTACCAACTCCCCAGCTTTCCCGCCTCTTGGAGCTTCTGGCTGTCTCCCCTCGCCGACCCCCTGGCTTGGGCGAGAATATTGCTCTCTACCATCCGCCGCCCCACCCAGTGGCGAGGTCGAAAGTATCAATTAAAAACCAAGGAGTGAATCTGGAGTAAGGAGGGGCGATCTGATTTGTTTCTCCCCACTCCCATACTCAGTGGGGCAATTTAATACTCTTCGCTCTCTGTGGCGTTGATTAAATCCACTCGTTCCAACTGCCACAGGATTTGGTTGCCCTCACGACGTACCCGCGATACAATCCAGTTCCGCCACGGCCAGTGATCGCCCCGACTGGTGACGGCACTAGCGTTCACATCCATCAAGTCCGCCAGTTCAGAACTGGTGATTAAGTAGCCTTTAGTGGCGATTTCGTCGGCAATGTGCAGGGTTTCTATCAAGTTTTGCAGTTGATTCACCCTGGTTTCTCTCGGCAAGGCATCGAGAGCATCACCTGGAGCGTGGGCATTGATATCCATATCAGAATTGGCTGCCATAATTTCACTATTTTGGGAATATTCTACAAGGTTCGCCGCCCTGGCTGCTAACTGGGCTGAATTTTGTTGCAATTGGGGCATTTTTCCCAGAGAAAAGGCGCGGGCAATGGTATCACACCGTTCGTTGTATGTATTGCCTGCGTGGGCTTTCACGTGCTGCCATTTGACCTGGACACTGTTGAGGGCGTCTAGTTGCTGCCACAGGTCTTGGTTTAGCACGGGGTTGCCGCTGGCGGTTTTCCAACCTTTCTTTTTCCATCCATGAATCCACTGGGTGATACCTTTTTCCAGGTATTCGCTATCCGTGAGCAGGGTAATCGGTTCTGTTTGTCCCCTGGTACGGAAAAACTCTAGGGCGGCGATCGCCGCTTGCATCTCCATCCGGTTGTTCGTCGTTTCCCGTTCCGTTCCTCCCAGCTCTTCTATGGTCCCGTCATCGTAGCAAACCACCACCCCCCAACCACCATTTCCCGGATTTCCTGAACAGGCACCGTCGGTGTATATCCGACTAATTTTATCATAGTGAGACATTTAATTACCACCAAGTATAAGTTTGATTTTTCGACGCCGTGCCAATCTGACTCTCCCCAAGTCAGTAATTGTTATTTTTTCAGTGATTCAATATTTATCATATCCATTAGTTTTTCTGCTGGTTCTTAAGTAAGTTTTTGGGTTTTCTCTCACGGCTCCAGCCCAGATGACTTAAATTTTCTGGGTCACATCTTTTAGTTATGGCAGTAAGTGGCGTAATTGCCCCATAATGGAAAATCACCAATAGAGAATTAATTACCTGTAATTTTATCAGATAATAAGTTTAATAAAAAATTAAATTATGCTAATTTTTCCTAAAATTGAGCCAATCAAAGATGTGGTTTATAGAAGTGAGCCGGGAGCTGAGTTACAGCCGGTTCTGAACAAATGTGATCCATCTTCAAATCCTGGATCCCCTCTGGTCGAGGCGATGCACTGAGCCTGTCGAAGTGGATTTAGGGTGAGGGGGAAAGAATGGCGGTACTAATTCACTGTTGAACAAGCTGTAAGACACTTTTCACTTTTCACTTTTCACTTTTCACTTTTTTCGGACTGAGCATCGGTGGGCTCATCAATAGCTGCTGATGGGGGGATTTCTGGCATCTCTAGAGTTTGGGCACTGCGGCGGTTGATTTCGGCTTCGGGGTAGTCGGGCTGCAGTTCTAGTGCCTTGGTGTAGGATGTGACGGCTTCAGCATAGCGGTGTAGATTGTAGAGGGCATTGCCTCGGTTGTACCAGGTGGAGGCGATCGCTGGTGCGATGGCGAGGGCACGATCGAACGCGGCGAGGGCTTCTTCGTCTCTTTCTAAGATGCCCATCAACTCGCCAATAGCGGTCCAGAGTTGGGAGTTGTCGGGGTCCTCTTTGGTGGCACGTTCTAGCTGGGCGAGGAAATCCAGATATTGCTGTTCATCCTCCCCTAGAATGACCAAATTTTCTGGATTTTCTGGGGATGGGGGGAAGGAATTCGGGTTATCTAAGGTAAGAGTGTGAGGAGGTGATGTGGCGACTTCGGGGGTTTGACTGTCTTGGCGGCGGAATGGTTCTGAGCGATCGTCAATTGGTGGGATGCTAGCTAATTGAGCAGCAATTTGGGAAATTTGACCACACCCGAGCTGGGCAAGGCGGAGCAGACTTTGCTGCATTTCTGGGGTGGGGGTGTAGGTGAGGCGATAGCGATCGAGCCAAGCGAGCCACTGGCTTTCAGTGAGGCGATATTCCTGTTGGCGCAGCCATTGCAGGACCTGGGACTGGTTCCAACCTTTGCTCACCCCAGATAAAAGTGTTTCAAAGAGGTATTCTACATCCGAGTCAGCCAATGGGGGAGGCGGGACACTGGGGTTTGGTTCTGGATTGAGCCATCCACGCAGGTACTGCCATAATTGTTGCACGATGCGTTTGACACGCTGCCAAAGAAGCCGGAGCATTTATCGCCTCCTGAATAGAACGGTTTTTCACTGCTTCTGGGGAAATCATAGTGCCCGGAGCGCCTCAAACATCAGGCCAAAATCACCCATCTCTCCCCAGGGCGGCGGGTGGGTGGCACTTGGCGGCCCTGTGGCTGGGGTTGGTCCGCACCTATATGCGCTGCTGGTGCTAAGATAAGTGCTAAAACCTCCTTTGATGATAGCGGCAGGCAAACTAAGAAACCGGTTTGGGTATCCAGATTTTCTGCGATTGCACCAAATGTGACTCAAGAAACCCGGTTTCTCCTTAAAAAGCAAATGGGAGATTGAATGGTAGAAAAATCAGAAAAGTTGAATGGGCATCAGGCCATAACCCGGAAGCAAGCAGGGCGAGTCTCCGGCGATATCAATGCCAGCAGAAAGCTGGCTGAGACGATCGCGCTGGCGGCGGACGACCGTAAAGGCGGCGATATTGTGGTGATTCGGGTGGCAGATGTATCTTACCTGGCGGACTACTTTGTGATTGTCACGGGGTTTTCTAAGGCGCAGGTGAGAGCCATCGCCCAAGCGATCGAAGCGAAAGTGGAACTGGAGTTGCACCGTCTGCCTCTGCGCCAAGAAGGGCAAGAGAGCGGCACTTGGTGGGTTCAGGATTACGGCGATGCGATCGTCCACATTCTCACCCCCAAGGAACGGGAGTATTACAATCTCGAAGCGTTCTGGAGTCACGCCGAACGGATTTCTTACGCCAATACGCCTGGTCCGACCTTAATGGCGCGTCCCTCCGAAGGGGCATCAACTTCGTAAACTCCGGGGGAAGATTTTGGAAATTAGGGACGCTTCTGCTTGCCCAGTACCCACGGAGCAGCAACCGCTCAATGAGTACCTCCAACTCAAAGAATCTTGGTTCTTTAGCTGGGCAACCCGGAACTGGTGGGGGTATCTGCGGCCAATGGTGGTGATTTGGTGCCTGAGCTGGATTGTTACCGGCCCGATCGCCGCCGCCAGTTTTCCACCGGGAAAATATCTGCTCCAGTTTATCCTCAGCGGTAGTGGTGGCGCTGGTTTATTCCTGGCATTGGTGGTGGTAAAACTCTACCTCGGCTGGCAGTATGTGCTAGAGCGCCTGACCAGTCCTACCGTATTCTATGAAGAATCTGGGTGGTATGATGGCTGCTCCTGGACGAAAACCCCGGAAATTCTCCAGCGCGATCGGCTCATTGTCACCTATGAAATTCAGCCCATCCGTCGCCGCCTCCGTCTCACTTTAGGAGGAATATTCCTGGTGTTGCTCGCCGGTGGTATCGGTTGGTATTTCCTCTAAGCCGCCGGTTTATCTGAATCAGAATCTGAATTTTAGACCAGCGCCAATCTCGATGCGGGCATTCCTGTCCGCGCCACAATATTGAGACCCCGGAAACCGATTAGCTAAGTTAGATGGCAAAAAAAACTCAGTCCGCATCTATAGAAGTCCAACTGCTGCGCGAAGGCATTATCGAATCTAAGCATACCGTGCAAGCGGTGGTGTGCGACAACCGTGGCCGCCTGATGTGTGCTGCTGGCAACCCGGAAACTGCCTCTTTCGTGCGTTCTTCCCTCAAACCTTTCCAAGCTCTCGCCGTCACCAGTACGGGTACTCTCGAACGCTACGAATTGAGCGATCGGGATTTAGCGATTATTTGTAGCTCCCACAAGGGCAACATCGAGCAAGCTCGTCAGGTATTCAATATCCTGTGGCGCGCCGATGTGGATTCCTCGGCCCTCCAGTGCCCCACTCCCTCGGGCAAGCAAAGTGGGCTACAACACGGCTGCTCTGGCAAGCATGCGGGGATGTTGGCCGTTTCTAAGCAATGCAACTGGCCTTTAAACACCTATTTACTGCGCTCTCACCCAGTCCAGCGCCTGATTTTGGGCAAAGTCGCCGAATTACTGCGGATGCCTGCGGAAGAGTTTATCGGCGCCCGGGATGACTGTGGTGCCCCTACCTATTTATTGCAGCTCGCCCAAATGGCCAGTCTTTATGCGCGGTTGGCTTCGGGAGATAATGTGGATATGGAGCGGATCGTCCGCGCTATGACTTACCACCCGCATCTAGTGGCAGGAGAAGGGGAGTTCGATACGGAACTGATGCGCCTGACGGCGGGTGAACTGGTGAGCAAATCTGGCGCTGAGGGGATTCAGTGCATTGGTCGGGTGGGTGAAGGTCTGGGTTTGGCGATTAAGGTGATGGATGGGGCCAAGCGTGCTAAGTCCGCTGTGGCAATCCATTTGCTCAGGCAAATGGGCTGGATCGCGCCTTCGATCGCCGAAACCCTTTCGGAAAAATTCATCACGATCGGCGAATTCAGTCGCCTGGATGTGGTCGGCGATATGTTTATGTGCTAGGGGGGACTCGGAGACGGGGGGACGGGGGGACGGGGGGACTCGGAGACGGGGAACCTTTACCACAGTAGCGTCCGAGACGCCCGCACTACCCCTAAAAAAATTAATTTCAAAAAATTTGGCATTAGGGGTTGACAGGCTGGCAAAGGTGGTGTTATGTTATATACATCAACGCGGGATAGAGCAGTCTGGTAGCTCGTCGGGCTCAGCATCTGCAACTAACTGAGGATGAACACTAAGTTAAAAGGAGACATTGCAGAGCAGGCAACCATCCTTGAGGGATTAAGGCGTGGTTGGGGAGTTCTAAGACCAGTCGGAGATAGGTTGGCATACGATCTAGTATTCGATGTTAATGGGACTCTTATCAAAGTACAGGTAAAAAGTGCTTGGTATAGCCAATCTTCTGGGAACTACGTTGTAGATAATCGTAGAACCAAAACAAACAGAAGAAGAATTGTTAGAGAAGCATACAATGAGTCTGACTTTGATTTTGCGATAGCTTACATAGAAGACATAAACATCTTTTATGTATTCCCATCTAGTGTTTTTATAGGCTACGGCAGTGAAGTTCACATGGTCGAAGCCGAAAAGCGTCAGAGAAAACCCGCATCTTGGGCATATCGAAACGCTTGGCAGTTAGTAGAAGCTAGGGCTGCATATAAGGAAACTTATATGTGATAACTTCTCAAACTCGGGGAAGCCTTTCAAATGGTAATCCCGAGCCAAGCTCCGAAAAAGGAGAAGGTGTAGAGACTTTATGGGAAGCACCCTAACGAGTTGTGTCGAGGGTGAAGAGAAAGTCCAGACCACAAACTAGGAAATCTAGGCAGTGAAAACTGTAGTTGGTAAGCATAACCCGAAGGTCGGTGGTTCAAATCCGCCTCCCGCCACCAAATCAAACTTGAGCAATCCCACGGAATTCCGTGGGATTGCTTTTTTGATGGCAAAGTTTAGGCTTGACAAATTGCCATAACTATGTATTGAGGGGAAAGAGGGGATGGCAAGCGATCGGGCGCCGCAGAGCATAAAATAGAACTATTGGGATTCAACCGGGCGGCAGTGGTTGGTAGCAGGAAGGAAAACCGGTCTATGGCTAGAAAATTGCGCAAACCGATTTTAATCGGCGGAATAGGTCTATCCCTGAGCCTGTGGCTGTTGGATAGTTTAGGACATTCTTTGGTACAGGTGGGAGAAGTTGGTGTAGTAGGAGCGATCGCGGCGGGTGCGGGCATCTGGTGGCTGGGCAAGCGGACCGCCTCCATTCCCACAGCCACGCCAAAACCCCCCACAGACAGAGAAACTGTGGTTAAAGCCATAGCGACAGCGGCGAGTACCCTCAGCACCTTAGCCACAGTGGCCCCAGACCACCCGGAAACCGAAAAGTTACGGGGTTTATTGGCCAATCTGCGCCCAGACATGGACCGGGAGCAATTACGCATCACCATCACTGGCGGGAAAGGCGTAGGTAAAACGGCTCTGCGGCAACTTTTGGCAGCGGAAGAGGGGCAAATCAATGCTACTTGGACGGAAACCCCAGCCTTGTTTACTGACTTGGTTGGGTTTCGTCCCTCAACCCAACCTACAAATCCACTCTTGCCAGAGGGGATAGTAGAATCAGATTTAGTGATTTTTGTCATTACCGGAGACTTGACGAAACCGGAATATGAGGCGCTGCAGCAGTTGTCTGGGGCGGTTGACACTCTGGTGGTGTGGAATAAGCAGGACCAATATTCGGCAGAGCAAAAACCCGTAGTTTGGCAGCAGGTGCGGAGTTGGCTAGAAGGGGCGATCGACCCGCAAAATCTCCTGGTGATTAGCGCCGCTCCCCAAAAACTGAAAGTCCGCCAACATCAAACCGACGGTTCTATACAGGAAAGCATAGAACAACCCGCCCCAGATATTAGCCAGCTTCAAAAACGCCTACATTATATCATCGCCACAGAAAAGCAAAACCTAATTTTAGGTAGTACCTGGCGCACTGCTCGTAACTTACATCAGCACTGCCAAACCACCTTAAACGCCATCCGCCGAGAAATCGCTCTTCCTATGATTGAGCGCTATCAATGGATTGCTGCAGGGGCAGCATTTGCCAACCCAGTCCCCGCTTTAGACCTTCTCGCCACTGGTGCGATTACTGGACAATTAGTTTTAGATTTGGGCAGTATCTACCAGCAAAAATTATCTCTGGCCCAAGGTCAAACCGTGGCGGCGACTCTCGCCGAACAAATGGTGAAACTGGGTTTAGTGGAACTATCCACGCAAACCATCACCGCTATCCTCAAAAGCAACAGTATCACTTACATTGCTGGGGGGGTGGTGCAGGGTATCGGCGCCGCCTACCTGACGCGGTTGGCGGGTTTGAGCTTGATTGAATGTTTTCAATCGGGGGATGCTGGCTCCCAGATATCCGGGGGGAATTTGGAGCTACTCAGTCAAGCGATTAAACAGGTATTTGAGCAAAACCGGCGGTTGGATTTCCTCCAATCTTTTGTCCCTAAAGCCTGGGCACGTTTGATGCCCAATTCTGATGGTCAACTGCAACCTACACCGGCGAAAGGATAGAGTGGTGGTCATTTCCAAATAACAAATGACAAAGGACAAATGACAAGTGACAAAAGGCAAGAAATTCACATTAACCGGGCACGATCGAGCATCCGGCAGGCCCTGTCTTGGTATTCCCGGCTGCGGCGACCAGCGCATCAGTCTGGTGATGTGAAACAGTTGGCATCGTTGATGACTCAGTTGGAGCGGATGGGAGCGAATTTAAAAAAGCTGGAAGAGCCGATAATTAGAATTGCGGCGTTTGGGTTGGTAAGCCGAGGAAAATCGGCGGTGGTGAATGCTTTGCTGGGGCAGAAAATTTTGCCCACGGGTCCGATTCATGGGGTGACGCAATGGCCGCGATCGGTGCAGTGGGTGCCCCAATTAGCTTCGGGGGAGAAGCTCAATCACCTGGTAGTAGAGTTGATTGATACGCCGGGATTGGATGAGGTGGAGGGGCAAGCGCGATCGCTCATGGCGCGGGAAGTCGCCGCACAAGCTGATTTGATTTTATTTGTGGTGGCGGGAGATATCACCCGCACGGAATATGAGGCGCTCTTTGAATTACGCCAAGCGCAAAAACCGATAATTTTAGCTTTTAATAAAATTGACCTTTACCCAGAACAAGACCGCCAAGCGATTTATCGGCAGTTGCAAAATCTGGGTGGGATGGGGGTGCAAAGGTTATTATCAGCGCAGGATATTGTGATGGTAGCTGCAGAACCGGCTCCGGTGCAAGTGCGGGTGGAATGGCCCGATGGGAGAGTGAGTTATGAATGGGAAACGCCACCGCCGCAAATTGAGGAACTACACGTAAAAATCCTGGAAATTGTGACGCAAGAGGGGTTAGAGCTGATTGCTCTTAATGCGCTGACGCAGGTGCGCGATGCGGAAGCGAAAATCGCTAATCTGACGATTCAAGGGCGCCAAACGGAAGCGGAAAAGCTGATTTGGCAGTTTGCTCGCTATAAAGGTTTGGCGGTGGCGGTTAATCCGATCGCGTTTTTAGATTTGCTGGGCGGGGTGGTGGCAGATTTAGCGTTAATTCGCGCTTTGGCGCGGTTGTATGGGTTGCCCATGACGGGATATGAGGCGGGGAAGTTATGGCAGCAGATTTTATTTAGTGGTGGCGGTTTGTTGTTGAGTGAGATTCTCAGCGGTGTGATGTTGGGGATGGGCAAAAGTGCGGCGGCGGTGGGGGGTGCGACGGGAGATGGTGCGGGTTTGTCCGCTTATGCTGGCGCCGCGATCGCTCAAGCCACCCTCGCCGGATACGGCACCCTGCGCGTCGGTCAAGCTGCCCAATTATACTTAGAAAACGGCTGCAGTTGGGGTTCCCTCGGCCCTGATTCTGTGATTCGGGATATTCTCTCCCAAGTAGATGAAGATTCCGCCTGTGCCCGTCTCCGGGAGGATTTACAGCAACAGTTACAACAATTAAATTAATCTTAAATTAATTAATTTATCTCAAATCCCCCGTAGGGACACGGCATTGCCGTGTCCTACAATTTATCAAAAAAATTGCCGCCAAATCTTGCTAAATCATCAATTAAATGATACCATGAATTTAGCATCAATAATAATTAACTAATTTTTAAATTTTGGCATTGTTTGAGTCAGAATTATTACCTTACCGGCGGCCTCCCAAACACCCCCACCGGCAAAAAGTAGGGACAGTTATAGAACTCTTCGCCGGGGCGGGTGGTTTAGCTCTGGGATTAGAAAAAGCCGGATTAAAAGCTACAGCATTAGTGGAAATTGACCGCGATGCTGTGGCTACTCTGCGGCAAAATCGCCCCCAATGGAACGTAATCCACGGTGATATTAAAAATATCTCTTTTGCGGGGATGAGTGCAGATGTAGTAACGGGCGGTTTTCCCTGTCAGGCATTCAGCTATGCGGGCAAAAGTTTGGGACTGGAAGATACCAGAGGCACATTATTTTATGAATTTGCGCGATGCGTGGCCGAAGTGCAACCGAAAATCTTTTTAGCGGAAAATGTGCGGGGTTTAATTAGTCATCAAAAAGGGGAAACTCTGCAAATTATTTTAACGGTTTTGGAGTCTCTGGGGTATGAAGTGCAATATCGGCTGCTGAATGCAGTTAATTATGATGTGCCGCAGAAGCGGGAACGTGTGATTATTGTGGGGACTCGTCCGGGAATGCGGTTTTTTTACCCTCAACCATCGCCTAAAATTCTGACTCTGAGAGATGCGCTTAAAGACGTGCCGCCGTCGGTGGGAATAAAATACAGTGCCAGAAAAGCGGCGGTTTTAGAGTTAGTACCGCCGGGAGGGTGTTGGCGAGATTTGCCGGAGGATGTGCAGAAAAGTTATATGATGAAAAATTATTACTTGGAAGGGGGGAAGACGGGGATTGCGCGGCGCATTAGTTGGGATGAACCGAGTTTGACTCTGACTACTTCACCGTCGCAAAAGCAAACGGAACGCTGCCACCCAGAGGAAACTCGACCGTTTACAGTGCGGGAATATGCGAGAATTCAAACTTTCCCGGATGGGTGGGAGTTTATGGGGGGGGTGGGGTCACAGTACCGGCAAATAGGAAACGCCGTGCCGGTGAATTTTGCTTATCATTTGGGCAGGGCGATCGGGGCGGCTTTAACCGTCAACGGTTAACGGTTAAGCCGTGTAACCGTTAACCGCTCACGATTTAAAAATAAAAGATATCTTTAAAGTGTTCGCCAAAACCTTCTTTGCCGAGTTCCTCAAAGATTTCTAAGATTTTACCCCAAGCATTATCTTGACCTAAGCAGAAATCCCAAAACTCATCCTGCACCCAGGCATCTTTACCCCTTTCCAAAGGTAGGGCTTTTTCACCTTGACGCTTCCACCAATCACCTTTATATGGATTGAGGGGAAAGACCACCCGGGCTTCCAAGTTGGCGGCGGGGTCTTGACAGAATCTATAAGCGTACCATTCCAAAAGCTGGAGCTTTAAATCCAAACCGCTCCGTTTATTGATTTGATTGCTTTTCAGGTCAAAGGCGTATTCCTTGCCATCTTTGATGAGATAAAGATCTACGCATTTGCTGGCAGGGAGGGAGACGTAGATCAAGTTTTCCGCTGGCTGGGCTTTTTCGGCGGCTTCTCGCAAGCGAGCAACGGAAGACTCTACGGAGATAGAGGGATCCTGATTTTGCCAAAGCTGTTTTAAGCTGCTGAGGGTTTCACCGATCGGGGATGGCAGTGGCTGAGGCAGGAATTGCTTTTTGTCCTCAACGATGAAACCGTTAGACTTGGCAAGGACGGCAGCGAGTGGTTGCCAGAGGGTGATACCGAGACTGGTTTCCAACCCACCCATTAAAGAGCGGATTTTTCTTTCGTTGGGTAGGAGGAGGTCTAGGACGTGGCTAGTCTTAACCTGCTTGTCTTGGAAAAACTTACGAATCGAAGTTTCTATGCTTTGCTTAATGTCCGCTTTCAACTGCTCGTCCATAGAAAAAATAGCTCACCATAAAGCTGTGTAACTTGAGTATCCTCTATTTTGGTCCCAGTGGGATATGACTGGGCCGCTGAGGTTGGGGGTGGGGAGGACGGGATGCTCCTCGGAAAGACCGGGGACGGCTCTGGGGGGCAGTCGCCACCAGGCTTAGGGGTCCACGATCTACCGCATCATAACCGGAACCTTGGACCGATCGCTCAACAGTTCTTGCAATTCTACCATCGAGTTTTCATTTCCGGACCGCTACTACAGAAAATCCTCAGCAAAATTGCTCATATCCTTTGGATAAGGGATATATATGTTTATCTGGTCCTGGTTCTCGGGCTTGTGAGGGGACCCTAGGCGGTGGCGGCGACCGTACCGGGGGACCTTGATTGGCGTCTGCTGGCGATATGAACATTGACTCAAGTCATCGCGATCGATCACCCGGCGTTTTTTGGCTTGAGGGGGTTGCCACAGGTAATCATCCTCTGGCTCTATATTGCTAGCTACGGGATTTAAATAAGATAAAAGTTTGCCTTTAGAGACAATTGGGGCTTTTTCTGGTGCCTGCTCTCGCCAAGTATCGGATAAACAGCTAAAACAAACGCGCTTAAAAATTCGCTCTCCATCTACGGTCTCTTTTAATTCTGCCAGTAATAAACTGTCATCAGGGACTTGGCTAACAACGGCGGGGGAATGGGTATTGATAATGACTTGGCGCAAGGGATTATCTGGGCCAATGGGTTCTTGGACATCAGTGGCGATGTCTTGCAATAACTGCAGCATTTTGGGAATTCTTTCGGGATGAATGCCGTTTTCCGGTTCTTCTAGGCATAAAACCCCTTGCACTTCTGGGTCTTGTTCGATCGCGGCTAAGGCGAGAAACCGTAGGGTGCCGTTCAAGCTCAGATATCCCTCCCAAACCCCCAACCCTCCTTGCTCCTCTTGACTAAGATAGCTCTACCAGATTGGTTGCTCATAGTCTAAAATAACTCTAGATGTTAGTAGGTCATGTCTTATGGCAGTGGGAAGATTGATCGCGGGAAAATCGCTCCCTTTGGAAAATGGCGATCGCCTCTCTCGCTCCGAATTCGAGCGGCGTTACACAGCCATGCCACATATCAAGAAAGCCGAACTGATTGAGGGAGTAGTGTATATGGCATCTCCAGTGCGTTTTGAGTCTCATGGTGAACCGCATAGTCTGGTTATCACTTGGCTGGGTGTCTATTGTGCTGCCACGCCGCGGGTGCGGTTGGCTGACAATGCCACTGTGCGTCTGGATACGGACAACGAACCGCAACCAGATGCCTTACTGCGGCTTGATGAAACTATCGGGGGACAGTCGCGCATCAGCGATGATGGCTATATATAAGGGGCACCGGAATTAATTGCAGAGGTGGCAGCTTCTAGTGCTTCCTACGATTTGGGAGACAAATTAAAAGTTTACCGACGCAACCAGGTACAGGAGTATATTGTCTGGGAATTTTACGAAAACAAATTGACTTGGTTGAGGTGGATTGATGGCGAGTATGTGGCACTCCAACCGGATGAATCCGGCATCATCCGCAGTGAAGTTTTTCCCGGTTTATGGCTGGCAGTGCCAGCCTTAGAAACAGTTTATAAAACAAATATTAAGCGATTTTATTTTGGCTAGCTAACTGTCTCAGCATTAAACGGCACCTAGCCGCATAAATCATGGCTTCACTAATTTCTGGTAACTGTTCGTGGTCAACAATCAAACGTCTATTTTGCACTATCCAAGCGAATGTTCGTTCCACTACCCACCGTCGGGGCATCACTTTAAATTCCTTATTTTCCCGTTTCAATACCGCTACTTCCGCCGCATTTATTTGCGATATTGCCCGCGCAAAATTGGCGCCAGAATAGCCGGAATCGACCCAAATTATTTTTAACTTATCCAGGTGTTGATTAGCTTCACTTACCAAAACAACTCCACCCAGTCTTTCGGGAAAGTTAGCTTCGGTTACGATAACGGCAATTAAAAACCCTTGTGCATCTACTAAAATATGTCGTTTACGGCCCTTAACTTTCTTTCCGCCGTCAAACCCATATACCTCCCCCTTTTTTGCGTCGTTTTTACCGACTGCGAATCAATTGAACTAGCACTAGGGTCTGGACTCCGGCCTTGGGCTTCTCTTAATCTAGTTCTCAACGTATTATTTACTAGGCTCCAAATACCTTTTCTTTGCCATTTTCTGAAATAGCTTGATACCGTTTGCCAGGGTGGTAAATCGTTCGGTAAAGCCCGCCATTGACAACCCTCGTGTAATAAGTAGAATATGGCATTTAGGATTTCTCTTACGTTGACATTTGGTCTTGGACCCCGGCGCTGGGGCTTCGGCAATAACGGCTCGATTAATGCCCATTCATCATCAGTTACATCTGTGGGATAAGAACGACGTGCCATTGTACTGATTTTCCAGGTTTCATATGGTTTTGATTATTTATACCATATTTCCCAACCCCTAGGTTTTTCTTTATATTTATTTTATAAACTAGCTCT
>DVDU01000250.1 GCA_015296065.1 Oscillatoriaceae cyanobacterium M33_DOE_052 | reverse complement strand
TTTCAGGTGACTGTGATAAAATTCAGGTAGCATTTTTTACAGATGGGGTTAGTTGACAAAAAAAACACCCCATCTTTTTTTACCATAAACTGCCAACTGCCGCACTGCCCCGGCTTTCAGCGAGGTTGTCACCCCGTCAGCTAATGTAATTCACAGCGACCCAGAAATCCTGGGAGGCACCCCCGTTTTTGTAGGGACTCGTGTACCCATGAAAACTTTGCTCGATTATCTTGAAGCAGGCGAGCCCCTGGATGAATTCTTAGATCATTTTCCTAGCGTTACTCGCGAACAAGCGATCGGTGCCCTTGAATTAGCCAAATAAATCCTCATTTCCTATTATGCGAATCCTGCTTGATGAGTGTGCCCCTCGACCTTTAAAGCGCGAATTTGTTGATTACTATATCCGCACAGTTGTTGAGATGGGATGGTCTGGAAAAAAGAATGGTGAATTGCTGCAACTTATGATTCAAGAGGGAACAAAGGACAAATGACCAATGACCAAGGACAAAAAACTTAATTCTTAACTTGATTATAAGGCAACTTGGCCAAAAGCTGCGCCATCATACAAGTATCCGTGACGCCAGCAAAGACCAAACCACACCCCACAAAGCCACTGAGAATCAAAAACCCAGGCGAGACAAAAGCACCTAAAATAGTACCGATAAATACCAGAGAACCAGCCACAATCTGCACTTGCCGCATCAAACTAATCGGGGCTTTTTTATTAATTAACGTGGGATAACCAGCGGCTTTCCACGCCGTCAGTCCCCCTTGCAGTTGCGTCACTTCGGGAAAACCAGCTTCGATGACGAGTTGCGCCGCACGGGAGGACCGGCGGCCCGACTGACAATGTAACACCAGCTTTTTGCTCCCCTCTTGGGGTAGCTTCGCGGGGTCAAACCCGGATAAAGCCATCAGTTGCGCTCCGGGAATGTGTTCCCCAGCGTATTCTGCGGGTTCGCGCACATCCACTAGCAGCACTTTCTGGCTATCCAGCCATTGCTTGAGGGTGGTGGCGTCGATGTCGCGGATTTTTGGCTCTAGGGATAAAGTCATTGCAGTTCTCCGAGGCTCTTAACTTATTTATCACTATATAGTAGTATAGTGTATAAAAGTAAGGCTGTCAAGGGACAAGGGAAAAATTTTTCAGTTACCAGAAACCGCCAAAAATAGCGAAAAACCGGGTTTCCCCTCAAGAAACCCGGTTTTTGGCTGACTCAGGCGATCGGGTGGAGTTCAGAGCAAGTACAAGATGAGGAACAGGACGATCCACACCACATCGACGAAGTGCCAGTAAAGTTCGGCGGCTTCGGGACCAAAGTGGCTGGCGCTAGAGTAGCGATCGGCTTTGAGCGATCGCCACATCACCGCCAAAATCAACATCAAACCAAAACACACGTGCAAACCGTGAAAACCAGTAAGCACGTAAAAAGTGCTGGTAAAAATATTATCCGTGAGGCCAAAACCAGTATGGAAATACTCATAAAGCTGGCCACACAAAAACACCACACCCATCAGAGCGGTAGCACCAAACCAAGCACGCAAACCACCCACATTATTTTTCTTAATGGCCGCATTGCCTTGATTCATCACAAAACTGCTAGAAATCAGGATAATCGTGTTAATTCCCGGCAGTAATAGCTCCATTTCCGGCGTCCCTTCTGGGGGCCATTCCGGGGAGACAGCGCGGAAAGTGAGATAAGCGGCGAACAAGCCCAAAAATATCATCGACTCCGCAATTAGAAACAAGACAATGCCAAAAATGCGGTGGTCGGGATGTGCTTCGTGATGACCGCCAGCATGGCCGTGACCATGCTGCATATCTAAAGTTGTTTGAGAAGTTTCAATCGCAGAACCTTGCATGAATTTACGCCTATTTGAAAAGAGCAAATTGGTCAATTGTCATTAGTCATTTGTCCTTTGTTTGGGGATTAGAAACCGGGTTTCTGCGATAACTCTGGTTTCTCAACCAAGACTTAGTTAAGAAACCCGGTTTCTGTGCCCTCAAACTTCCCCTTTGACTTCTGTGAGTAATTCATCTACAGACTGACGGTCAGAGAGGGTATCAATGCCGTACTCATAAGGACCAGACCACAAAACCGGTTCCTCGATAAAGTTTTCCACCGGAGGAGGAGAAGAAGTCTGCCACTCTAAAGTTAGAGCCCGCCAGGGATTAGCAGAGGCTTTCGGGCCAGCGATCCAGCTCCAAATGGCATTAAACAGAAAAGGCAGAGTAGAAATCGCCAAAATGAAAGAGCCCACAGTACAAACCATATTCACTGTGGCGAATTCTGGGTTGTATTGAGCGACGCGGCGAGGCATACCTTGGAGCCCCAACCAGTGCATGGGTAAGAAACAGAGGTTAAAACCGAAAAAGGTGAGGAAGAAATGAACTTTGCCCCAAAATTCGTTCATCATCCGCCCGGTCATTTTGGGGAACCAGTGGTAAACAGCGGCGTAAATACCGAAAACGCTACCACCAAATAGAACGTAGTGGAGGTGAGCGACGATGAAATAGGTATCGTGAACGTGGATATCAAAGGGGACCGAGGCGAGCATAACGCCGCTAAGTCCGCCCACGAGGAACATGGAGACGAAACCGATCGCGAACAGCATCGCGCTGTTGAGACGGAGTTTCCCACCCCAGATGGTGGCAACCCAGCTAAAGACTTTGATACCGGTAGGGACAGCGATCGCCATTGTGGCAATCATAAAGAACATCCGCAACCACCCTGGAGTCCCACTGGTGAACATATGGTGAGCCCAGACGATGAGACCCAAGAAGCTGATAGCGAGACTGGAATAGGCGATCGCCTGATAACCAAAAATCGGTTTCCGAGCATGAACCGGGATAATTTCTGAAATCATCCCAAACACCGGCAAAATCATAATATAAACCGCCGGGTGAGAATAAAACCAGAACATATGCTGGTAAACCACCGGGTCTCCCCCCGCCATAGGGTTAAAGAAAGGAGTACCCGCCATCAAATCAAAACAGAGCAAAATCAGCGCACCCGCCAGCACCGGCGTTGACACCAAAATCAGCGCCGAAGCCGCCAGCATTGCCCAACAAAACAAGGGCATATCATTTAGCTCCATATCCGGGATGCGCATTTTCAGGATAGTAGAGAGAAAATTAATCGCCCCCAAAATTGATGAAGTCCCCAGCACCAACACGCTGAGAATCCACAATAACTGGCCAGCTTTATCCCCCACCACACTCAACGGCGGATAAGAAGTCCAACCAGCTCCCGGCGCCCCCACAAAAAAGCTGGATAGGAGCAAAATTCCCCCAGGAGGAATCAACCAAAAACCCACCGCATTCAACCGAGGGAAGGCCATATCCTTCGCCCCGATCGCCAGGGGAATCACATAATTAGCAAAACCCGCCGTTCCCGGCACAATCCACAGGAAAATCATCACCGTGGCGTGAACCGTAAACAACCCATTATAAAGCTGTGGGTCCACAAAATCTGGGTCAGGCGTCGCCAGTTCCACCCGCACCCCTTCCGCCAACAGACCACCAATCAAGTAAAACAAAAAGCTGGTGACCAGATATTGAATCCCAATCACCTTGTGGTCAGTGCTGAAGCTAAAGTATTTTCGCCAATTATTGCCATCACTTTCCCCATGAGGTTCAGGTGGCTTCACCGTGGTTTCGATTCCTGCAGTTGTCATAATCAATTATTTTTCTTGCACGAATTAGGCTCTCAAAACCCCTCACCAGAGCCCCCTCTCCCGCTCCCCCCTAACCCCCCTTCAAAAGGGGGGGAGGGGAGTAGAGGAGATGAGGAGTTTGGGGAGAGGTTAGTCTGGGTAATTAACCGGATTTGAGATTCCTAGCTAACTATTGTGATGTTCGTGGTGAGCTGGTGGGTGCAGCTGCTCCAGAGCTGCAGAATCAATCCCCATATCCCTAACAAAAGGAGTCAGAAACTCCCCATCAGATAATTCGCCCGGGTTCATCGCCACAGTCTGAGACGCCGCATCCTTCTGGAGAGCAATTTGGGTTTGCAACCAAGCCTCAAAATCTTCTGGCGTTTCCACCACTACCCGAGTCTGCATTGCCCCATGATAGGCGCCGCAGAGTTCCGCACAAACTACCGGATAATCTCCGGGAACTTTGGGTTTAAACCGCAGTTCCGTAGTCCGTGCGGGAATCGCATCTTGCTTGAGGCGGAACTGGGGGACCCAGAAGGCATGCAGCACATCTTGAGCGGCAATGTTGAGCTGAACTTCTTTGCCAGCGGGGATATGCAGTTCGCCAGAGACCACACCGCTTTCAGGATAAGTAAAAATCCAGGCGAATTGCAAACCCATCACATTAACTTCCAAATCAGCGGGGTTCCCTTGGTTTTCCGGGGAAGCGCCTACCCCCAAGGCGATTTTTTGTTCTGTGGCTGGTGGCATTGTATCTTCCATCCCTGGAAGGGGTGCAGCGATCGCCGCGCCGCTAGTCATCGCCATCTGGTGGGGTCCGTGGTCGTGAGACGCCATCGGGTCCAGGCCCCCCATTGAGTTGTACACCTCAAAACTGTACACACTCAGACCCAAAACAATCACCACTGGGATAGCGGTCCAGACAATTTCCAGGGAGAGGTTGCCATCAACCGGGAAAGCATCGGTTTCATCCCCAGGACGTTTGCGGAATTTGATAATCGAAATCACCAGGGCGCCCTGCACCAGGATAAACAGACCGGCGGCGATCGTCATCATCGCATTAAACAGATCATCCACCAAGGGGGCCTCTTCCGAGGCAGCCACGGGCATCAGACCGTGATTTTGACCAAACCAGAGACTCGCCAGGGTTAAGATGATGCCTGCGAGCATCGCGGTTATCACATTCGGGATCTTCAAATCGTCACCTCCTCAATTGAAACCCATCATCGATCTTCAGTTCTTAGTTGGGCTTCAGCCCAAACACAGCCCATACAGCCGGGGCAGATGTTCAGACTTAAACTTAGCAATTTTTGCACATCCATCTCCTAATCACGGTAAAGCAGGTGACAGGAGCGGCGCGGCGCCGTGACAAATCTTTAGAATTTATTCGGGATCCGCCATTGCCCTTGTGGGTTGTGTTCCAGTCATGGCTGAAAAATCTTAAGTTATATTAACTCAGACGGCAATCATGCCCATGCTCTGAGGGATTAATTGTCACAATCCCGAAAAAATTATAAAACTCAGTACCAATTCCAAAAGCCTGATTAAGCTGGTATTAAGCAAATTCTCCCACAGAGGCGGAGGGGGAGTTACCCTAAGAGTCAAAACTCACGGATATATTAAGTTTGGTGTAAATTGAGGGGAAAAAACAGCCTATGGCTAACTCAGTGATGGAGCCGCAGCCGGTAAATGCCAACAGTGACAGCACCTTAACGCAACAGCGCATCCGTGGTTTTGTCTGGAAAATCGCTATTGCCACCCTGTTGCTGATGGCGGTGGGTAGCGCCACGCGGGTGATGAACGCGGGACTAGCTTGCCCTGACTGGCCCCTGTGCTACGGGGAATTATTGCCCGCTCGGCAAATGAATCTGCAAGTGTTCTTAGAATGGTTTCACCGCCTAGATGCTTCCTTAATTGGCATTATGACCATTGCCCTGGTGGGAGGTAGCTGGTGGTATCGCCGCCACTTGCCCGGTTGGCTGCCCTGGTCCGCCACCGGTGCCCTCGGTTTAATCGTGTTTCAAGGGGTTTTGGGCGGGCTCACCGTCACCGAGCTGTTGCGGTTTGATATCGTTACCGCTCATTTGGGCACCGCTTTGTTATTTTTCATCACCTTATTGACGATCGCCTCTGCTCTCACCCCCTATCAAGGCACCGGCGTCACCGGGAAACTCCGGTGGGTGGCAGTTGGTAGCGCCATCCTGGTGTATTTGCAAAGCATCTCCGGCGGTCTGGTTGCCTCCCAATGGGCCTTACACCAGTGCTTTGGCTCCCAAGAGCTATGCGCCATTATGCACAGTCACATCATCGGGGTATTCTTCCCCACTACCGCCATCCTCACCCTCGCCGTCATGGCTTGGCGCACCAAAAACCTCCATCCCACCTTGAGCCGTCTCGCGATCGCCGCCACCAGTTTGCTGGTGTTGCAAATTGCTTTAGGCGTCGCCACCTTCTACCTCCACCTGCAAGTCGAACCCCTCACCATCGCTCACCACACCACCGGGGCCGCCTTGCTAGGAACTTTGGTCGTATTCGCCACCCTGGCGATGCGAGATTAATTTGTCCATTCGCTCCCGCACCTGCTAGTTGTTTAGGAACAAAACCGATGCAAGAACTAATCGATCGCCCCACTATCAGACACCATCAAAATCTCATCCAGGTGCTGCGGAGTTATTACCAACTCACCAAACCGCGCATCATCCTGCTCCTGCTCATCTCCACCGCCGCCGCCATGTGGGTAGCCGCCAAAGGCGAAGTGGACCCGATGCTACTATTGGTGACTATTACTGGTGGCGCCTTAGCCGCTGCATCCGCCAATACCATTAACTGTCTCTACGACAGAGACATCGACTATATTATGGAACGCACCCGAGAGCGACCCATTCCCTCCGGTAGGGTGCAGCCTCGGGATGCCCTCATCTTCGCCATTGCCCTCGCCGCCGCATCCTTTAGTTTGCTCACCGTCTTTGCCAACCTGCTCGCCGCTTTGTTGGCGATGTCCGGTATTGTCTGTTATGTCCTGGTTTACACCCACTGGCTGAAACGCCACACCGCCCAAAATATTGTTATTGGTGGCGCTGCTGGGGCTATTCCCCCGCTAGTGGGATGGGCAGCCGTCACCGGGGACCTCAGTTGGTCAGCTTGGGCGATGTTCGCGATCGTCTTTTTGTGGACTCCCCCCCATTTCTGGGCTCTCGCCATGATGATCCGCGATGAATACGCCGGAGTTGGGGTGCCCATGCTCCCGGCGATCGTCGGTTGCCAACCCACCGCCCAGCAAATTTGGCTCTACACCCTGGTGATGCTCCCCTCCACCTTCCTCCTCGTTTATCCCCTTCACGCCAGCGGTGTAGTTTATGCCAGCATCGCCCTTTGGCTAGGCGCCATTTTCGCCCTCAAAGCATGGCAACTATTGCGCGAACCCGAAGACAAACAGCTCGCCCGCAGTTTATTTAAATACTCCATTCTTTACCTAATGCTGCTGTCGGCGGGCATGGTAGTAGATAGTCTCCCTATTACCCATCACATCACTACCGCCCTCGGCGATAACCTCCATGCCCTGATGATTTCTCTCGCCATCATCTAAACCCGTTCTTAGGCAGAATCTGTAGGTTGGGTTTCGTCCCTCAACCCAACCTCAGAATCTATCTATTTGAGCAAAAATGTAACAAAAGTTAATTAATATTTATCGACGAAAAAATATAGGGAAGGATAAAATAAATTAGAAGACAATTCAAATCATGGCTGAGGAAACTTGATGACTAAAGCCGATCGCATTGGGGAAACTCCCATCGAAGCAGGGATGTCTGGGGGCTCGATCCGCCTCAAACCCCAACAGTTTATTCACGTATTAGATAACAACACCGGTGTAACTCGCCTGGAAGTTGGCCCCCAAACGATTACCCTACGAGACCAAGAGCGGGTAGTCATGTCGCCACAGCAAATGACCGTAGTGCCGCCTAGGCATTATTGCGTAGTCAAAAATCCCGTACTGCGCGATGAGTCGGGGCAACCAGTCGCCGATACTCACGGGCAAATTAAGCTCCGATATGGTGACAGAGAAATCCGCTTTCAGCAAGAGCCTTTCCCAGTATATCCGGGGGAAGAAATCGAGGGCAAAGTCCAGCTTTTGCAGGTGGTAGAGAGAAATCAAGCCCTGCGGTTGCGAGCGATTAGAGATTTATCGGATACTGACAATCAAAACACAGTTATCGAACGGTTGGCGGGGGATGAATGGCTGTTTGAAGGCCCAGGAACTTATATTCCCCGCGTGGAAGTAGAAGTTATCGCCATTGTGAAAGCGATAATTATTAAACCTAATCAAGCGCTGCATTTGATGGCGCGGCAAAACTGCACCGATCGCACTGGACAAAGGCGCCGCGCTGGGGAAGAATGGCTGGTCAGAGAAGAAGGCCCCTATTTACCCGGCGTCGATGAAGAAATTATCGACGTAATTGATGCTTATGTATTAACAGATCAAACCGCCTTACACTTGCGCGCTAAACGCACTTTTACTGATATTTTCGGACGACGGCGCAAAGCCGGGGATGAATGGCTTGTTACCATAGAAGATGCGGAAATTCATATCCCCGATGTGTATGAAGAAGTGGTGGGCGAAGTACCCATTACCACCCTGAGCGATCGGGAATGGTGCATCGTCTTCAACCCCATCGATGAATCGGGCAAACCACAACTGGGTAAACGAGAAGTCCGTCAGGGGAGAATCTCCTTTTTCCTCCATCCCGGCGAAGAGCTAGAAATCCCATACTATACGGATGATGATGATTCTGAAGGTGAGCCGGAAGGCATTCGCCGAATTTATGTCCTTGGCGAACAAGAGGCCCTTTTACTCCGGGCTAATGAAGCCTTTGATGAAGGCGAAGGCGACCAAATCATCCACCGTCAACCGGGGGATTTATGGATGATATCCGGACCGCGAGAATACATTCCCCGCGTGGAAGTGGAAGTAGTAGAAAAACGCCAAGCCATCCCCTTAGATAAAAATGAAGGCATCTACATCCGGGACGTACAGACGGGGGAACTAAAGGTAGTCAGCGGTCCCCAAGCATATATGCTCAGTCCCTATGAAGAATTATGGGAAAAAGAAGTACCACCAATTGTAGAAGAGTTGCTGGCGATTAAAAATGACCCGGTTTCCGAACGGGGCAGATATCGCAAAGATGGGGAGCAGAAATCTGGTGGCGCTCAAAGAGATAAAACTCGCGCCGTGGTGTTTCATGTGCCCCAAAATGCGGCAGTACAGATTCACGATTATAAAGAAAGAACGGCGCGCACTGTGTTTGGGCCAGATTTGGTCATGTTAGGACCGGATGAATCGTTTAGCGTCTTGAGTTTATCGGGAGGAGTGCCCAAGCGTCCCCATGTGATTAAATCTCTGGCATTGCTGTTGGGGCCGGACTTTATGACCGATTTGTTTGCCGTGGAAACTGCAGACCACGCAAGGTTACAGTTACGCTTGTCTTATAACTGGTATTTTAATGTGGATAAAACCAGTGAAGATGAGGCGGCAAAACTGTTTCAAGCGCCAGATTTTGTGGATACGGCTTGTAAAGCGATCGCTTCTCGCGTGCGGGGTGCGGTGGCTAGTGTTTCTTTTGATGAATTTCACCGCAATTCGGCGCGGATTATTCGGCAGGCAGTGTTTGGCTTAGATGACCAAGGACACGTGCGCGATGAATTCCGATTTAGGACGAATAACCTGGTGATTTTTAACGTGGACATTCAATCGGTGGAGCCGGTGGATGAAGAAACGTTAAAGAGTTTACAGAAATCGGTACAATTGGCGATTAAAATTACCACAGACGCCCAAGAAGCGGCGGCGCGACAGGATGCGGCGCGGTTGGAGCAGGAAGCCAGAGCCCGGTTGGAAAGGCAGGCAATTATTGATAAAGCGGCTTCAGAAGCCCAGCGGAAAAACCTGCTAGAATCGGAGGCGGAAAACGCGGCTATTGAATCTACGGGACAGGCGATCGCCGAAGCACGGGCGAAAGCTGAAGCAGCGCGTATTCAAGGCGAATTAGCCGTAAGTATGGCCCAACAAGAAGCCGAAGCGGCCCGCATCCGCGCTGAGACAGAATTGGCGCAAATGCGGGCGCGTCAAGAGGCAGAATTTGCACACCAGCAGGCTTTGAGCAATTTGGAAGTGCAAAAAGCCCAAGCGATGGCGGAAATTACCAGCCGCGAATTTGTCGAGAAAGTCGCAGCGATCGGGACAGAAACCCTCCGGGCGATCGCCCAAGCAGGCCCAGAAATGCAAGCCCGCCTCCTCGAAGGTCTCGGTATCCAAAGCGTACTCATCACCGATGGCAAAAACCCCATCAACCTATTCAGTACCGCCACCGGTTTAGTCAACCCCCTGCCCCCACGCAGTGACGGTTGATATCGGTTAATTGCACCCGTAGTAGCACAGCTACGTCAATGTTATTCATGTGACGAATAATCTCAATCACGCCGTGCCCCTACCAATAGCCAACCGTAGGGGCACGGCATCCTTAATTTAATTCATATGACAAACAACTTTAATCCCGCCGTGCCCACCCCCACGAAAAGGCACAGCATCATTAGCTTAATTCATGTGAGAAATAATATTAATCACGCCGTGACCAACCCCACGAAAGGGCACGGCGTGATTTAAACTATCAGGCAATGAGCTGCTTTTGATACTCCTGCTCGGTAATCAAATCGAGGGTAGTTTCTACGCGGTCTAAAAATACTTTCCCCGACAAATGGTCATATTCATGCTGAAATATTCTGGCCACAAAATCGGTTAATTCTTGCCGTTTTCTTTGACCGAATCTGTCGGTATATTCCACTTCAATCGCTTGGTAGCGGGGGACTAAACCGCGAATCCCCGGAACACTTAAACACCCTTCCCAACCTTTCACCACTTCTGAGCTGTGGCTGATAATTTGGGGGTTGAGCATGGGGGTGGGTTCCATGAAGGGAGCATGGGGATAGCGGAGGGTGGGACGGGAGGCGATGACGACTAAACAATAGGACTGAGCTACTTGGGGGGCGGCGATACCCACCCCATTAGCGGCGACACCAGTAGTGATGAGGTCGTCGATGAGGGTTTGGATGGGCTCGCTGAGGGGATTTTCCACTGGGAGAGCTGGACTACGGAGGATGGGATTACCTAATTGGATGATTTCGCGGGTTTGAGTCATGGTGTTTGAGGGTGTGGGGAGGGTGGGGATAATTGATAATTGATAATTGATAATTGATAATTGATAATTATCAATTATCCCCAGAAATTAATTATTAGCTTGGACGGGCATATCTCCGGGTTTGACCTCTATGGTTTGGATTTTGCCGTTACGGTTGATTTCTACCTGTAATGACTGGCCAATTTTGGAGGCTTGGACGATTTGCTGTATGGTGTCGGATTTGGTGATGGGGGTGTTGTCGATTTTTTGAATCACATCACCGGCTCGAATTCCGGCGGCGGCGGCGGGGGAGTTGGGGACGACGCGGGCGATGAGTACCCCTTGGTCAGCGGTGATAGTGATGGGACTGTTGGGGTCTTGGTTGATTTGTTTTTTCAGTTCTGGGGTGAGGGTGGCCATTTCTATGCCTAAGAAGGGATGCTGGGCTTTACCGGTGGTGATGAGTTGCTCGGCGATGCGCTGAGCGGTGTTGATGGGGATGGCAAAACCGAGTCCTTGGGCGCCTTGGATGATGGCGGTGTTTACCCCGATGACTTCGCCTTGGGCGTTGAGTAAGGGGCCGCCGGAGTTGCCGGGGTTGATGGCGGCGTCGGTTTGGATGAAGCCTACTCGCTTGTCGGGGACGCCGACCTCGCTGCTGGAACGACCGGTGGCGCTGATGATGCCTGCGGTGACGGTGTTATCGAGTCCGAGGGGGTTGCCGATCGCCACGGCCCATTCCCCGGGTTGCAATTTCTCGGAATCTCCGAGAGTGACGGTGGGGAGGTTTTGGGCTTCAATTTTCACCACCGCCACATCGGTAACGGGGTCAACGCCGAGGACTTTGCCATCAAAAGTCCGTCCGTCTTTGAGAACTACGCTCACGGTATCGGCGCCATTGATGACGTGAGCGTTAGTCAACACTTGACCATCTGCACTGAGGATAAAACCGGAACCAGTGCCCCGCTCTACCCGCTCCCGGGGTTGAACCTGAGCATTAGGACCGAAAAAGCGGCGGAAAAAGGGGTCATTAAAGGGGTCGGGGCCGTTGTTGGTGACGGTACGGGCGGCGTTAATTCGCACCACAGCGGGTCCAACCTTATTCACGGCTTCCACAATAAAGTTAGTATCCACCGGTGGCGGCAAGTAAGCCACTCCGGGGTTAGAATTTCCGTTAGTAGGTGCGGGAGAAGTTTGCTGCCCTTGGTTTAAAGCGGCAGCGCCCAAGGGGCCATTTTTGAGGAGGAAGCGATCGCCCGCCAAACCTCCAGCCGCTCCGAGCAACACCAGTAGCAAATAAACTGCCGGTTGCCCAGAACCTTTACCCCGTGCGTTCCTCTGCTCAAAATTATCCATCGCCACAAAAGTCCCAATGCAAAAGCAAAATCAACAGCGCCGGGAAAAGCTTCAGCCCACAGCGGATCGGGAACGGCAGTGGTTAGAGATGCGCGGACGGTCTTAGCTGCGGTCTGTCGTTTCCTCGGCTTATCTATCATTATAGATGAGGGGAATTTTCTGCTTCATCCCGCCATTCCCTGATAATTGATAATTGATAATTGATAATTGATAATTGATAATTATCAATTGTTAATTGTTAATTGTTAATTATCTCCCCATCCCCGTCCCCGAACTACGGCGAGGTAATCAGTGCAAATTCTGCTGGAAAGTCTCTGGAATCAAGTATTGGAGCGGCTACAGCTGCAGCTGAGCCGCCCCACTTTTGAAACTTGGATTAAAACCGCTCGGGCGGAACGCCTGGAAAATAACTGCTTGACGATCTGCACTCCTAACCCGTTTGCCCGGAATTGGTTGCAAAAATATTATGTGAAAACCATTGCTGATGTGGTGCAGGACTTGTTGGGGCAGCGGATAGAAATTGAAATTACCACGGCGACTGGGGATGTGGCGGATGGGGAATATTTCTGGCCGAAGCCTATTTCCTCGGAGGTTTCTGATGTTTCGGGGATGGTCAACGGCGCCAGTCACTCCCATCGTCCCACAGAACTGAATCCTAAGTACACTTTTTCTCGGTTTGTGGTGGGTGCGAATAACCGGATGGCTCATGCGGCGTCTCTGGCGGTGGCGGAGTCGCCGGGACGGGAGTTTAATCCTTTGTTTTTGTGTGGCGGGGTGGGGTTGGGGAAAACGCATTTGATGCAGGCGATCGGACATTATCGCCTGGAGATTTTCCCCGAGGCCAAGATATTTTATGTTTCCACGGAACAGTTTACTAATGACCTGATTGCGGCGATTCGCAAGGACGGGATGCAGGGCTTTCGGGAGCATTACCGGGCGGCGGATGTGCTGTTAGTGGATGATATCCAGTTTATCGAGGGGAAGGAATACACCCAAGAGGAGTTTTTCTACACGTTTAATACTCTGCATGAGGCGGGTAAGCAAGTGGTATTGGCTGCCGATCGGCCTCCCAATCAAATTAAGGGTTTGCAGGAGCGGTTGACTTCCCGGTTTTCAATGGGTTTGATTGCTGATATCCAGGCTCCCGACTTGGAAACGCGGATGGCGATTTTGCAAAAAAAGGCGGAGTATGAAAATATGCGCTTGCCGCGAGAGGCGATCGAGTACATCGCCGGACGCTACACCTCCAACATTCGGGAACTAGAGGGGGCTTTGATTCGCACGATCGCCTATATCTCCATATCCGGTTTACCCATGACTGTGGCCAACATTGCCCCGATTTTAGAACCCCAAACCCCCCAGTTTGGCACCAGTCCCGAGGCGGTAATGGCCGTAGTAGTGGAAACCTTTGGCATATCTGTCGAAGACCTCAAGAGCAATTCTCGCCGCCGGGAAATCAGCCAAGCGCGGCAAATTGGTATGTATTTAATGCGCCAGCACACAGATTTGAGCTTGCCGAAAATTGGGGAAGAGTTTGGCGGCAAAGACCACACCACCGTCCTCTATAGTTGTGAAAAAGTCGCCCAGCGCCACCACGCCGAGCCGGAGTTTGCCCAGCAGCTCCGCCAGATCGAGGATGCTCTGAAAGCTCGTAGTGGCGATCGCCGTCAGGCGCCACGTTAGTATCGCCTCCCCATTTACCGCACCAACCGCACTAACAAAAGCAGCTAAAACAGGAAATCGCCCCCTTTCTGTGAAAAAACACCCCATTTTTTGTGGAAAAATACCCCCCTTGCTGTGGAAAATTCACCGCCGCCAGAAACCGGGTTTCTGCGACAATCTAGGTTTGATCAGGAGGATTTGGTGAACAAACCGGGTTTCTCCTCTGGGACAAATTGGGGCAGTTTTCCACAGTTTTTCCACAGGCATCCCCCCAAATGCTGGCGCACATCCACCCCACAGCAGTGCTAAAATATACCCTCCCAGATGGGCGTGCGTAGCAGCGCTCCTCAAGGCAACTCCGGCGAGATGCCGGACGCCGGAGGCACTATAGCCGCCCCAACCTTCATAACTAGATCACACCTGATGAAATTTCTCTGCAACCAAAGCGACCTGAACAGCCACCTCTCCTTTGTCAGTCGCGCCGTTCCCTCCCGTCCTGCACAACCAGTGTTAGGCAATATTCTGGTTAAAGCCGATACTGACTCCCAGCAGGTAGAATTAACTGCTTTTGACCTCAGCCTCGGACTGCGCACGGCTTTTGCGGCGAAGGTGGAGGCTGCTGGCGAAATTACCATCCCCGCCAAGCTGCTGCACGATATTGCCGCTAGATTGCCAGCCGGTGAAGTGACGATCGACAATGACACCAGCGAGAACACGGTTAACCTCACTTCCCAGTCAGGACGGTATCAAGTCCGGGGGATGAGTGCGGAAGAATTCCCATCTATGCCAGAGATTGAAAATGACCAATCTGTGCAACTGAGTGCAGAAGCTCTCTTGGAAGGCTTGCGCGGTTCGGTGTTTGCCACCAGTAGCGATGAAACCAAACAAGTGTTGACGGGGGTTCACCTGATCCTCGGACCAGATACCCTGGAATTTGCCGCCACCGATGGACACCGTTTGGCTGTGGTGGAAACCGAGAATTCCAGTGAAACTGACTCTAACGAGGAATTTGAGGTGACAATTCCCGCGAAGGCTTTGCGGGAATTGGAAAAGATGATTGGCATTAGACAAAATACCACCTCTGACCAACCGCTATTGGTAAATCTTCATCTGGACCAAGGACAAGTAGTGTTTGAACTGGCCGACCAACGCCTGACTAGCCGCACTATTGAGGGGCAATACCCCGCTTACCGCCAGTTACTGCCCGATCGGTTCCAAATTCAGGTCACAGTTGACCGCCGCCAGCTCATCGGCGCACTCGATCGCATCGCCATTTTGGCCAGCCAAAAAAACGACATCGTGAAATTCATTATTGACAGCGAAACCCAGCAGTTATCCCTCTCCGTAGAAGCCGCCGATGTGGGCAGCGGTAGCGAATCCATGACCGCCCAAATTTCTGGAGACAGCCTAGATATCGCTTTCAACGCCAAATATGCAATGGAATCGTTAAAAAACCTCCCCTCCACCGAAATTTCCATGCAGCTAAATTCTGCTAATTCCCCAGTAATCATCGTCCCCCTCGGTGGCGTCAAAATGACCCATTTACTCATGCCTGTGCAGTTACGGGGCTAGTTTCCCTTAAAGTCCTTGGTGCCTTGGTGGTTTCACCACGAAGACACCAAGGACAAGAAGCCCATCCTACAATCTGGATTACATCACTGCCGATTCCAATAACCTAATCGTCCCTAAACCAGCATCGATTTCCGCTTCCACCCCTAGGGGAACCGTGAATTTATCGCGAATGTGACCGATCGCCGCACCATACCAAGCAGGAATACCCAAAGGTTTGATGATATCCTGCAAAACCTGATTCAAAGTGAGGGAGGGTTCGTCCCCTTCTCCCGCCGTGCAATCCGTACATTCAGCAAAAATGAATCCCGCTATTTTATCCAAAATCCCCGCAATTTTTAGCTGAGTTAACAGCCGGTCTATACTGTATATATGCTCATCAATTTCTTCGACAAATAAGATAGTTTTACCCCAGTCTGGCAGGTAATCAGAACCCAACATCGAGGCAATTACAGATAAATTACCCCCCACCAGTCGCCCCCTCGTTTGACCGCCGGTGATAGTTTGCACCCGCAGGGTTCGGGGATTGCGCAGGGTGACAGATTCCCCAGCAAATAGCAGGCGTTGGAAATAATTTACAGAAAAAGAATTCCAGCTAGAAATGCCAACCGGTCCGTGAAAAGTGACAATCCCAGTTCGAGCGTAAATCGCCAATAATAAAGATGTAATATCGCTGAAACCGATAATAATTTTGGGATTTTGGCGAATTAGGTTATAGTCTAGGAGGGGTAAAATGCGGTTGCACCCCCACCCGCCACGCATAGTGATAATGGCTTTTACCGTACCATCGCGAAACATGGTATTCACATCAGCAGCGCGGTTGGCGTCACTACCGGCGAGATAACCATATTCGTCGAGGATATGAGCGCCTAATTTAGCTTTTAATCCCAGTTGATTCATGGCGGCGACTGCATCCGCTACATCTTCTCTATCCACTGGAGACGCCGGACTGATTAAACCCACAGTATCTCCTGGTTGCAACCGGGGAGGTTTGACTATTGTTGCTGAATTGGCAGCAGCAACTTTGGGCAATTGACTTGCCAATAGGCTCATCCCTAGAATTTCCCCAAATTGTCGGCGCGATATGTTCGCCATTTTCCCTATCCCCGTTGTGCCATTATGATGGCTTCATCCTAATATGTTACCATACAAAGGACCAATGACCAATGACCAATCATTATTTTTGCCAAGGTGGAGCGGTGTAGTCTAGGGGGAGCTGTAAACTTGAGGTGGTTGGCTGCAACCAGGGTAGTTGTCGGCTGAACGATATGGACATAGTACCATCGCCGTTTAATTGATAAATCCACCGCTCACCCGGACAAACTTTTGACGGCTGCGCTGGCAATTCTGATGGCCATTTCCCTGTAGTCGCCGCCGCTGTCTTTGCCGCCAATATTTGCGCGGTAAGTTCCCAGTCTAGCATCACTTTACCTGCATTTTGCCATTGACCGGCCCAATCAGGCATTCCCATCCGGGCCAACTCATTCCACCAGGCGATCGAACTCTCTCGCTGTCGCTCAAAAGCATCTTTGTCAAAAGTGCAGGTATTTTCCTCCTCCAACTTAGTAAATGCCTGCCGATTTTTGGCAGTCGTATCCATTGCAGATAATTGTAAATACATTAGCTCCAGGGATTGTAACCCCATATTCCCCTCATCCTTCGGGGGAAGTTTAACCAAACCGTACATCATCCAAGATTCTAACATCAAAGACCACTGCAGGGATTTTTGATAATCCACTGCCATCATATTTACCAGCGCCTCTGGAGGCATCGTATTGAGTTGGCGCACTACCCCAGCTTGCAGCTTCGCCACTGCTAAAGCCAATAACTGAGAGACCGCATCTGGACGGTTCAGCAGCGCTTGATTTAGCTGATAAGATACCGCCATGATTGACCATAAATCAGCATTTTTGTCAAGCCGATTTTTGACCAAAATATCCACCATGAAAATCTTTTGTAATTTCAGCAAACCACCCAGATTGGGCAGAGGGGCAGAAATATCTAAAAACCGCTCTATGTCCATGTGCCAAACTGGGGGTTCACTACTGGCAATGTGACGGCGAATCGCAGCAATTTCCCCAGCGTGCTTTTGAAGATAAGTTTGCAGGACAGCCGGAATCTGCACATTGCTAGTGGGTTGTTCTAGCTGACTGTTCAAAAACTTATCTAATTCTTCTCGGATGTTTTCAAAATCTGGGATTTGTCCCCCAGGGAGTGGCGGCTCTTCCTGGCTGGATACCGCCGGACCGATACCCAGTTTTATGGTCAGTTGATTAAGCTGGCGTGCTGAGTCGTTGGTTGCAGTTTTGGGAAACTGGCTGGCAAATTTTACCCAATCTTGGGACATTTGTTTCGCCTGTTGGCTAATCCAGAATTTGCCCCCAAATAGAATCAGGGCCAATAATCCTAATAAACCACCGATCGAGATTACAATAACTTGCCAAATTTTTCGGTTCATAACAGCTAGGGGCGCTTTGGGAATGAATGCGATAATTATAAATCATTCTGGCAGGAAGCGGCTATGTCCCATCGGCTGGCCGGGAAAAGGTAAACTTTTGATATGATCAAGCCAAACGCGCCGCGTCTGGGGAAAAACTGGAGGATTAGCAATGGAGAGAGCCTGGGAGAAACATACTCTCGGTTGGCAACTACAAGGGGAAAAGGTGGCCCGGAGAGTGCAACAGCAGGTGATTGCTTACCGGCAGTTCTTAGCGAACCGAGGCGTCAACACTAATGTGGAATTTCACCAATTACCAGTGACGGATAAGCAATCTTATGCCTTAGCTTATCCTTATGAGGAATTGCTGGGGGGAGACCGGGAAAAAATCTTGGCCATTTTTCGCTCTTCTGGCTCTTCTGGCAACCCTTTTTTCTGGCCAGTTTTGAAGCCCAGCAGCCGCTTTCTTCCTCTGGCAACCAGGCTCTTTTTAGAGCAATCTTTTGCCATCCATCAGCGCAAAACAATGGTAATTGTAGGGTTGGGGTTGGGGAGCTGGTTGCCGGGAGAACATTTTTCCTGGGGGGTGAAAAATGTGGCCATGCAGGTGAGCTATCCTTTCTGGGTGTTTACTCCCGGCACTAATTTTCAGGAAATTATCGAGATGGTGCAGCGGCTGGATAATTTGGTGGAACAGATGATTATTTTAATCACCCCAGCGGCGATATCTCACCTGCACCTCACGGCTCAGGAGTTGGGGAAAACTCTTCCTGTGGCGAAATTAAAGTATGTACTGTTAGGCGAACCCTTTCCCGAAAGCATTCGCAGTTATTGGCAAACTGAAGCTGGTATCCCCCCAGAAACTACTTTTATGCTTTCTATGTATGGTAGTGCTGATACGGGTGGTTTGGGGGTGGAATCTTTAGGCTCGGTAGCGGTTCGGCAAATATTGGAGCAACACCCCGCTCTGGCTAAGGAACTGGGAATTACACCGCCAATACCGCTGTTTTTTCACTCGATCGCCTTTGACGCCTTCCTGGAAATTGTTGATGGCAGTCTTTGCATCACCCGCTGGCAAGGCATTCCCCTAGTGCGCTACATGGTCTATGATAAAGTAGCGTTTTATCGCTGGAAAAAACTAAAACAAGCCATCCTCACATCAAAACATTTACCACCAGGGGATAACCCTTGGGTCGATGTGCTGGCAAAAAGTGCCAATTGGTTGCCCAATATCATTGCTGTCACTGGTCGCTCCGATAGTTGTCTGATTCTAGACGGCACTAATATTACCGAATATATGCTGGACGAAGCGATAAGATGCCCTGAACTGCAAACCCTTCTCACTGGCATTTACCGCGCCAAAATTATTTATGCAGAAACTAGACAGCATCTGGCACTAGAGCTAGAAACTCAGGTAGGAGTCACGATAAATTCTCCCATGTCTGAGCTGATTTATCACCAGTTAGTCCAATTTTTAGGCAGAACCCAGCCAGTTTTTTTGGCTAAGTGGAAAAATGACTACAGCCATTGGGACGCCGACCCAGACAAGCGGGTTTTGAAATTACATTTTTCCCCCTGGCCGAGTTTGTCTCAAACTACCGAATATAGCATCAAGCAAAGAGGGATTCTTCGGGAATAGTTGCCCGAAAGCATGGTAAAGCTGCTGGAGATTCATCCCCAGCAGGTAGGAAATTTTTTTGGCAAAACTCTTGACAGAAACGTGGGTTTTAGAGTAGGCTAATTAATAGCACGCAAAAGCCTACTCTAGTTCTTACGCTTCCACCCTGCCGCTGCCCCGACCAGCGTTATCTTTCTCGACGCGACCGCTACCGCGATCGTCTTCTGATTTCACTCGGCCACTGCCCCGGGCGTCTTCGTTGTTTTCCACGCGACCGCTACCGCGATCGTCTTCTGATTTCACTCGGCCACTGCCCCGGGCGTCTTCGCTGTTTTCGACGCGACCGCTACCGCGAGCATCTTCTGACTTGACGCGACCGCTACCGCGAGCATCGGGGGTATTTTCGACGCGACCGCTACCGCGAGCATCTTCTGACTTGACGCGACCGCTACCGCGAGCATCGGGGGTATTTTCGACGCGACCGCTACCGCGAGCATCTTCTGACTTGACGCGATCGCTACTGCGAGCATCTTGGCTGGTTTCTACTCGACCGCTACCGCGATGTTTGAGATTGGCCCAGTGGGACTCACCGGTGAGAGCTGGCTGGGATATCAAGGAATCTTTTTCAGTTTGTACCTGTATGATTGTGGCGGTGGCGGGTGCGGAGGATTCGCCATTGCGAGATGAAATGGCTCGGGCGCTGTTGGTGAAACTGGCGAGGAGCAGACCGGACAAGAGGATGGAAGTGTAGACGCGCATTTTGAACCTACCCGTTCATAACTGCTAACTGATTCCGATTGGCTTTGGCGGCGTCAGAAGTAAAATCGCCTCTTGAGGTCACTTACTCAACTGTCCACGGTTTTTGCTTCGTGGTGATGGCTGCAGCTCTCTTGGTGTCGTTGGGAGATGGTAGTCGCTCTCGTCACTGTCTTTGTTGTGACCGGAAATAGCCCTAAATCTGTTATGGAGCCTTGGGGTCTCTAGTCCAGAAGTCCCCAAGGGTGGGATATGATAGATTTCTGTCAGCCTGCAAAAGATTGTCGGGTGGGCAATGCCTACTGATATGGCTGTGGGGTCGCCTTAGAGATTGTCTTGGGCATTGCTCACCCTGCCCCTATGAAGTCACGGGGATAATTATCAATTATCAATTATCAATTATCAATTATCAATTATCAATTATCAATTATCAATGGGCTATTTTTTATGTGGCATTCATTCAGGAAATTTTTATCGCCAGATTTTTTAAAGGAATCTTATGCAATTTTATTTTTAGTTTTGCTGTTGTCTTTTATCTCTCTTTGGGGATGTTTGAATAATTTTTCACTTGGTGGGGTTTGTGATTTATGGTTAAAAGATTTTTCTTTGAATTTAGCGGCAGAGCTGGTAGGAATATTGGTGGTGCTTTTTACGGTAAATCAAACGGTAGAAGCTAATCAAGAGAAGGAAAAAAAGAAATTTAGAGAAATAGCTTTTCGGCAACTAAGATTTGTTTTGAGAAAACAAATTTATTTGTTATTTGATATGTTTAAAGCATCCGTAGAAGTGAAACCAGATAAAGATTATCAAAATATTAGAGATTTATTTGACGAAACCTATTTTCAGGAAGTGAAGTTTCTGGATTTGTTGAAGGTGGCGCCGGTGGTGACGCCCCAAGGGGAAGAAATGGACTGGCTGGATTATCTTTATTCTGAGTGTTCTAGTCTGCAATCAGCTCTGGGTCAAGTGGTGGATCGGTACTCGTTTTATTTGGATTCTCAAGTGGTTGATGTGATCGAAGAGCTTTCAGCTTCGGTGTTTATTCGCTTTATTGGCTCGATTTGGGATGCTAAGAAAATGAATGCGCTGGGCGATCGCGGCGATTTGCTCTTCGCCTGTAAAGACTTGCTGCAAGATTATACAATGACGCTGCTGGAGTTGGTGGAAATATACAATGAGAGCGTCACCACCGATGCTAACGCGACGCCTGACGGCGTTCGGCAAATCAACATGGACCGCTCTAAATGGCAGGACTGGTGGAGCCATAATGGCAGACCGAAAATCGGCGAAAGTCGCATTAGCAGCGATATCCTCTGATTTTTGCCCCCATCTCCCCCGCAACAGACATAGGGGAGACAGAGTATTTTTGGCCATTGTATGAGGCAGGATATGGGGAAAAACTAAAAGAAACCTTACATCAGAGGGGTATAAGGGAACTTAGCTTTATTCTGAAAGCAGGTAAACAAAGCTGATTAACGTCTGGGGGGATTTCTGAATTATGGCCCGTTTGGCTCTGGTGAGTACGTCTGATAAAACGGGGTTAGTCGAGTTCGCCCGCCGCCTCGTCGAAGAGTTCGGATTTGACCTGATTAGCAGTGGCGGTACTGCTAAAACCCTGTCCAATGCGAAATTGCCGGTAATGAAAGTATCTGATTATACCGGTTTTCCTGAGATTTTGGGGGGGAGGGTGAAAACTCTGCACCCGCGCATTCATGGTGGGATTTTGGGGCGGCGAGACTTTCCCTCAGACGTGGCAGAAATGGAAGCTAACCATATCCGCCCCATTGATTTGGTGGTGGTAAACCTCTACCCGTTCCAGGAAACGATCGCTAAACCGGGGGTGACGATGGCGGAGGCGATCGAAAATATCGATATTGGCGGACCGGCGATGCTGCGAGCCGCTGCCAAAAATCACCTGCACCTGACAGTTTTATGCAAATCGTCTCAGTATGAACCGTATTTGCAGCAGTTGCAAGAACAGAGGGGGGAGGTATCCCTGGCATTCCGCCAAGCCTGTGCCCGGGAGGCATTCTGGCATACGGCGACTTATGACGAGGCGATCGCTGCCTACCTAGGCAACCAACCCCTGGCAGGTTCCCTAGAAGACCCCACCTTGCCACCCCAGTTTACCCTGGTGGGCAAGCAAGTGCAACCGATGCGGTATGGTGAAAACCCGCACCAAAAGGCAGCATGGTATCAAACTGGGCAAACTGCTACCGGTTGGGCCGCCGCCACCAAAGTCCAAGGTAAAGAACTCAGCTACAACAACTTGGTGGACTTGGAAGCTGCCCGCCGCTTGATTTCCGAGTTTCCCAGTTCCGGTGCAGCTGCAGCGGCGATTTTAAAACACAATAATCCTTGTGGTGTGGCTTTGGCAAAAACGCCAGTGGCGGCGTATCAAAAAGCCCTTGCCTCGGACCCAGTATCGGCTTTTGGGGGTATTGTGGCTCTCAACCGCCCGATCGATGCGGATACCGCCCTTGAGTTGACCCAGATATTTTTGGAATGTGTGGTGGCTCCCGCTTGTACTCCCGAAGCGGCGGAAATTCTCCAAAGCAAATCTCGTGTGCGGGTGTTGACTCTGGCTTCTCTGACGGATGAGCCGCAGCAAACTATCAAAGCGATCGCTGGTGGTTTCCTGCTTCAAGAAGGGGATCAGGCAATGGAACATCCCCAGCAGTGGCAAGTTGTGACAGAAAAACAACCCACTCCTGACCAGATCGAAGAGCTGTTCTTCGCCTGGAAAGTGGTTAAACATGTGAAATCTAATGCCATTGTCGTCACCCGCGATCGAGCCACCGCTGGCGTGGGGGCCGGTCAAATGAACCGGGTGGGGTCAGCAAAAATCGCCCTAGAACAAGCCGGAGACAAAGCTGTAGGAGCTGTCCTCTCTAGCGATGCCTTTTTCCCCTTTGGGGACTCAGTAAAGCTCGCCGCCGAGAAAGGGATCGTGGCGATCGTCCAACCAGGAGGCAGTCTGCGCGACCAAGAGTCGATCGACGCCGCCAACGAACTGGGCATCGTGATGCTGTTTACTGGGATCCGCCACTTCTTGCACTAAATTTTTTTCTGTGAACAGGGGAATGCCCACCATCCGGGGGTAATGCCCTGTTCAAGAGCCTGGTAAGGTGGGCATTGCCCAAAATACGGCACTACCCTCTAACGTTATCCTCTGGGTAAAATGGTCCATATGGCCATCCAGAGGAAATAAATGAGCGGGCAATGGGACAATTTTCTGAAAAATCTGGGGGTATGGGAGGGATCATTCACTCAAATATCCCCACAGGGAGAAATCTTGGGCTCTACTCCCAGTATCCTCACCCTAGAAGGTTTGGACAATAACCAGCGGGTGCGATTTCATATCCGCCGCTTCCAAACCGACTCCAATGGAGAAAGCACTCCCCGGGAATACACCCAGGAATTTCAGTCTCTGGGGCGTCACGCATTATTTTTTGATAACGGCGCTTTTTCTAAGGGCAATATGCAATTAGCCCCCTTTTCTGAGTTTGTCTCTGAATTTGGGTTGGTGGAGGGAGACAGACGGTTGCGGTTTGTGCAGCAATTCAATAAAGAAAACCAGTTTACCAGTCTGACCCTGATTCGGGAAACTCGCCTTGATTCTGGTGCCGTGGAAAGCCCCCCTTTGACCGTAGCGCAACTCCTGGGCCAGTGGGAAGGAACTGCCTGCACCATGTACCCGGACTGGCGACCTGCAGATATTTATCCTACCACTTTAGAAATTAAAGATATCGGCGGTGGATATATAGAACAAAATTTGAGTTTTGGGAGTAAAACCATCAATTCCAAAGGGCGGGTAGATGGTGACATTCTCCACTTTGACCAAGGCTCCCACCCAGTGCAAGTCTTGCTGCTCCCTGGAGGTGGTTCGGCGACTCAACCGCCACAACTGCCCTTGCGCCAAGCGTTTTTCTTTGAAGTGGGTTGGTTGGTGCAACCGGGATGGCGCCAGCGCTTCATTCGCAGTTACAGTGACAAAGGGGAATGGGTTAGCTCCACATTGGTTAACGAGCGGTTGGTCTGAGGGGTAGTGAATTAGTCCGGGAATTACAATAAGGAACACCGCCGGTACAAGGAGCGGGCGAGCAGCTCTTGATATTCTTTGTCTTTGACGGTGTAGGCACCAAAGCGCTCTAGGTGGGGGTTGGTCATTTGGGCATCGAAGAGGAGAAACTGGCGATCGCGCAGCCTTTCTACCAACTTCACCATCGCCACTTTAGAACCATCGGGAATGCGGTAAAACATTGATTCGCCGATGAAGGCGCCACCAATGACTATGCCTAAAATTCCGCCTGCTAGTTCGTCTCCCTGCCAGGTTTCAAAGCTGTAGGCCCAGCCGGAGAGATGCAGTTCCCAGTAAATTTCCTGCAGTTGGGGGGATATCCAGGTGGTATCCCGGTTGGCGCAACCATTCACCACTGCCTCAAAGTTTTGGTTAACTGCCTCGGTAAATCGGTCTTGGTTGAGGATGCGTTGTAGGGACTTGGGATAACGAAACCGATCGTCTAATGGTATTAGCGCTCTTTGGCGGCTGCTATACCAATCCAGGGAGTCATCGCCATCGTTCGCCATCAGGAAATATCCTTTGGCATAGCCTTCGATAATTGCCGGGATGTTATACTTCATTTCATTTGTCCAGTGACAATTGACAATTGATAATTGATAATTGATAATTATTAATTATCAATTATCAATTGTTAATTATCAATTGTTAATTATCTGGGATTTGGATTTGAAAAAATCTTATGTCCGAACCATTGCCACCAATTACCCTACCCCCAGCCACTGCTCCCCAACAGGAGGGGCAGTGGCTACAGGCTGCTTTACATAACTGGCTCGATCGTGAGTTCATCCCGGAACCAGTGAATGCAGAAATCGCTCGGCGTGCCTCCCAAATCTTCGTCCGCCACCGGATGGAAGGGGAGACAGACTTGGGGGAGCTGACGATCGCGATCGTCATGGAGATGGCCGCTTTTGACTTCTCCCAGAGCTTCTACGGCGAATTTGCCGTTGCCAACGCCGTCAGCGACCTGCTCCTAGATAGCTTGGGGATAGAGCGCTGCTGCGGCCAGTAAAGCCCCAGAGCGCGATGCTGACGCCCAGCCTAACGGTGGGCGCTCCCCTAATTTTCATACTTTTAATTTGCATTGAGCATTTTGCAAATATACATGAATTGCATTTATTGCTGAATTATAAAAATGCAAATTAAAAGCAGAATATTGCATTACCAACTGGACTTGACCACCCCGGGGAGGAGTCCCTGGTGTGCCATTTCCCGCAGCACGTTCCGAGATAAACCGAAATCCCGGTAATAGCCTCTGGGCCGTCCCGTCAGCCAGCAGCGGTTCCGCAGGCGAGTCCGGGAGCTGCTGCGCGGCAATTGCTGGATTTGCCGGTGGAGGGCGATTTTATCGTCCAAATCGGTGGCTTGCTCAAACTCTTTTTTGAGTTCTTCGCGCTTTTCTTTGTACTTGTCCACCAGCATCTGCCGTTTCTTTTCCCGCTCGATGATGCTTTTCTTGGCCATGTCTGGTTCTGATTCCCGAAAAATACAGCATTCCTCATCATACCGCGTCGGGGCAGGTTTCTAAAGAAAGCCCGACAAACCTTTTGGGCTACAGCTCAACTAGGAACCGCTGTGGGAAGGCCCGACAACCCTTTTGGGCTACAGCTCAACTAAGAACTGCTGGCTCAAAGTGGCATTTTCAGCTAGTGTTTGGATAAATTGGGGCATAAATATATCAACAACATGATTTTGGTACTCATAGGGAAGTTTTTATGACAACCAAGTTGACTCTGGCCAAGGCGCTGTTGTGGGAAGTTAGCTTGGCGATCGTTCTTGGGTCCGCTCCCGGCGCCGCGATCGCTGCCTTCGGACCCGATTTTTCCCCCACGATGGAGGGGGCGATCTCTCAAGCTGTGACCACTCCCACGCCGCCGCCACCACCTAAACCCAAGGTACAAACCACCCCAGAAGCCACGACCACACCACGAGCTACGACCACGCCAGTTCGGGGCGTACTTTCAAACCCCACCGCGATGCCTGCACCCACACCCACCGCCTCCCCATCAAGTGCGGCTGTAGTTTCGCCAACCCCAACACCTGAACCGACCAATACTCCTGCCCCCACAGCTCCCATGAGCCAACCTGCCTCGGCGGCGGATGAAGTGATGCCAACTGGCGCCGAAGAAGAGCGGATCCAAAAAATCGTTCAAGCCGAAGTCGATCGCCTCTTCAGCAAAACCACCAACCTCATTAACTGGGTACTGGGGTTGACTCTATTTCTGGTGACCGGGACTTGGGTGGGCATTTGGCTGATGCGCCGCAGTGTGGCGGAGCAAGTGGGCACTGAGGTGAAAAAACAGCTCGGTGGTGAGTTAAACTCTCAAATGACCTCGGCGATCGTCCCCCATTCTCCCCCAGCACAACCATTAGACAATACTGGCAATACTGGGCTACCCGTACTCTCATCACAGCAAAAAGCTGAGCAAAATGCCCAGTTAAATGAACTAATTTCAATGGCTTTAGCTACTCAAAACTTAATCTCTGAGGCGCGCAGTGCCCTAGAAGAATCCGCCAAGTTTCAAGATAGCATTCAAAAGCCCTTTCAAGATGTCTTAGGAGTCTATATCAATCAGGCGAAAGAGCTAGTTTCCGAGGGCAAGTATCAAGAAGCTGTGGAAGTCTATGATAGGAGCATCTCGATTAATCCCGATTTCTATGATGCTTGGTTAGAGCGGGGTAAGGCGCTCACGAAAATGCAGCGCCACGATGAGGCGATCGCTTCTTACAACAAAGCTATCCAGCTCAACTCTTCTCGCTGTGAGTCTTGGTATGAAAAAGCCTGTTGTTACGCCTTCAAAGGTGATGTGGATTTGGTGGTGGACAACCTCCGTCAGGCGATCAACATTGACCCCACTAACAAGGAAAAAGCTAAACTCGACGCGACTTTTACCGAGATCCGCAGCGATGAGGCATTTGTCGAGTTAATCTTGGCTTAGTCTGGCGTAGAGATGGGGTGATGGGGGGACTAAAGAGTGAAGAGTGAAGAGTGAAAACTGTCTCTATTTACTCTTCACTCTTCACTTTTCGGCCATATCCCGCCCTGGAAAAATACTTACAGCACTTTGTCACATGATGAGCGACAAGTCAAAAGCCCCTCTCCCCTCTACTCACCCCTCCCTTTGTGGGAGAGGTGAGGGCGAGTTTGGGGTGAGGTCATGTGCCAGATAGACTGGCTTTCCCGCTGGATTCAGGCAAGCAAATTTAATAAAACTGTTATGCTAATGATTATAACCATGATAAGGGTGTAAATTATGTTGGCTACAGATATCGTGAACGCTTTGGGTTATCCCTACTTTCAAGCGCCTAATTGCTGGATTTATCATTTGGATTGTTTAGAGGTATTAGCACATATCCCAGATAAATCTATCAATCTGACCGTCACCAGTCCCCCCTATAATATTGGCAAAGAATATGAAAAACCCCTCCCTTTAGAGGATTATTTAAATTGGTGTGTCCAATGGATAGAGCAAATTTATCGCATTACCGTTGCTGATGGTGCGTTTTGGCTAAATTTAGGCTATCTTTCCATTCCACATCGAGCCAAAGCCATCCCCATCCCCTACCTGCTTTGGGATAAAATTCCTTTTTATCTGATTCAGGAAATTATTTGGCACTACGGTGCAGGAGTTGCGGGGCGCCATTTCTTTTCCCCGCGAAATGAAAAATTTTTGTGGTATGTGAAAAATCCCGATAATTACACGTTCAACTTGGATGACGTGCGCGACCCAAATGTAAAATATCCTCACCAAAAAAAGAATGGCAAGATAAAAGTTAACTCCCTCGGTAAAAATCCTACGGATGTATGGGAATTTCCCAAGGTGACATCGGGTAAAAATCGGTCATCACCAGAACGCACCCCCCATCCCGCGCAATTTCCCGCCGCTGTCATAGAACGCATCCTGAAGGCTACTTCCAACTGCGAGGACATCATTTTTGACCCTTTTCTGGGTTCTGGGACTACTGCTGTAGTAGCTTTAGCGCTCCAGCGACAGGTAATCGGCTTGGAAATTCGGCAGGATTATTGCGATATCGCTGCTAACCGCATCGATAATTTTCTGACCCAACAGCAGTTGCGGGATGCCCAACTGTCTCTATTTTAGTCAAATTTCTGGCGGGGTCAATGGTAAATTAATTCCCTGGTTTTCGCGGCCCAATCTTAAGGTAGCAGTCGGTCATAAGGTGAAGTCATTTCGCGATTCCTGTTGATAATTATCAGGGATAATCCCAGAATTTAGCTAAGAGCAGTATTTTGGCCGCGCCAAAGTGACCCGCCATAAAGGCTAGATCTCGGCGTGTCGGGGCTGGACTTGCTCATGGTCGTCTATTTTGAATATCCTAAAATTATCCCATATAATACAATATTTTTGACCTTGACTTATTGTCACCTATATTTAGGAGATATTTTCTAATAACTCGCTGGGTGAGATACCCAAACCCTTGGCCAAGCGGAGAATGTTTAAAAAGGAGAGGTTTCTTTCCCCACGCTCAATGCCACCGATGTAATTCCGGTGGAGTTGGGATAATTCCCCTAGCTGTTCTTGGGAAAGCCCCCGCTCTTTTCTTAGACTCCGCACCCGAGTGCCAAATTGTTTTAAGTGAGGATTAGTTGCCACTATTACAAAATAGTAGTTAGACCAGGTTGCCATCTACCCACTATCAGTATGATTGAAACCAAAATCTCCGCCACAGCTCAGCCATGATGTAGCTTTAGGGTTGGGGTGAGGCGGATTGAGAGCAAAAGCGGACATCTTGAGAAAAAAACTCATTAAGCCTGGAGCGATCGGGATAAAACTTATATGGGTGACCACCTGCCACAGAGGGACCGCTCTGGGCGGGGGGATACAGGCTGAAATCTTAATTTTGTGCGTCAAATCCAGCCCATTCCGGCGAAAGGTGACTACATATATAAAGGAAAGGATCTGTCAAGGAGAAAGGATATGGGAGAAGTAGGGAAAGTAGCAGTGGGTATCGTGGGAGCGTCTGGCTATGGTGGGGTGCAGCTAGTCAGACTGTTGATGGATCATCCGGGGGTAGAGGTGGTTTATTTGGGAGGGGATAGCAGTGCTGGGAAGCCTTTTTCCGATATCTACCCCCATTTGGGCCATGTGACAAATTTGATTGTGGAGCCGGTAGATGCAGAGAAAATCGCGGCTCGCTGTCAAGTGGTGTTTTTGTCTCTCCCGAACGGTTTGGCTTGCCAGATGGCTCCCACGCTGTTGGAGAAAGGCTGCAAGGTTCTGGACCTGTCGGCGGACTATCGGTTTAGTTCTCTGGACACATACCAATCTTGGTATGGGATGGAACGCCAGGACCAGGCGATCGCGGCGACTGCGGTTTATGGCTTACCAGAACTGTATCGCGATCGCATCCAAGACGCCCAGCTCGTGGGTTGCCCCGGATGCTACCCCACCGCCAGCCTTCTGGCTCTAGCGCCATTGCTCAAACAAGGGATGATTTTGCCAGAAACCGCGATTATTGACGCCAAATCTGGTACATCTGGGGGCGGACGCCAAGCCAAAATCAATATGCTATTAGCCGAAGCTGATAGCTCTGTTTCCCCCTATGGCGTGGCTCGCCACCGACATACCCCAGAAATCGAGCAAATTTGTAGCGACTTAGCCGGACATGAGGTGATGGTCCAGTTTACCCCCCACCTGATGCCAATGGTGAGAGGCATTTTGGCTACAGTGTATGCCACTTTGCGAGACCCCGGACTGGTGCGGGAAGATTTGGTAACGATTTACAATGCCTTTTATCGCAATTCTCCCTGGGTGCGGGTATTACCTGCGGGAGTTTATCCCCAAACCAAATGGGCTGCGGGTAGTAATGCTTGCTTTATCAGTGTGGAAGTGGACCCCAGAACCGATCGGGCAATTGTCATGTCAGCGATTGATAACCTCATCAAAGGCCAAGCCGGTCAAGCCGTCCAATGTCTCAACATTATGATGGGCTGGGATGAAACTTTGGGATTGCCCAAACTGGGATTTTATCCTTAAAATTTTGTCCTTAGTCCTTTGTCATTTGTCCCAAGCTAGCTAGTAGGGTGGGCAGTGCCAGCCCGCGTCTTGGTGGTTAACGAGGAGGCTGGTTTTCAGCTCTCGTAACTCTGACAATTCTGGGGTCCGCCCCTGGTTCGGTCTCCTAAATCTGGTTTGATGAACGTCAGAAAAGACGGTTTACCGTGACAAAATTTGCCACCTTGACGCGGGCTGGGTGGGCAGTGCCTACCAAAATGCCTGTCACTATTGAATCTGGCTCATCATCGGCACTGCCCACCCTACACGGTATCTCGGTATCAAACCTAGGTTTTCGCAGCTTGGTTCCGGTTTCTGTGGGACAAATGACTTAGGACTTTGGACTTAGGAAAAAGTTTCTTTTTTATAACACATATGCTAGCATTATAGGCAAGCAACCTGATAGCATCGGAGTCTAGCATGGCAAATATCAGTGTTCGAGGACTGGAACCCGAAACCCTCTCTAAGCTGAAAGCACTGGCAAAAAAAGAAAACATCAGCGTCAATGCTTTAGTCCTGCGTCTGCTCGATCGCAGTGTGGGTCTCACCCAGGAAAAACCCCTCTACCCACGACATGAAGACCTGAGCGAATTAGCCGGGGTCTGGAGCCAACAGGAAGCAGAAGAATTTGAGGCCAATACCGCCTGCTTTCGCAACATCGACCCAGAGCAATGGTGATCAATCATGCGCTCCATATTCCTCGACACCAATGCCATTTCGCCCACATAGAAAACCTTCGCACCGGTCGCACAAGCGCTGACATCATGCCATAAATTGCCCTCGCGCACAACGGATCCGACCCCACATATAAAGGACACGGCATTGCCGTGTCCTGCCATTTATTTAAAACCCGATGATTTTGGCGAAGGGATTGCTTGGAGAAAGGGGTTTTCTAAAAGCAGCCCACTTTCTCATGGCTCAAAATTAGGCACCCTTCGGACCTAAACCTACTTTTCCGGCATAAACAGCGCGTTCTCCCAACTCCTCTTCAATGCGCAGGAGCTGGTTGTACTTCGCGACCCGCTCGCTACGGCACAGAGAACCAGTCTTGATTTGACCGGCACGAGTGGCTACTGCTAAATCGGCAATAGTGGTATCTTCCGTTTCGCCAGACCGGTGACTAATCACGGAGCGGAAACCATTACGATTGGCTAAATCAATAGTTTCCAAGGTTTCCGTGAGAGAACCGATTTGATTGAGTTTAATCAAAATCGCATTGCCTGCTTTCTGCTCAATTCCCTTTTGCAGACGGGAAGCGTTGGTGACAAATAAATCGTCACCGACTAACTGCACATTTGCGCCCAATTTTTGGGTTAATAGTTGCCAGTTTGCCCAATCGTCTTCGTGCAGTCCGTCTTCGATGGAAACGATCGGATACTGCCCCACCAACTTGGCCAGATAATCAATCAATTCTGCTGGTGAGTGCAGGCTGCCTTCGTATTCATACTGGCCTTTTTTGTAAAACTCGCTCGCCGCCACATCCAGGGCCAATGCTACTTGGGAGCCCGGTTTGTAACCAGCAGATTCGATCGCCGCCACCAACAATTCCAGAGCTTCTTGGTTAGAGCCGAGGTTCGGGGCAAAACCACCCTCATCGCCGACGCCGGTGAGCAAACCTTTCTCCGCCAGTACCTTGCTCAGAGACGCGAACACCTCCGCCCCCCAACGCAGGGCCTCCCGGAAAGAAGACGCCCCTACCGGCACAATCATAAATTCCTGAAAATCGACGTTATTCGCGGCGTGAGCGCCCCCGTTAATCACGTTCATCAAGGGGACGGGCAGCAAATTCGACATCGGGCCGCCTAAATAGCGGTACAGGGGAAGAGCCAACGCCGCTGCTCCTGCCTTGGCCGTGGCTAGGGAGACTGCTAAGATGGCATTCGCCCCCAGATTCGACTTATTCGGCGAGCCATCCAGGGCAATCATCTTGTAATCGATTAATCCCTGGTTGAGGGCATCCAGTTCCAGCAAGCTGGGGGCAATTTTGTTTTCTACATTTTCTACCGCTCGCATCACTCCTTTACCGCCATAGCGGTTTTTGTCCCCGTCGCGGAGTTCGTGAGCTTCAAAGCTACCCGTGGAAGCCCCGGAAGGCACTTGGGCGATACCGGAGACGCCCCCAGCGAGATAAACCTGGGCTTCCACAGTAGGTTTGCCCCGCGAATCAAGAATTTCTCGGGCTTGAATGGCATCGATCGCCGTGTCTAGCACGTTCATGGTCAGTGAGTCCCATCAATGGTCTGTGTCCTGGTGTTCCCGGGATGTACTCCCAAAAATCACCGTCAAGATTAAAATACCGCCACCATCGTCAAAAGCCCCCAGTCTTAATCATATCTATCGATATCCCCCGCATCCCTCCCCGAAAGTTCCCCGATTTGACCCCCATAAAGCCGGTTTCTGCGGTAATCTAGGCTTCATAACCGAGGCGAGGCCGCTGGTGCTGAAACCTGGTTTCTCCCACAAGTGACTTGTGACCAATAACCAATGACGAATTGCCAGGGTGCTGACTAAGGGAAGGTGATGTAATAGTTTCAGGATTTGTAGCTGGCACCATGAAAGGGGTTTTAAATCAGGAGGAGTTAGCGGCGATCGCCCTAGCTTCTCGGCAAAGTTTCCTTTATGAAGAAGCGCCGGACCAGTTGGCGACCCTGGAACAGGGTATCGAGCAACTGCGCCAAGGGGGACAGGAATATACCCCCATCATCCGGGCGGCCCATTCTTTGAAAGGGGGGGCGGGTTTGGCATCGATGCCAGAGTTATCCCGTTTGGCGCATAAGTTGGAAGATTTGCTCATCGCGCTGCGGTTGGGAAGGATAACCGTCAGGGAAACAGCGGATAAACTCCTATCGCAAACTCTCGATCGCATCGCCGAGCAGCTATTGGCAGCAATGGGTAACCAAGAGCTGCCCGAAGGCACCCAAAAGCTGGAAGCCACCACCGCTGCTCTGGAAGCATTTTTAGCACAGCTACCCGCCGCGACAGCAGCGGACGAAGAACTCGAACCGGTGGCATCTTCATCCTTTCAGCAACCGAGTTTCTACAAAACCGCCCTCACAGAAGATTTGGAAGAATGCTTACAGCGACTGGAGGCGGATATCACGGCTCCTGCAGCGGTTGCGGGTTTTGTGGAAGAAGCCACCCTCTTGGGGGAAACTCTGGGTTTAACCTGGTTGCGGGATATGGCGGCGGAAATGGCAGCAGTTGTTGGGCAAGAATTGCCAGAGGCGGCGATATCGGAGATTATCTCTGGCATTAGAAAGAGCCGCACCGAGTTTTTAAATGGTACAGTGTCACCGCCTGTGGGGAGTGTGGTCAGCAATCTTCCTCCCTCTCCTCCCACCCCTCCCCCTCTTCCCTCTCTTCCCCCTGCCCCCCTGCCCCCAGTCCCCCAGTCCCCTGGTCCCCAGGCTCAAATTCCCCAGCGGTTTTTAAAATATCTGATTTTGCAGCCCCAGGCGGCACCATTGCCGGGATTGCTACAGGTGCGGGTGCCTTTGACGCGGTTGGAGGAGATGGGCGATCGGGCTGCTGAATTGCTCGCCCAATGTCAGCGGTTACAAGACCCCACCAATTCAGATATCCCCGCCGCCATTACTGCCATCCGCTCTCGTTTGGAAGCCCTCAGCGCCGATATTACCAATCTGCGCCTAGTGCCTTTCCGGCAGATAGCCGAGCGCTACTACACCCCCCTAGAAAGCCTCAAACAACAATATCACAAACAAGTTCAGCTCATCGTCCAAGACCCAGAAAACCTCGTTGATCAAGTCATCTTAGAACAACTGCAAGCCCCCCTCACCCACCTATTTCGCAACGCCTTTGACCACGGTATCGAGCTACCCGTAGAAAGAAAAGCTCTCGGCAAACCTCCCATTGCCACCATCACCCTCGCCGCCACCACCCGCCGCGCTCACCTAGAAATTACCATCACTGATGATGGACGCGGTATCGACACCGCAAAAGTCCACCAGCGCGCTCTAGAAAAAGGACTTATCAATCAAGACGATCGCCAACTCACCACAGCAGAAATCCTGCAATTTCTCTTTACCCCCGGTTTTTCCACCGCCAGCCGCGTCACCGATTTATCAGGCAGAGGCGTCGGTTTAGATATAGTTTTATCCCAAGTTTCTCGCCTCGGCGGTTCTCTAGAGCTAGCCACTGAACTGGGCTACGGCACCAAATTTATCATCACCGTGCCCCTCACCCAGACAGTTTTAACTCTCTACTTTTTCCAAAGTGGTGGGGCATCCCTTGCCCTAAGCGCTAGGGATATTCTTGATATTATCGATATCCCTTCCAATAACCACCACAGAAGCCAAGAAGGCCGGGAGGAAATTATCTGGCAAAATCAATCAATACCATTGTTTAATTTGGCCAATTTCCTCCCCTATGGCCGCCAAGCCCGCCGCCTCATCCCCGCCTCTGCACCCCAGAGCCCAGAAACGCCTCAGCCCGAAAAAGCCCAAGTGATAATTATTGACATGGGCCAAAAAGTTGGCTTAGTAGTCGATAATATTATCGGCAAAATATCGGCTGCTGTCAAGCCTTTTGACCCCACATTACCTGTGCCAGCTTGGGTAGAGGGTTGGACTTGGGGCAGTGGTGGTGAAGTGGTGCCGTGCTTGTCGGGAGCATCTCTGGCAGAATTAATTCCTTTCACCAATACTGCCGCTCAACCCACGATTCTGGTGGTTGATGATTCCCCGGCTGTGCGGCGCACCCTAGAAATGGTGTTATCCTCAGCGGGTTTTGCCGTTGTCACTGCCAATGATGGCACGGAAGGTATCGCCGCGTTGACGGAAAATGCCGCTCGATTTAGTTTAGTGATATCAGATTTAGAAATGCCTAACCTCGATGGGTTTGGCTTATTGGCGGCGATGAAAAACCACCCGATTTGGCGCCGGTTGCCGGTGGTGATGCTGACTTCCCAAAACACGCCATATCACCGCCGCCGCGCTCTGGAATTGGGGGCTGCACTTTACCTGACTAAACCTTTTGAACCGGCGACAATTTTAGCCAGTTTGTCGGGCTTGGGATTACCAAAAATCGGTGATATCGTAGCCTAATTCTGCTACCATCCGCCGCAGCAGAGGCAAGCTCAAGCCGATAACATTGGTATGGCAGCCTTCGATTTGTTCTACGAATAAGCCGCCTCGTCCATCAATGGCAAAGCAGCCAGCGCATTGGAGGGGTTCGCCGGTGGCTACGTAGTCGGCAATTTGCCGATCGCTGATGTTCGCGAAATATACTCGCGTCACCTGACACCGCACCACAGTTTGCCGCTTCCCCACATCGATTAAAGCATGACCTGTATAAAGTTCCCCCACATTCGATCGCATCTTTTGCCAGCGAGCTTCCGCCTCCGCCGCATTCGCCGGTTTACCATGTATTTCCCCCCCTAAACCCAAAACCGAATCGCATCCCAACACTAGCAGGGGTTGTGATCCTTCTTCCCCCCGCCAAACTCGGGCTGCCACACTTTCCGCCTTGCATAAAGCCAAAGTCTCCACCAATTCCACCGGGTTATCCGACTCCACAGAAGTTTCATCGAAATCGCTATCTATAACCACCGGATGAATTCCCGCACTTATCAGCAACAGCCGCCGTGCTTTTGACTTAGAACCCAAGACAAACTGACCTTTACCCATATCTTCTTTGTGATTTGTTATTGGTTAGGCAGGCAAATTGATAATTGATAATTGATAATTATCAATTGTTAATTATCAATTATCAATTGGACCAAGGACTAATTCACAGAAAAACTTTTGACCACATTGTTAAACTGATACGCCCGTTTTTGCCAGCTATTTTCCGTGGTAGATAAATTCAAAGTGAATAATTTACCCCGGCTCACTGCCACGCTGGCTAAATTATGCCGATGCACGTCGTTAGCCAGCTTCACGTCATATTCAAAAATGTAGTAACTTTTATCCCCTTTTTCCAGGCTTTCGGCGCTGAGCAGTTCGGCTTCTCGTCCCGAACCCGCAGGCGCGATCGCATTTTTCGACAGCTTATAACCAACTTCTGAAGGCGTGCCCAATTCGGCCAGAGTTTTGCCATTCGGCACTGGGGAAATGACCACGCTAACATTATCCATTTGGTTGATTAAATCGTGGAAGACCACATCTGGTCCCTTACCCGCATTTACCTGCGTCCAGCCATTGGGATATAAAAACTGATATCCTTTGTAGCTATCCACGTATGGCTGCAGTCCCGCCGTCGCTGATGCAGCGCAGCTAGTAACTGTCACTGTCAGCACTAATAAAATAATTGCCGCAATCCGTTTGAGCATTGGTATGATTTCCTTGCAACATCGCAGGATGTGGGGCTTTTAGCTCCCATCCCGCAATTACTAGATTCTCACAATCTGGCGGCATTTTCCACGACGGCAACTGGCTTGCTTCCGGGAAACTGGGGTGAAAACCTTGGGCAACCTGATTTCTTCCCCCGGTTTTTTGCCCCCGTCATGGTGCCTGCATGAGCTGTAGGGTGGGCTGACAAGTTTAGGTTTTTGATATTGCCCTCTATCCCCCAACCCCTCTGACTTGGAGGGAGAGACTCGGGGAGCGCTTGTGCAGGGGAGTAATCTTGCCCCCCATCTCTCCATATAACCATATAACCAAGTGGTGTAGGGGCGAAGCCTGAAGACGGGAAGTCTCCACTTCTGATGAGCAACTTATTTGCCGTCAGGCTTCGCCCTTTGTGGCTCGATCGCACCGGGTAGGCAAAAGCCCCAACGCCAAGTGCTTCGAGAAACTGGGTGGTTTTGAAAAACCCCAATTCTTAACCAACTACAGAGTTTCTACCTCTAGATGGGAACCTTGAGGAGATTTGTAAACTTTGATTTGGGTGGGAGCCCGATCGGCTAAAGCCGTAATATGCGTAATCACCCCAATCACCCGCGATCGTTGGCGCAAAGACTCCAAAACCTGACTCACCGTTTCCAAAGTTTCCACATCCAACGTCCCAAAACCCTCATCTAAAAACAAACTCCCCAACTGCGCCCCCATTGCCAACTTTTCTGACAACGCCAAAGCCATAGAAACCGAAGCGGCAAAAGTCTCGCCCCCAGACAAAGTACGCACGCGGCGTTTTTCCCCACCATTCCAATTATCCGCCACCCAATATTCCCCATCTTCCACCTCCAAAGCATAGCGGGCATCAGTCAACTCTCGCAACAACAAAGTAGCCCTCGCCACCAATTCCCCCTCCAAATGCTCCAAAATATAAGACTGAAACTCCGTAGATTTCAGATTTTGCGCCAAAGTCTGATAAACTTCCTGCTGCTGCAACAAAGTTTCTAGCTGAGTTTGCAAATCCGCCGCTTGCTGTAACCGCGTTTCCGATAACTGCACCCAAACTGATAACTCATTTTTTTGCTGATTCGCCTGCTCAAACTGAGTTTTAGATGATTCTTTCGCGGCTCTGCGACTAGCGAGAATTACCGCATCTGTTTGGCGCCCCCCAATATTTTCTCGTAAATCTTCCAGCCGCGTTACTAGCTGCAAACTCTGTTCCCGATGTGCCGTAATTACCTTTTGCCAAGCGGCGCGCTCTTCCCCAGATGCTTGGGCCGTCAAAAACTCCTCCTGAGATAACCCAGCTACATTTAACTCCCGCTCCCAGTCAGTTTCTAACTGCTGTTTTTTCGCCGCAATATGATCCAGGGCAATTTTCGCCTGAGTGGCAGAGGTTTCTGCTTGAATAGCAGCGGCGCGACGGTTCGACTCCGTAGCAGTTGCTGCCTCCAAAGCTGCTTGTAATTGCTGCTTTTCCCGCTCTAAGGCTTGTTTGAGAGTTTCATAAGCAGCGCCACCAGTCACCTCATACACTTTCGCCGTCAATTCCGCGAGCTGTTGTTGCCGCATTTGCAAAACTTGCGCAGCTTCTTGATGACGTAATTCCCCCTCTTGCCAACGTTGCAAAGCAAATTCTCGTGACTGTTGCGCCTGCTTCAGTGTCGCCAATGCTTCTTGATGTTCTATCTGCGCTTGTCGCCACGAAGCCTCCCGCGCTTGTAATAGTCGATATTCTCCCTGTAATGCTGAGCATTCCCATTTATCCTGATGGAGAATTGCACTTATCTCCTGACCCGCTGCTTCCAAACGCTGCTTAATAGCGGCTAATTCTTGTTGACTGTCGGTTTGCTGACGTTGTGCGTCTGCTACAGATGCCTCCGCCAAAGTGGCGCGGCGTTGCGCATCAAGATAGGTGCGGTTTGCAGTTTCTAGGCGAGCTTGCAGGGGGGCAATATCTACCATTTCTGGCGCTGGTAATAGCTGGAGCTGATGCAAGTCGGAGCAAATATTGCCACAAACTGGACAGGTATCTCCGGCAGCTAAATTAGAACGTAATGTTGCAGCTTGATTTTGCAACTGCGCCTGCAAATTGGCTGCCTCGGCTGATTTTAAGATATCGCGGCATTTTGTCAGCTCGATTTCTACAGTTAAGGTTTTTGCCCGCCATAACTGACTATTTTGCCGCGCCACGGTGAGTTCCCGATCGGCAGTTTCCGCCTGGGACTGATTTTTTTGTGTTTGTTTGGCGATAAAATCCCATTGCGCTAACAATGGCATGACTTGTTTGAGGTTTTCTAGCCTTTCTCCCCCCGGAGCCACTGCTTGCATTTTGGTTGCCGCTTGGTTGGCTTGCTCCTCAGCCGCAATAACTTTATTTTCCGCAGTTTTTAATTGTCTTTTGGCTGTATCTGCAGCGGTGGCGCTGTTGCGTGCCGTTTGCTCGCTGCGGCTGACTTCTGCCACTAGCTGCTGCCTTTGCTCTTCTAGCACTTGTGCCGTGGCGATCGCTTTTTCCCGCGCCATTATCCCTGGTGTCGCCGCCGTTTGTGCCGCTTTTGCCTTTTCTAACCCTTGCTCTGCTGACACCAAAGCCGCCGCAGTGTTTGCCGCTTGCTCAGCCGTGGCCGCCACAGTAATAGTAGCATTTTGATACTGCTCTAGCACTTCTCGCACCAGCACCCAGTGAGGTTGCAAATTCGCCGCAGTTTCGGCTCGCTGTTGTTTCGCTTCCAAAGCAGCGATTTTAGGTGCTTCTGCCTCTAGTTGGCGTTGTTGCTTTTCCAATTGTGCCAGTTTTTCTAACTGGGCAAATAGCCTTTCTTCTGCATCTAGCTGTTGTTGCGCTTCCCACACAGCATTTTGTAATTTGGGGATAGTGTTTTCTAACTCGGTGATTTGCAGTTTCGCCCGTTCTACCTCCCACGCCGGTGGTACTTCTAACTCGGCTAACTGCCTTTCCGCCGCCTGCCGCTCTTTTTCCAGCAGCTTAGACAGCTCTCCCGCCTGTTTGCGCATTTGCTCGAATATCTCAAAACCGGCTAACTGGCGCAATATTTCCCGCCGTTTGCTCGTATCCCCTTTGAGAAACTCGTCAAATTCACCTTGGGGCAGTAAAATTACCCTCGTGAAGGTGTCAAAATCCATCCCCAAAATGTCTTCTACAGCTTTATTGGCACTGCGTTCTTTTTCCTCGATAGTTTCCCAACTGTTATCAACGCGCTTTTCTAGCACTACCGTAGAAGCTGTGGTTTTGCCCCGACTCCGCCAGCTCCTCGCGATGCGATAAATGTCTTCTCCTACGGCAAAGCCTAGGGTAACTTTGAGATTTTTGGCTCCCTGTGAGACTAATTCACCGATTTGGTTGCCACAGCGTGTGGTTTTGCCGTATAGTGCATATGTCATGGCCTCCAAGATGGATGATTTCCCGGCACCGGTGGGACCGGTGATGACGAATAAATCCATCTGGGAAAAATCTAGGTGCTGGGGACTGCGGAAACTGGTAAATCCTTCTAAAGATAATTCTAATGGTCGCATGGGATTTGTCCTTGGGTAGGGATTCTTTTGTCCTTGGGTAGGGATTCTTTTGTCCTTAGTCATTTGGCTAACCCAGAAACCGGGTTTCTTAACCAAATTTCGGTTGAGAACCCAAGATTATCGCAGAAACCCGGTTTCTAATCCGCACCAGGGACTATGGACAAGTGAATAATGACTTAATTGTACAATTATGCAGCAGCAAATTTAGTTAAAGAATGGCATACGGTTTTTATTTGTACGGCATTCTCCCATCAGAGCCCGATATTTTGGATTTGCTGGGTTTGGATGGACAACCTGTGCAAGTGCGGGTGGTGGATGGGTTTACTTTTTTGTATTCTCAGGCACAACAGGAGCGTTATTTAGCTAGTCGCCGCAATTTGTTGGGACATGAAAAGGTACTGGAAGCGGCGATGCAAATGGGTTATCCCTATTTACTGCCTTTACAATTTGGTTCGACGGTGCCAAATTGGCAGGCGGTGGCGGAGCAGTTGACTATTCCTTATGGGGATAAGTTGGATGAGCTGTTTGAGAAGTTGGAGGGGAGACGGGAGGTGGGGGTAAAGGTGTTTTGGGAGGAAAAGGCGGAACTGGATTTGATTTTAGCCGCCAATGAGGACTTGCGGGCAAGGCGCGATCGGCTATCGGGGACAACTCTGAGTATGGAGCAAACGATCGCGATCGGACAAGAAATCGAACGCCATCTCGCCCACCATCGTCAAGAAATTATCGCCCAATTTCAAGCCACCCTCAACCCCCTAGCGGTGGAAATTGTCGAGCGCGACTCCCTCACTGATAATATGATCTACAACGCCGCCTATTTAATCCCCTGGGATGACGAACCCCACTTTGCCACCCAAGTAGAATCCCTGGATAAATTATTTGACAGTCGCCTCCGCATCCGGTATAATAATTTTACCGCACCTTTCAACTTCGCTGTATTTAAAACCAGTTAATCGGTTCTTAGTTGGGCTTGAGCCAAAAAAAGGTTAGTAGTTGGGCTTTAGCCCACTCTTGCCTTGCCCTTACCTGCCTTCCCCATTATCACCCAAACATATGATATTACGCTTACTCACCTTACCCATCACCGGCCCACTAGAAGGTATCGCCTGGATCGGCGAGCAAATCTTAGAACGCGCCGAAGCTGAACTAGACTCAACAGAAAACCTGCACAAAAAGTTATTAGCCCTGCAGCTAGCTTTTGATTTAGGAGATATATCCGAGGAGGATTTTGAGCAGCAAGAAGAAGAGTTATTATTGGCTATAGAAGCAATGGAAGCTAGCAAAGATGATGAATAAATGACAAATGACAAGACAGCCAGACAAAATGACTATCCCCCAGAGCCAGCCAGTTTCTCCACAAATTCTTGATGGGCTGATGTTTGCAAACCCTGTTGCAAAACAGCCTGCAATTGGGCGCGGTTTCTTTGGCGTAAGCCATCTACTGATAGCCACAAGCCAGGGAATATTTGAGAGCGAATAATGCCGTTACTATCTGCATTTAGAGGAAGATAAATGTTTTGCTGAAGCTGAAACCAATCGAGTTGGTTTTCATAAACTTGCCAAACTATGTATTCTTTAACGCCGTGGCTTTGATAAACATTAAGTTTGTCATTTAAATCATAACTAGCACTGCTGGCAGCAATTTCTATTACCAGTTCTGGGGCGCCTTCAATATAATCATCTTCACTAATGACAGAGTTGCCACCGGCGGCGGGTTCTAGGCGTAATAAAGCATCGGGTTGGGGCTCGTTTTCTTCATCAAGACGCACGGTGGCATTATCGTAGAGTTCGACGCCGGGAGTCGCCATCCAATAGGCGCCTAGCCAAGCCATAATGACGCCGTGGGGGCCGCCATGTCGGTTCGCACGCACGGGGGATGCCAAGTAAACTACTCCTTGAATTAGTTCGGCTTTGTGAATTTCGGGGGCGGCGTGATAGCGCAGTTCAAACTCGGTGCGCGTCAGACGATCGCCACTTTCTAAAGGCGGTACTTTAACGATAGTTGTTTTGGTCATTAGTCGTCTTAATATTCCAAAAACATCGTTTCAAATCCCATTGAATTGGCATCACTGGCGGGGATTTGCCCATCAACAACAGCCGATTTTTGCTGTAACTGTCCAGCGCCATATTCCAAATCAGTTAACTGGGTGGCGATGCCCTCCAACCGCTGGTTAATGGCATAGCGACGCTGTTCTAAATGTTGCAATTCTTGGAGCAAGCGCTGTTTTTCTACCAAAAGTTGATACATTTGGCGGTGAGTGGCTGCCTCAGACTGCTGGCGGGGCATGGAAGAGATGCGGGGTTGAATGCGATCGCGGCGAGGTATGGGCATAGGATGAATGGGGGTGATGGGAAAAGAGGTTCGTAGTAGGGCTTTAGCCCAAAGCAACGGCGGGAAGGGGAATGGTGAGTAAATGTTTTTCCCCAGTTTAACTCAAATCCTTTAAAAAAAACCCGGTTTCTGTGAGAAACCGGGTTGAAGCTACCCCCCACCTAAAAGGGCTTTTAACTCTGTATCTGTGGGGGTAACATATTGCCGCTGACCCTCCACTACTCGGAAACGTTCATAGTGCGAGTGTGGACCGGTACTGGTTCCGGCGTTGGGGTGGCCGTTGGGGGCGCCGCCGGTGCCCAACTTCTCCCCCGCTGCCACTTTCCCCGCTTTGGCGGTGATTTCTAGCATGTGCATATTTTGCACGGTCCAGCCGGATTTGGTGGTGATTCGCGCTACTAACCCGCCGCCGCCAGATTTGGCTGGGGGTAAGATAGTGAGATTACCATCCACGGGGCTATATACATTGTGAGTACCGCCGCAAGCGATGTCAATGCCGTTGTGCCACCGGGGCGGCATTCCGGACACTGGGTGCTTGCTCCTAAACCGGCGAATATCGGTAATGGTGCAGTTGCCGATTTTGGTGCCAGTTTTGGTGACGGGGTTGCCGGAAAATGGGGGTTTTGCTGATGGTTCGGGGGGTGTTGGCTCTTCCACCCCGAAATCTAGAGTAGAAACCGCCGCCGTAGTCGCCGGAGTTTGGGAAACTCGGAAATCTAGCCCTAAATCAGGGGCCGGAACTGGTGGCGGTGTTGGCGTATCTTCCCATACCCTTGGAGTTTGGGAAACCCCGAAATCTAGAGCGGAATTGCGATCGGGTGATGGGGAGATGTGCCGACGGGGAGGCGGGGAGGCAAGATTTTGCGCTAAAGCGCTGTCGATCGCCCGCACCCGTCGCCCCTGGTCCAGAGCGATACATTGCCACCGCCATGCTTCCGAGTACAACTGGTGAGCCGCCAATTTATCCCGATAGCTGGCATAGTGGCGGCAAATGCGGAATAAACCACTGGCGGAAAGGGTGCCTTTCCCCGAAACGCTTGGTTCGCGGAAGGATTCCACGCGGGCATCAATCAGGGCCTTTTCTCCTTTCAAACCTTTTGCCAATGCCTCTGCGTACCGCGTGCCAAAGTCTTCACCAGCCCGAGGAGATTGATTCGCTAAGTCGGTGCCATTGACTAAAGCAATGACATCTTTTTGCGGGTCCAATCCCTGGCTTTGGAGCTGTTTTTCTGTGTCAGCGGCTTGGACTTGCAGCCGGGAGAGACATGAGGCGTCAGCTTCGGCTACGGTCAGCTTGGCGGCTCGGTTCCAGGAGCAAAATCCCCGGTTGGTGACGCCGTTGCCCGGGTCGGTGTGGCCCTGGTACAGGGGAGTGGCTTCACCGGTGATGTCCATGTTGCCTTCCGCTACCCCCACGGCGATCGACCCTGGAGACTGCACGGTGGCAAACAGCTCTGCTGCTGATTTTGGTTGGTCTGTTTGGTCCCCCACCGAGGCAGGTGTAGGCGGTGGTTGGGGGAGGCTGAAATCTAGCCACGGTGAGGCTGCCACGGCTATTTCTGCCCAGAGAGTGGCTAGCAAGCAGATGGCGAATTGCAGGATTTTGGGGTGCCAGCAGCGCCACGGTGCAAAGGCATTTTTGGGTATATAAATGCTCTCACTTGTAGTAATTAACATCTCATCTGCATATAAATATGGGTGAATTGTCATCATCTTAATTGCTCCTTTGGTGGTGGGGAGGACACGGCAATGCCGTGTCCCTACGGGGTGGGCATAAATGCGGTGTTTGGTGGCTGCAACATTTGCTCGATAATCTGCTTAGATGGTTCGACAAATGCCCACTTGCCATCAGAAAGGCGGTTGAGAACGGCGAGGTTTAAAATGTTCGCTGTGCCCAGCTTTTCTCGGCTGCGAATTTGACCCCAATGGGGGTTTTGCACGCCACATAAACGGAAGAGGTAAATGGGCAGTTCTTCGCTGGAAAAAATTACGCAGTCTGGGGAGTGGGGTTGCAAGCGACCATCGAGGGGGGCGTATAGGGTTTTATCGCCGCTGAGGGCGATCGAGATATCTCCCAGTCCCCCGATAATGCGATGTCCTGCTAAAGTGTCACCGGGTTTGAGTTCCCAGGTTTGCTGTATTTGCAGGGTGCGCGGTGGTTCTGGGGGTAGCCCGTTGGTGCAACCCACGACACCGCACAATGCTACTAAAACTGCGCTGAGGGCGTTTTTAAAAACGCTTAAATCCATATCCCACATAGTTTTCTCCTTCATAAAGAACGACGAGCCATGTTTGGGGGTCGAATGCCAGGGGGTAGGCGTCCCGATCGGTTATGGCTCCAACACGGACGCTTAATGAAGGCAAACGGCAGTAGGGTTGTTTGAGGATTTCCTGGACTTTGGTGCGAGCAGCGGGCTCGGGCACAGTCAGGAGTTTTGCTAATTGTTCGCCTGAGAGTTGCGCTTTGGGCAATACCATTTCTTCGCAGAATAAAGCTGGGTTTACTGGTCGCACTCGGGCGGTGGGCTCGGACAAACTGAATAGCATTAAACTCGCTGCAGCCAGGAGGAAACCCCCAACTAACATGGGCTCCAGCTTTTGTTTGGCTATTTTTGGTAGCTGGTTTAAAAACATCTGATTTCCCTCCTGGCGAAATTGCTGGAAGTTTAAGGGTTGTCATTTTTCCCACGGCGGGAGAAACCGGGTTTCTGCGATAATCTTGGTATTTTCACCAAGACCTGGTTAAGAAACCCGGTTTCTGGCGGACCAATGACCAATGACCAATGACTAATGACTAAATATGCAGGTTGATTGTGGCAGGGCTCGTTGGCAGCTCGGAGGCCACACCCTTAATGTAACATTTTGTAATACGACAGGCCAAGACTGGGTGAGAGCGATCACCGCACCTGGATGTAGGGTTTTTTCGTCCCAGTTGCCCGCTCTGCTTGGTTTTTTACCATTACCCCTTCAGTATAACTTGTGTTGAAGTAAAAGTCAAGTCCTGAGAGAAAAAAATTTTTGTAGTATAATTTCTGGAACCGTGGGAGTAGAACAAAGTATAAAAATGCTATTTAATGTATAACTTTATAATCCCTCAAATATCTGCTTTTCTCGTTTTCTCCCCGTAGCTCATTAACTCATTCCTGAGCATCCCGCCCCTCTAGTAAGTTGGGCGCTATCCCGCGAAACTCACTAAGTTTCCGTTTACCGCTAGTCTGGTGTGGCTGAGATTTCAGACTCTCTGCTACACCGCGAATCAACTCTAACCGTTCCTCATAGGACAACTGCTCTGCTTGCTGCAATAGGTCTTGTAATAACGGACTCATCGCCCCAACCTCCTGAGAGTTGTCCGAAACTGCCCCTCCAGCGTCGCCGTCAAATGCTGCATTTCCTCACGCCTCCAACTCACTTACTAACAAAATCTTTAACTCGGTTATGCGCTTTAGCTGAACATCATTCGTCAGAAATGCCTCACAGCCAGCTACCAAGGCAGTAGCAATTTGCAAAGCATCAGGAAGTTGCAGGTTGTATCTTGCCCGTAACTCCCCTGCCAGTTGTCCAGCCGATGGACCAATTTCTACAAATTTGATGTTCTCTGTGTTAGTTATACCAATTTAAAATGAAGATGAGCAAAAAGGTCTCGTCTAGAAGGCAGCCAACATCAGAGCTTCGAGGATGAAGTCAAATGAGGTGAGCGATTGTACTTGCGCCGGAGTCAGTTGGCTTAACTCCTGATCGACTCGCT
>DVDU01000189.1 GCA_015296065.1 Oscillatoriaceae cyanobacterium M33_DOE_052 | reverse complement strand
TTTCAGGTGACTGTGATAAAATTCAGGTAGCATTTTTTACAGATGGGGTTAGTTGACAAAAAAAACACCCCATCTTTTTTTACCATAAACTGCCAACTGCCGCACTGCCCCGGCTTTCAGCGAGGTTGTCACCCCGTCAGGCCGGAACCACCACCCCATTTCACTTCGGCGACACCATCACCACCGGCTTAGCCAACTATGACGGAAACTACACCTACGGAAATGAGCCAAAAGGGGAATATCGCGGAAAAACCACCCCAGTAGGCGATTTTCCCCCCAACGCCTTTGGTTTATACGATATGCACGGGAACGTCTGGGAGTGGTGTCAGGACGTTTGGCACGAAAATTACAACAATGCACCCACTGATGGAAGTGCTTGGGAAACTGGCGGAGAATCTAATCGCCGGGTGCTGCGTGGTGGTTCCTGGTACCGCCACCCCAGGTATTGCCGCTCCGGGCTGCGCAGCAGGGACGATTTGCACTACAGGTACCTCTACTACGGGTTCCGGGTGGCTGTTTCTCTGCTTCCGGTCTCTGGTTCTTAGTTTTCTTCGCCGGGACTCTAGTATCCCTCTTCTCTTTTACCCTCTTACCCTATTCCTCCTCCCTACGGTCGGAGGAAAAATTTTTTTTTTCGGGGGTATTGGCTCGTAGTTGGGCTTTAGCCCTCTTTTTTGGGTTCGTAGTTGGGCTTTAGCCCTCTTAAACTTAGATTTTTTTGGGCTAAAGCCCAACTACAAACCTTTTTGGGGTTCAGAAACCGGGTTTCTTACCCAAATTTTCGGTTTTAATGCGAAAATTGTCGCAGAAACCCGGTTTCTTGGCCATCACCTTGGTTTTTATATCCAAATTTTCCGTGGTGGGGGGCACGGCGTGATTAAGATTGTTCGTGAAACCCGAATATTTAGGTAGCTGTGCTACTACAATGTATAATTTTAACCCAAAAATTCACCCAAAATTACCCAAAATTAATCCACATTTTCCGTGGTGGGTAGCACAGCGTCATTAAGATTGTTCGTGAAACCAAAATATTTAGGTAGCTGTGCTACTACAATGTATAATTTTCTCCCAAAATTCACCCCAAAACCCAAAATTAATCCACATTTCCCGTGGTGGGTAGCACAGCGTGATTACAGCTTGTTCAACAGTGACTGAGTACAGCCCGGTCTCGACCCCTCACCCTAAATCTGGATCCCAGAGAGGGAGAGGGACTTTGAATATGTAGCACATTTTTTCAGCACAGGCTGTATGTGTGTTCCTGGTTCATTTACCAAGAGGAAAAAATTATCGGCGAAACCTGGTTTTTTGGTGGTGATGGCTCCAGATAAAGGAGGAGGCAGGGGGGGAGAAATTGTTTTTCCGAGCCAAATTAATCAATTTCTCCACCTTTCCTGCCTTCTCTGAATCATGGGTGGTACGACCACCATCTGAAATGTCGCCCGAGTTGCTATTTTGCCAAATACTTGCAAGACTCGGCAGTGGTTGGCGCTGGCGCGGCTGGATCGGGAAAAGCCTCAAAGCTAGCAAAACTAGCTGAGGCGAAACCGGCACGATCGAAACGTTATAACACCAGCTATAGCGTTGAAAATTGCCTGAACGCTGCTATCTCAGGTGCGTTTCCGGCTATCCCGTCAGTCCCCATTCGGGTTTAGTTACCGCCACCGGGAGGAGTTTCGCTGCTACCTGGAGCTGCAGCGGGTGTCTCAGCCGGGGTAGCCGTAGCATCAGGCGTGGTGGCACCTGGAGTAGTGGCACCTGGAGTAGTGGTGGCATCTGGAGTGGTGGCACCTGGAGTAGTGGTGGCATCAGGAGCTGTGGGGGCACCTGGAGTGGTGGTGGCATCAGGCATGGGAGTGGCCGCCGGGGTCTCAGGTGCAGTGGTTTCGGTGGGTGCTGGGGCGGAGGTTTCTCCACCGCCGCCACCAGAGGGGGCGGGCTGAGAACAGCCGACTAAAGCTCCGAGGGATAAGATGGACGCACTAGCAACCAGAGCAATTTGTTTGAGTCTCACAGGATTTACCTTCTAAAACTGATAACAGGGCGACTCGGTAGCTCTCCCACTTGGGAGTGCAGCCGATATTAGACTAAATCATAGTGATTTTTTTTAAAAAGGGAAGGGGCTTTTCGGGGAAAATGCGGAAATTTTGACAATATTATGAAGATTAATGAAATTTGAAAATTTGATAATTTTGGGATATATACAGTGGATTTCACGTTGGTGGGGTACAGAATTGTTCTGGATTCCCCCTGCCGTTTACGCTTGTGCAGTTGGGGGCGAGAATGACAGGTTTTTACTTTGTATCCCTATGGGCACAATATTTGGGGCACTAGGGGAGGGCGTCTTCGCCCGCTTCATCTATGGATTCCGCCCCCACGCCGAAGATTTTTTAACTCCCGATGTGTTTGGCGACAAAATAAAAAAGATTGTAATTATATCACAAATCTACCAAATTCTGTCAAGACGGGAAGGAATGATTGGTTAAATTAATGTCGGTGATAACTATTTTTTAAGAGGATGGGAGGGAAAATGTGAAGAAAAGTTCGGCTGGTGGCGGAGACGAGGCAGCCTCCGCCAGCCAAAAAATTGGCTAACTTTCGGCGATCGAGGTGGGAGCCGGTGTTTCGGGGGGGTGATTGGGGAAGAATTTCTGGGTGATCCAAGTGGTGATGATGTGAGACAGAAGGCCCAAGGGTCCGGCAAATAGGCAAAGGGCGATCGAGTGAACGGTCCAAATGCCAGTTTCCTGTCCCTGCCAATATACCCAACGCCCCACAAACAAATCCAACACCAGAAAATGCACCCAACCGGTGGCGGCGGCGCTTTCATCGGCGAAAAACCGGGCGATATCCCCTAATTTGGGATTAGCGAGAGCCTGAGCTGATTCGGAGGTGATTTCGCCGCTGAGCAAATAGAGGTAAAGGCTAGCCAAGATGAGAAAGGGGATGTATGACCCCATAACGCGGCGGGTCACGGTCCAGTTGGGCAAAAAAATCATTAGCGCCCAAAACGGGAGGACGAAGAGATTGGCAAAAGAGAAGATTTGTTCGGCGGTCATGGTTTGATGACAGATGGGGCATAGGTTGCGTCTTTAAGTATATGGGCAGATGCAGGGCAGGGGGACGATACAAGGCAATACAGGGCGGAAAATTGCCATAATCGACTAATCAAGTGGAATTAAGGAGAAACCTGATGACAACCCACGACTTATTGACCTTGGTGCTATTGCTCTCCCCTGGTTTAGCTCTATCAGCCCTGGTGATGGCAGCGTTTGCTGCGGGGGGTTAAGGGTACGGGGGGACGGGGAGACGGGGTGACGGCGGTTCGGCTTCGCTCACCGACCAGGTGACGGGGTGACGGGGAGATGGGGAGGGGTGGGAAGAGGGGGAAGAGGGGGAAGAGGGGGA
>DVDU01000053.1 GCA_015296065.1 Oscillatoriaceae cyanobacterium M33_DOE_052 | reverse complement strand
TTTCAGGTGACTGTGATAAAATTCAGGTAGCATTTTTTACAGATGGGGTTAGTTGACAAAAAAAACACCCCATCTTTTTTTACCATAAACTGCCAACTGCCGCACTGCCCCGGCTTTCAGCGAGGTTGTCACCCCGTCAGGTCCATAAGTTCTGGCGTATGCGAAAGGTCGATCGCCTTTTTCCCCCGCAAAAGAAACCGGGTTTCTCTGACCTTTGTTGTCGAGAAACATAGATTTGGTTAAGAAACCCGGTTTCTGGTCTTTGGTTCTGAAGGGGGAAAATGTTAGCACAAAAGGGATGCTCCCCTCTCTACCCTATTCCCATTCTATAGTCCCTGGGGGCTTGGAAGTAATATCGTAAACCACCCGATTTACCCCGCGCACTTCATTAACAATGCGGTTAGAAATGATTTCCAACAAATCATAAGGCACCCGCGACCAGTCCGCCGTCATACCATCTTCACTGGAAACAAATCGTAACACCACCGGATAAGCATAAGTCCGCTGGTCGCCCATGACCCCAACACTGCGAATAGGGAGCAACACGGCAAATGCTTGCCATAAATCGCTGTACACCCCGTGACGGTTGATTTCTTGGCGGACGATTAAATCTGCATCGCGCAAGATGCTTAATTTTTCTGCAGTCACTTCCCCCAAAATTCTAATCGCTAAACCCGGCCCTGGGAAAGGATGACGGTTGATGATTTCCTCGGGCAACCCAATAGAACGCCCCAGTTTGCGGACTTCATCTTTAAATAACTTCCGCAGGGGTTCGATGAGTTTGAAACGCAAATTTTTCGGCAAGCCACCGACATTGTGATGACTTTTGATTTTCACTGCCACCCGTTCGCCGGTTTGGGGGTCGATGTTGGTGGCGGCGGATTCAATAACATCAGGATAGAGAGTGCCTTGAGCCAGATAGTCAAATGGTCCGAGTCTGGTAGATTCTTCTTCAAAAACTCTGATGAACTCGTGACCGATGCGTTTGCGCTTTTCTTCCGGGTCGGTGATGCCTTCAATTTGTTTGAGGAAGCGTTCCCGAGCGTTGACATATTGTACCGCAATATGGAATTGCTCTTGAAACAGCTTCACCAACCGTTCCGGCTCGTATTTGCGCATAAATCCTTGGTCAATGAATACGCAGGTGAGCTGGTCTCCGATCGCTCGGTGGAGCAAGAAGGCGAGGGTACTAGAATCAACACCCCCAGAAAGAGCCAATAACACCCGTTTCTCGCCAACTTTAGCGCGAATTTCCCGAATCGATTCCTCGACAAAAGCGGCGGTAGTCCAGTTGGGGTCACAGTCGCAGATATGATAAACGAAATTGCGAATCAAAGCCTGACCGCCGATCGAATGAACTACCTCGGGATGAAATTGGACGCCATAAAGTTTTTTCTGGTGATTGGCGATCGCGGCACAGGGGGTATTTTCCGTGTGGGCCAGAACCTCAAAACCCAAGGGTAATTGCGCCACCGAATCCCCATGACTCATCCACATCGTACTACCAGCTTCCACATTCGTGAGCAAATCGGTGGGGTCATCAATATATAGAGAAGCCTTGCCATATTCTGCCCGCTTGGCTCGCTCTACTTGACCCCCCAACTGTTGCACCATGAGCTGCATCCCATAGCAAACTCCTAACACCGGTATCCCCAACTGCCAGATATCCGGGTCGCATTGCGGCGCCCCCTCATCATACACCGAATTAGGGCCGCCAGAGAGAATAATTCCTTTAGGATGTAGCTCTCGCAGCTCGGCGATGCTAGTACGGTACGATAAAACTTCCGAATAAACCTGAGTTTCCCGAATCCGACGGGCAATCAGCTCAGAATATTGGGAACCAAAGTCCAAAATAACCACCATCTGACGATTTAACCGGGTGGTGGGATTGTCCAACAATTCCTGCTGGGCAGATGCTTCTGTTTGTGTTTCTGTAATCACGGCTAGGCGCTCGCTACATTTGGCTTAGATATATAGATAGACAGGTTTTTTTGTCTGTTTGACAATTAACAATTTTCCACTGTCATTGGTCATTTGTCATTGGTCATTGGTCATTTGTCCTTTGTCCTTTGTCATTAGACAAGATGCCTTGGGACAAATGATTTTTGTCGCAGAAGGACACGGCATGCCGTTAACAATTTTCGCCGGGACACAGCACGGCGTGTCCCTACGGGTAGGGGAGAAAATAGGCAAACATACCCCCCCTAGGGGAAGTAACAGCAATTCCTGTCTCGTAATTTATATATCAGGTTGTGCTAGCCAGAATACCACGATCGAGACCTAATCGGGGATAATTTTCTATTTTCATCAGAATTGCCCGCATCGCGCCATTCATCAATTGTCCCTACCTAGCACATGGTCGGTTGGGGGGACAGGACCCCTTGTCCCCCGGCGGAAGAGAAACCGGGTTTCTGCGGTAATCTTGGTATTTACCCCAGATTTGGTGAAGAAACCCGGTTTCTGGCGGACAAATGACCAATAACCCATGACCAACCATCTATTTTTGTTTCATCACCACCAAAGTAATATCATCATAAATGGTTTGGGCGCCAATATGTCGGCGCAAGTGATGAATCACCGCATCCCGAACTTCTGCGGGGGAAAGGGAAGCATTTTCCAGGACGACAGCGGCGAGTTTTTCCAGTCCATATTGTTTCCCTTGGAGCAGAAATGTTGAATGTCGATACAAAACTTTACATAAAAAGTTACACTTATGTCTTTGATGCCTAAATTATTCAAAAAACGTCATCTCCTCAAACCAATGAACATAACTAATTTTTTGACACATACAACATTGTAAATAG
>DVDU01000242.1 GCA_015296065.1 Oscillatoriaceae cyanobacterium M33_DOE_052 | reverse complement strand
GCAAACCCCCTTCCACACCTTAACCACGGGACAAGAGAGCGGCGATCACTCTAGCAAATTTCGGCCACTCGGGTCAGGCCGGGACCAGGATCCGCGACACGCAGTCGCTGCGCTTACGGTGCTCGCGCTGGACCATCCAATGCAGGGGCCCGTATTGCAAACAAGCCGCTGCTCCTCTGATGCCTGCGCACTCCGCCACCTGCGCGAGCAGGCAGGCAGTCGCACAAGGCAAAGCCTGACGCTCGGGGCTCAGCCCCTGCAGCATCGTAACCCTTCAGGTAGGGGCCTGCGAGGGGGTCGCCCACCGGGTCCCCGGCCATGTCCCCTGTTTTTGGGTAGTTCGCATTAATCCAGGTAATGTCAAGAGTTTTGTGTCAGGAGGAATGGGGTAACCACTCCCTCCTTTCGGTTTTCATCGATAAACACTGCAAACAAGATACGATCCATACTGGTTCGGTCACTAAAGGTGCCCATGGGTCGAGTTCTCCTTTTTACTTCTCGGAACCGCCGTTCAATGGCATTGGTCGTACGGAGCATTGTTGGATCCAGGTCAAGAGGAATGGTGAGAAACATAAGCAACTAGAGCAGGTCTTTGAGTAGACAGGTGGTGGCCTTAGGGTAGATGGGCTGCCATCGCTGCACGAATCGCTGGGCTGCCTGTTGAGCTTTAGGGAGATTGCAGGCATGGCTGATTTTGTGCAAGGCTTTTTTAACGGCCTTCTGATCCGCTTTCTTGACATGGTTAAGCACATTGCGGGTCTTATGAGCCCAGCAGTGTTGTGCGGGGATTTGCCCATACACCAGAGGCAGGGCAGCTTTGAGCCCTTTGCCCCCATCCGTGACGATGAGTTTGAGGAATGAGCCTTTTAAGCCTCGGCGGTAACAGATGATTTAAGAAGCCCTCCCAGGCATATTGGGATTCGGAGAAGGCTTGACGAAAGTCAATAATTTCCTTTTTGCCATCGGGTCGGATCCCCAGGGCTACCAGCACAGTGCGCTTTTGAGCCCCGGCTCCGGTCTTGTGTTTGAGGACCACGCCATCGAGGATCAGGATCTCATACTGATCTTGAAGGGGCCGTCGATGATAGGCATCGACTGCGGCATCCAGTTGTTTGGCCACTCGGCTGACCGTCTGGGCACTGAGGGGTTCTCCTAAGATTGGAAGCAGGGCGCGGCTGACCTTGCGGGTGGACAGACCCAGGACAAAGGCCAACAGGAGATAGCGCTCCACCTGAACGGCTCGGCTGGAGCAAAGCGGCGCAAGATGGCTATCGGGCTAAAGGTCCGGGTGCGAGGAATGGACAGCAGCACATCTCCAAGTTCAGTCAGTAGATGGCGGCAGTAAGACCCATTGCGGCGATCGGGGATTTCTTGGGCCCGCAGTCGCTCCAGGTGTTCGTCCACGACATTATGCATGCGGGTCTCCAGGATCTCCTTGAGGGCTTGCCTGGCGGCCGGGCGATAATCCCCCTCCCAGGCATCCACACAAAAATGCTTGATTTCTTGAAAGGCTTGCTTTATGCTGACAATCGTTGCTGGCAACATGGGGTACCTCCTATTGGGTTTAAGGTTGACAAACTTTTGCTCGATAGGGTACCCCATTCTTAGTTCCTGACACAAACAATGATACATTACCAGTATTGTCGGTTCTATTGACTAAACACCAAGCTTCTGTTATATTCATCAAATAAAGTAAGCTGGTCATCCCAGTGAACACTGCTCTAAAGCAAGGAAAGGCACCCTATGAAGGCCAAAACCAAGAAAACGACAAAAAATGATCCCTATGAGGAGATCAAGAAAGATCTTGAGCGACAGCGCACGACACTCCTGAGCGAAGCCGGGGTGATCATCGGAACCGGTCTGAACTCCCATCAAGATAACCTCTCGGACGTGGGAGACCAGGCCACAGCCGTGGCAGACCAGAATTTTCTCCTGCGGATGAAGGAGCGGGAGCAAAAGCTCCTCAAGAAAATCGATGAGGCCTTAGAACGAATCGCCAACGGCACTTTCGGAATCTGTGAAAGTTGTGGGGGGGAAATCGG
>DVDU01000156.1 GCA_015296065.1 Oscillatoriaceae cyanobacterium M33_DOE_052 | reverse complement strand
GGGAAGCCCACCTCAAGATGAGTGCTCTCATGGAGTTAATCCAGTAAGGTCACGGGTAGAACACCCGTTGATAGGCGCTCGGTGGAAGTGCAGCGATGTATGCAGCCAAGGCGTCCTAATAGACCGAGGGCTTGACCTCATATCCTTTCCCTTTGACTTCTCTATGCAGTGCTTTGGTTTCTGTTTCTCTCTAAATTGAATTTCTTTATTGAAGCTGACTTCCTGGTGCTTCTAGCGCGGCGGTCCCACGCCTACTCCATCCCGAACTAGGACGTGAAACGCTGCAGCGGCGAAGATACTCGGCGGGTTGCCGCCCGGAACAATAGCTCAGTGCCAGGAGCAATATTACCGAAAACCCCTACATTCACTTGTGGGGGTTTTCGGGTTTTTGGGGTTTCACCCTTCAACTCTGGTGTGGGGGGTTAATAAAAATTAACTCGCTGAACGCCTGGGTATTGTTCAATTGGCCGGGGAGGGTAGTATATACTGAAAAGAAAGAAAGATATAACAAACCTTTTTTGATTTGGCAGGTAGGGCTAATGGCAATGGCGGATACCGATCGCGACAGGAAGGAACGGAATTACGAGTTAGTTGGTCAAGCTATGAGAAATTTCTTAGCTCCTGCACTCGAATCGTGGATAAAGCGCGAACTCCAGAAGCCTAAAAACCTGAAAACAATCGGTATATACGATGGTGATTGGCGGTATGCAGCCAGAAAGCCTTTAAATGATTATAACCATGATGGAACAGAACCATACTGGTATGACTGCCAAGCTGTTCTAAAAATTATTTCTCATACTGAATACTGGAACAAAATTTTTAAAAGCAATAAGATTGGCTTTATAGAGCGAGGTTTAATTGAAACTTTAAGGCGAGTGCGGAATGACAATTCCCACAATAATGTAGCAGTATTCACCACAGACTATAGCCTTGATGTTTTATCAGCGATTACGCGGCTGCTAACTGCTATTGGCGACCCTCGCGCCCAAGATGCTGAGCAACTGAAGCAAGAGTTTGTGAAACAATACTATGAGGAATTGTCGGAAATTGGGAAAAAGAGTGTAGAAACCGGGATTAACTGGTTCAGTTATGGTGCTGCGATGTGGGAACGGCAGAAATCGTTAAGCAGTAACGCTTTGACTGCTAATGAGGGCATAGCATTTAAGCTGGATGATATATATGTACCTTTGGGATTGGTGGAGCGCCAAAAACTGCTCAAACGCCCAAAAGCGGAAAACACCCCAGAGGATGGTTCTGATTTATACCGAGAGGAATACCGAGAAGAAATTACCCGCAAGTTTGAGGGTGAAGATTTTTATGTGCAAGTTTTGAAAAATCGCCAAAGCGATAAAAGCAAAGGGACTCGGTTGGCAATTACGGGAGAACCTGGGGCAGGCAAAACTACCCAATTACAGAAAATAGGTGATTGGGTGTGGGCGGAAATGCCGGAAAATTTGGTGATTTGGGTATCTCTGGCAGATTTGCAGGGGCGCCGCTTGGATGAGTATCTACTGGACCGGTGGCTGAAAGATGCGTTGCAAGTGGCGCGGGTGAAGGAAGATACTGAGGCGAATTTTGTTGAGTTCTTTAAGAGTGGGCGAGTTTGGCTGCTACTGGACGGGGTGGATGAGATGGCGGAGGCAAATCCCCTCTCTGATATTGCTAAGCAAATAAGCGGTTGGGTGGCTCAAGCGCGGGTAATTCTCACCTGTCGGCAAAATGTCTGGGATGCGGGGAATAATCACCTGTATGATTTCGATGTTTATCGCAATTTGGACTGGACCCCCGGGCAGGTGAACCAGGTGATAGACAAGTGGTTTGGGGAGAACCCTGCACGGGGGAAAACGTTGCAGGCGGAGTTGGAGAAGTCGGGGAAGGAACGAATTAGAGATGCGGTCAGAAATCCCCTGCGGTTGACGCTGTTATGTCGCACTTGGTTACAGCGAGAGGGAGAGTTACCGGAAACCAAGGCGCAACTGTATCGCCAATTTACGGAAGCGTTTTACCTGTGGAAGCAGGAAAGTTTTCCCACCACTGGGGAAGAGCGTCGGGAGTTGGAGAAGGCGTTGGGAGAGCTGGCGTTGGCGGCGATATCGGGAGAAGATTCACGGTTTCGCCTGACCCATCGCCAAGTATGCAATACCTTGGGAGATGGAGAGCGATATCAGCTAGCTATTGATTTGGGATGGTTAAATCAGGTGGGGGTGGCGGCTGAAAACCCATCGGAGAAGGTGTATGCTTTCTGGCATCCGACGTTTGAGGAGTATTTTGCGGCGCTGGCGGTGGATGATTGGCACTTTTTCCTCACCCATGTACCGGAAAATCCGGCAGCAGGCACTTATCGGATTTTTGAGAAGCAGTGGAAAGAGGTGATTTTACTCTGGTTGGGACGGGATGATGTGCCGAAGGTGCAGAAAGAGGCGTTTATTGAGGCGTTGGTAGATTTTGAGGATGGTTGTGAAGATTTATACGCTTATCAAGCATTTTTCTTGGCGGCTGCTGGTATAGCTGAGTTTAAGGATTGTTCAATATCCAAGCAACTGGTAGATTCAATTGTTTATTGGGGTTGTGGTTGGTTAAATATCCAAAACAAACAGGTAGAAATTATTTCTATATATCCCATTGTTGAGATTGCGAGAGAAGTTTTGCTCCATTGTGATCGAAATATGGCGATACAGGCTGTAGTTAGTTTGCTAGAGACAGATATATATTTTGGTGTGCTGGTGGAGGCTACCAAAATTCTGGGAAAAATTGGAACAGGCAATGAAATGGCAATTGCAGTTTTAGTGAAAGTTATCGAGGAATACCATCCCAATAATGAATGGCTTGTTATTAATGCTGCCAGTAGTTTAGGAGAAATTGCTTTTGAACAGAAGATCGCCATTAAATGTATGGAAAACTTAATAGTCAATACAAGCGGGTTTGATGTATATTTACAAGCAATAAAAAGTTTGGTACAAATGGATCCAAGCAATGAAGATCCCCTAAATGAATTAGTGGAAGAATTTATAACTACATGTTTGAAATATAATGGTATAGACACTGATTTTATAGATGATATAGATATGGCTATTTTGGGGGAAATGGCCTCGGTTATAGAAAGTATTGGAGTGGGGCACCAAAATACAATTAACGCTTTTATAAACTTGCTTGAAACAATCGATAAGGAGTATCTCCGTCCTAGATTGGTAATAGGTTTAGGTAAAATTGCCATAGGAAATGAAAAAGCAATAAGTGCTTTATGTAAGCTAATACAAGTATCTAAATCTGAAGATACCCGCAGGGTTGCGGCAGCAAATTTGGAAAATATATCTCCTGGCAACCCAATTGCTATTACAGCTTTACAACATGATTTGGAAACATATACAAGTAATATTAAACCTGGACGTTCGGCAACAAGTTTAAGCATAATCGCTCCAGAAAATGAAGCAATCATTTCGGATTGGCAGGAAATATTAGAATCTTCCAATAATCGAGATTTACTTTGGAAAACAGCTATTGCATTGGTAGCGATAGATCCAGACAATGCAATAGCTATGATAATTTTGGAGTCTATATTAAAAGAATCAAATAAATATTGGATTAGATGGAAAAGGTATTTTAATGATAAATCATCGATAACAAAAAATAATCAGCAAGTGGCAGTAAAAATTATCAAAAACCTGCTAAAACATAGGAATTATGAATCTGATTTACTCGATCAAGCATCTTTGCTAACTAAAATAGCACCGAATCATGAAATGGCCGTTGCATTGCAACTCTAGTAAATTTACTAGATACTACTCAAAATGAATATATTTGGCTTAAAGCTGGAATGGTTTTAAGTGAATTCACAAGTAATAATTATTTACTCAAACACTTTAATCAGTTAAAACGATACCATACAAATGTGTTTAGAGATAAAAAAACAGCATTTGAAATTCCCGATAGATTTCAAATTACCTCTAGACTCCTCTGGTACTGCGCGCAAAAGATGCCTTACCCAGAATTTTATCAAGCGTGGCACGCTGAACCTACTGTGCATCCAGAAGTAGCGGATTACACGGCTGTGGGCTACTCTTCTATCGCTCAGAGTTTAAACCAGCAGCTTATACTCGATCGCCTCCCCCAAGAAGTACAACCAACCACGCAAACTTACCCTCTGTTTATCAACATTGCAACATTAGCAGGTGTAACCGACACCAGCGCGATCGCGCAAGAATTCTGCAACAAAATTTACACAGTGGCATTTCCCGATAACACCCACATCCCGGAGGTTAACAACGCGGCGCAGCTCAAACGTTGGGTCCCTAAAATTAGGCAACAACTGGCCAAATCAGACCTGGCTTTAATTATAACAGGTTGCAAACCAGAGCAAAATTTAGTGAATTTCTGCCACCAAATCAGTGACGTTTTCCACATCGCCTGGATAACTGATGAACCGGTATCACCACCTTGGCGGGGATTTTTACCACATCAGCAGAATTTATCAGATGTGATTCAAACCTGGATGGATGAGATTGGTTAAGGGAGAGGCAATAGAGGCAATTGCTTTCTGCAATTACCCTCTGCTTTGTATTGCGAGAGGATAAATTGCTATTCTGAGTTAAAGTCTTTGATTAACTTAACTAACAGTGTAGTCAGGTTGATGTAGGTAGTGACTGCTTTCAAATTGCCTCCCTCAATACTCTGGATCGGAGGGCTTTAGCCAAAACCCTGTGGAGGGCTAAAGCCCTACTACGAACTCAATCAAGAGGGCTGAAGCCCAACTACGAACTCAATCAAGAGGGCTGAAGCCCAACTACGAACCTTGAGGGCTGAAGCCCAACTACGAACCTGGTCACTTGTCATTGGACAAAGGACAAATGACAAGTGACAAATGACAACCAGATTTATTCTGGTTCGTTGGTACTCAATTTGGGGGGGCGTTTGAAGGTGAAGGTAAAGGTGTCGCCGCTGGCGATGCAGGCGCGGATTTCGTCGTAGAATGGATATTTGCCGATGCCACTGAGATAAGCCCACGCACCGGAGCGAGTCATGGCCACAAATACCTGGTTGCGGAGGTTGATGTCAAGTTCATTTTTGGCGATGTTGTCTAGTCCGATGATATAAACTAGGTTGGCTTCGTTGCCTTTGGCGCGGTGAATGCGGGAGATGGTGACGCCGCCGCGATACCAAAAGCGATCGGGGTTGTTTCCGGGATATGTGGGATTAAGTTGATTCAGTTGCTTGCCAGTTGCGATGTAGATATCGATGCCATAGTCGATTAAAAATGTCGCCACGGTGTTTTCTAATTCTATGGCTTGGGGGATGGAGCCTAAAACTAGGACTAAAATATCCTGACTCGGTTGGAGTCCATCGCGGCTGAGGTTCTGGTTGATGTTTTCGGCTAAGGCGGCTAATTCGTCCTCGCGGGAATCATAGGTGTGGAATTCCAACACTGGTTGACCCCAAAGTTGGGGGATGGGGTTGGGGGAATTTTCCGGGGGACGGTGGAGGATGATTTGCTGTCCGGGGGGACTGAAACTGCCTTGGGTGACTTGATAACCAATGGCTTCCCAGCTTTGTTTGGTGGTGATACCGGAGAGCATACCTTGGGGACGGAGTAAACCCATCCCGATCGCGTGAGCGGCGGTGAGAATGGGGCCGGGAGTGCGGTAGCAGCGGTGCATGATTTCGCTTTTTTTGATGCCGCCTTTGTGCTGTCCGGTGACTAGGTTGGTGAGACTGTCGCCGAATAGTTCTTTGGCCATTGGAATTTTTAGGCTATCTAAATTTTGGGCTTCATCGTATGCCCAAATGAGGCGGCGTTGTTCTGGATGTTCGGGGTCGATGGGACGGAGTGATTGATAGGCGAGCCAGTAAATGGTTTGCTTGAATTCGCCATTTTCCTGATATTTTAATTCATCGTCGGTTACGAGGTCTTGACCTTCATCGATGAGGATGGCGTCAAAGATGGAGTTAATTTTTTGCTTCTGGAGAAGTTGATTGCAAATGTCTGCTAAACTTTCGTTGGGTTGGCGGCGCTGACTTTGGTCTGCTGTGAGGGGCGGGATGCCGTGAGCTTGACAGATGGTGGAGTAAAATCCCGGTTTTCGCTTGCCCCCCCAGGCGTGCATGACTTTGAGTTTGGGTTGGGCTTTTTTGTAGGTGATATCGCCATTGCTGAAGCGGCGCAACCACCGATCGACCAGCACTTCCATCTGCTCATATAGGGTACGGGTGAAGAAAATTAAGGCAATATCCCATTCGGGATGTTTGAGGTGCATGTGAGCCGCTTTTTGGCAAAGTAAGACGGTTTTTCCGGATCCGGCGATGCCTCGAATTCGCTGGGGACCGGGGGGGATTTGCTTGCCGATTTTTTCTTGTTGGATGTCGATATCATAGAGCCATTCTTGGAGGTTGGCGATGATGGCGGCGCGGTTTTTGCCGTTGACAGAAATCGCATTTTTATCATGTTTGCGGAGGATGGTGGTGCCGCTAATGACTGCTTTGAGAATCTGCCAACTTTCTTCATCTAGGGGGTCGCTATTGACAATTGTTTGGCAGTTTTGAATGGCTTCAATAATCTTGCTATTGAGCTGATTTTGAAATATAATAGTGTTAGGGTTTGGCAAGTTTTTTTCCTGCCATTGTTCTGGGCTAATGTGAGGCAGTGCAATGAGGGCACGTCCGGTGATTTTGCCAGCGATGGCGGTTTCGCGATCGCAGTAGCCCAGCAGAGTCTGAATCTGCATTTGGACGCGATCGGCGGGACTGGGAGAAATGGTATCTGCATTGACCAACTGCCATTTATCGCCCTCTCCAGCAATTATTTGCTCAATAGGCACAGGCGCAATCTCGATGATAATCAATCCCAGCTCTTTATCGACAACCAAAATATCCGGTTCTTTGCGCACTTCTCCCACTTGGGAAAAGAGGGGATAGCGCCAGTAGCCAATACAGTCTCGCTGGCCAAAGGCAGTTTTCACAGCTTCCCAAACCGCACCCAGGGATTTATCCGTTGTTTCCGCTATGGGTTCGGTGACAATCAATTTATTTTCTGCAGTCATTCTGGCTACACCCTGGTTGAATGTTAGTAAAAGTAGGGGCGAAATTATCCCATGTTTGAACTAGAATATCAAAATTCCCGTGATGGGATGAAGAGTATGAGCGCAGTCATCAAAACCCTGCCCCCAGAAGTTATCCATATCATTGCCGCCGGTGATTGATTCGATCGCGGCGGTGGCGCGGGAATTGGTGGAAAATGCCTTGGATGCAGGAGCGTGCGGATTTCACTGTCGGTGTGGCCCGAAGCGTGGCAGTTGCGGGTAGTGGATAACGGTTCTGGGATGAATTTAGATTGCTTGCAGGTGGCGGCGACCGCCCACAGCACCAGCAAAATCAACAATTTGGATGATTTGCGCCAAATCGCCAGTTTGGGATTTCGGGGAGAGGCCCTGCATAGTTTAGCCCAGTTGTCCCGGCTGGAAATTAAAAGCCGCACCCCTGGGGGAGACGGTTGGCGGGTGGTGTATGACGCGCAGGGGTTCCCGGTGGAAGTGAAACCAGCGGGGATGGCGGCAGGGACAATTGTCACGGTAGCAGATTTGTTCGGCAGTTGGGAGGCGCGACGGATGGCCCTACCGTCTTTGGCGCAGCAGTTGCGATCGCTCCAGCAAACCGTAGAACAAATCGCTTTATGTCATCCCCATGTGAGCTGGCAAAGCCCACTTCCACATCATTTGCCCAGAACAAATCGACTGGAACCAGCAACCATCTAAAAGCGAAATTTACCGGCAAAATCTGCCCTGGTGGCAGCAACTGCTAGGAAACTCCATTAGCCAAGCCCTAAGCCTGAGCGGGGAAGAATTCCCGGCGAATCAACAGCGGGTGACACAACTAATTAAAACATCAGAAGCCAAGAGTAATTACACCGTCCCCACTGGAAAAAAAGGAGAAATCAGCCCTTATGAAGGGAGCAATGTGGGGGCACGGCGTTATTGATATTTCTCGTATTTGCCGCTATCTTTATGATGCTGTGCTACTACAGGCATTAATTTTTGGTTGATTTTGGATCGTTTTTCGCGACACAGCGTTATTGATATTTCTCGTGTTGGCCGCTATCTTTATGATGCTGTGCTACCACAGTTTATATATAGCGTTTCTCATATTGGTGAACTAATCAAAAACCTGGAGCGCAGTGTAGGGGCGGAGCCCCCGGGAGCGCCCCAGTCATTGTAGGGGCAACCACGGGGGGATGGGGCAACCACGGGGGGATGGGGCAACCACGGGGGGATTGCCCCTACAATTTATGGCTCGTAGTACATTTATAGTAATTTCAAATAACAATGAGACAAGCCAGAAATTTGCCCTCTATCCCCCAACCCTCCTGAGCGAAGCCCAAGAAATCCCAACCCTTCGACTGGCTCAGGGGGAGAGGAGGGGAGCTTTCTTACTGCCCCACCGTCTTACTCCCCTCTCCCCACCTGGTCGAGGGGACGGGGGTGAGGGCAATCTCGAGTGTTTCATTTTTATTTGAAATGACTATATGTCGCACCTTTTCTATCATCCCTATCTTATCTGGTCGTTTCGGGTTTGTCAAGGGGTTTAGAAAATTTTTTGGAAAAAATGAATGAGGCAGAGAAGAAGAACATGAGGATGAAATTTGCTGGCGGTTCTCTGTCTCTTGGTGGTTTAATTTACCACCAAGAGACAGAGAGCAGAGAAAATTACAATTTATTACCAATCGTCGCTGTTATTGGCAGGTTTTTCCCAATCGTCTTCTGGGGCTGTTGATGATGGGTTTGATGGTGGGGTGACGGGTGATGTAGGTGGAACGATGATGCGATATTTGGCATCTTGTACTGGGGGCTTGTGACTGGGAATTGAGGGTGGTTCTGGATCGGGTTCTGGGGTGTCTTCTGGGGGTTCTGGGGTGGGTTTGTAGGTGTAGGAGTAAACGGAACCTGACCAGGATTCGCTTTTGGGTTGTTGAGGGATTTCATAAATGGCGGGGGGCTGTGGTTCTGCTTGGTCTTCTCCTTCGTCCACCCAGTTTTCTTCTTCATGTTCCCACTGTTCTTTTTCTTTGTGTGGGGTGGTGGGGGCGGGGGGTTGGTCAAACCAATCTTTGTCTCGTTTGGGAATGGCTTCATTCCGGGGATGTGGGGGTGGGGGGGTGATGGGGGGACGAGCATCCCCCCCAGCTCCCCTGGGAAAGGGGGGTTGGGGTGGCTTTGGGGAGAGGGTGGCGAGGAACCAGGAGGTAGTGGCTCCAGCGGCGATGCTCAGAAGTACCCAAAGGGAGAGGGGGAGGGGAATGGTTTGGGTGCCAAGGAAGACTAAAGACAGTTGCTGTGACCAGTTTTCTATACTGAAAATGGTGGCGAAAGCTAATACAAGTAGGAGGATAATATTGATTTGGGACATGGTTTTTTTGGGTTAATTTGGGCAAGAGATGGGGGGAGGGTTAGGGTGCGAAGGTTGGGGAGAGAGGGAGGATATTGCTTCCCACACTTCCCACTCTTCCCCATCACCATAGGGCTAGAAGCGCCCCGACGCTTAGGAACGCCAACGAGTCCAGGGGATGCAGTCGATGTCGAGTTGGTCGAGGGTGCGAGCGATGACGAAATCTACTAAATCTTCTATGGTTTGGGGATGATGATACCAGGCGGGGATGGCGGGGACGATGCGGGCTCCGGCTTCGGCGAGGGTGGTGAGGTTGCGCAGGTGAATGAGGCTGAAGGGGGTTTCTCGGGGTACGATTACGAGTTTACGTCCTTCTTTGAGTTGGACATCGGCGGCGCGTTCTAGGAGGTCGGAACTGAGACCGGCGGCGAGTTTGGCTGCGGTACTCATGCTGCAGGGGATAATGACCATGCCGAGGGTGCGATAGGAGCCGCTGGCAATGGTGGCACCGATGTCTTGCCAGGGGTGACAGGTGAGTTTACCGCCAGTGATGATATCGGCTTGTTGACGCCAAAATTGTTCTTGCTGGTGGGGGTCTGCTGGCATTTTGATGTTGTTTTCGGCTTGCCAGACGGTGTAGGTGGCTTTGGAGGCGATGAGTTCGATATGGTATTCAGCCTGAAGAAGATATTTGACTGTCCGGACGGCATAGATGAGACCGGATGCTCCAGATACTCCTATGATTAAAGGTTTGGTCATTGGTCATTAGTCCTTGGTCATTAGTCCTTGGTCATTAGTCATTTGTACTTTGTCCTTTGCTATTTATTGGTCAAGGGACAAATGACTAATGACTAAGGACAATTCTAGGGTTTATTCATCTTCGTAGGGGTCGTAGGGGTTGTATTCTTCTGGCTCCATGTCATAGTCACTGTTGGTGGCTTGGCTGCCGCCGCCTATGGCTACTAGGTCGATTTGTTGCCGATAGTAATCGACGCTTTTTACTTGGACTTCTACTTTGTCGCCGAGACGGTATTGTTTGCGGTTTTTGCGTCCGACGAGGGTTTGTTGCCGGGAACGGTATTCGTACCAGTCGTCTTTGAGGGAGGAGACGTGGACGAGTCCTTCGAGGCGGAGGATTTCGCCGGATTTGGCGGCGACTTCGATTTCGACAAAGAAGCCGTAGGATTGAACGCCGGTGATGAGTCCTTGGAAGATTTCGCCGATGCGCTCTTTCATCAGGGCGGCTTTTTTGAGTCCTTGGAGGTCTTCTTCGGCTTCTTGGATGGATTTTTCGCGATCGGTTATTTGGTAAACGATCGCGGCGAGTTCGGTTTCGATTTCGTGCTGGAGGTCGGGAGCCAAGACATTCCAGGTGATTTGGCCGTGACTGTTGCTATGGTGGAGGTTAATCCGCTCTTTGGCGCGGGTGGATTTGCGATCGCGTCCTTGTTCAAACAGCAGATGTAGCAGTCGCTGCACCAGCAAATCGGCATAACGACGTAAAGGAGCGGTGCAATGAGTATAAGCGGGTAAAGCCAACCCGAAGTGAGCAGAGGCTTTGATGCTGTAGTTGGGGGGCTTTAAGCTAGATTCTAGCAAATAGGTGAGTACCCGCTCAGAAGGAGAAGTGGCAAACTGCTTGGTAAAAGCCTGGAAGTCTTGAGGAAGAATCGCAAGTGGGTTGCTCAGTTGCAATTCTACGCCCATTTGACCAGCCAGTTTGATGATATCTTCTACCTCTTCGGGGTCGGGAGGGGATTGCACCTCATAAATACCGGGAACTGCCAGAGCATTGAGGTGGCTAGCTACCAGTTGGTTGGCCAGGATAGTAAGTTCGCAAACCATCCCGCGTGCCGTTTGATCGGTGAGGGTACTGGTGACGCCAGTGATGCCCTCATCGTCGAAGGGAGAGGGACAAATCCCGTACTGGTTGGTAGGTTGATTGAGTTCTACGGCTCCCCGATCGAGGCGGAGTTTGCGCAAACCTTTGCTGATTTGGTAGATTTGCTGCACCATTTCTAGAACTGCTGGCTCCAGGGAAGTTTCTGGAGCTGGGGTGTCATTAGCACTAGCATCAATGAGAGATTGAACTAATTCAAATTTAAGTAAGTGGTCAACCTGGATGGCGCTGGGCTGAATTTCAAATTCTAATACTTTACCATCGGAGTTGACTGTGATGAGGATGGAAATGGCGAGGCGATCGACTCCGGGGAGGAGAGAGCAGCGGTCTTCTGATAAACCTTCCGGAAGCATAGGCAACATCACATCCCCAAGATAAACGCAGATAGCGCGTTTACGGGCTTCGCGGTCTAAGGCAGTATCAGGTTGCACATAGTAGGCGACATCAGAAATATGGACGCCCACACGCCATTGCGGATTATTGAGCGAGCGAGACTTGAGTCTTTCCAGAGTGAAAGCCCGATCGATAGTTTTGGTGTCAGGAGTTTTGCTCAGACTCCAAGGGGAAGACATAAAGGCGATCGTCGTCACTCCGCGTAGGTCGAGGCGACCCTTTAAGTCATTTTTGCGGGGCTGTTTTGGCCAGCCTTTGGTGGCTTCAGCCACAGCGGGAGTAAAAGACCGGGGTAAATCATGCTTACAACAAACAATATCCAGGTCTTTGGCGTCTTCTGCATCCATCCCCAGGACTTGGGCGACCCGACCGATGGGGGGAGTGGCACCGAGGGGATAGCGGACTACCTCCACATGTACCAGGTGTTCTACTGCGGTTTCCAAATCGATCCCGTTGGCTTTGAGGCTGAGTTCAAATAGGAGGCGATCGTCCAGGGGAACTGCTTGATAGCCGCTGTCGCCTTTTTTCACCCGCGCCAATACCGAAGGGTTTGCCCGTTCTAAAATCAGCTTGACTTCGCCTTCGGGGGAGCGGCGGCGACTGCCTTCTTTGATGACTCTCACCAATACCCGATCGCCATTCCAGGCATTGCTGAGATTAGATTCCCGAATGTAAATATCCTCTGCCCCTTCCGGGTCTTGAATGGCAAAACAAAAACCCTTGCTAGAACAGCGCAGTTTTGCTTCTACCAATTCCTCATCTTGAACTCGCCGATATCGACCTTTATCCTTGACGAGAATGCCAATTTTCTCCAGTGCATCTAGAGCAATTTGGAGCTGACGCGCTTTAATCTCGTCCTGGCAACCCAGTTTTTTCTCTAAGATTTTGGGCGCGACTAACTTATCATCAGTAAAATTTGCCAGCAATGTAGCGATTGAAAATTCCATGCAGCGCTAAGTCCTTTTTATATCCATGCGATTCATTTACTAGGCCGGAATTGATTCCCGGCCACTTTTTCCCCAGGGGCTCAGCTCACCCTTAAAGCAAGAGTCACCGCCTAAATCATAGTTTGGCTGGGGTTCTCAACAGGAAAGTAGCGGACGATTGAGGGGTGGGTTGATCACCATCTCTAGCGGCACAGCATCATCCCGGTTGATCTGGATCGCCTAGATGCAGATGACACTATACCCCTACGACCTTCTCAATTCACCCGTGAGATTGTATGTGTTTCCAGCCTGACGATTGAAGGTTTCTGGTACTTTCGGAGGTTAGCCTCTACATCGGCTCCGCGTCGCTGGAGGCTGACCTCCGCTTGCCGGGATCTCCCAACTTGGCACTCCCATGTCAGCTTGTTTGATATTTGCTTGACCAGAAGGCGGTTTTTGTCCTGATATGTGTTTTGTGGGCGCTTCTGGGTGGCAAATGATAATTGACCATTGTCATTTGTCCGGCTGGTGATTTGTTATGTAACAAATGACCTTCGCACAAGTGCGTCTTGGGCAAATGACCTTCGGACAGTTGAGCGCAGAGGAATAACCCTCGGGCTGGCGCGCAGACTTTCTGCAGTTCCTCGATACCCGCTCGCCTTGATGGGAGATTTGGGTCAGCAGCGATCGCCCACAATGGCGATCGTACTAGGATGAAGATTCCCCAGATGACAAGCAGGGGAGTCTCAACCTGTAGAAACCAGGGGAAGGCACGGCAAGAACAACCCCGACCGCACTGAAGCGCGGATCTGGGGTGATTCTTGGGCGAACAGCATTGCTGTTGCCAAGTTTTCACCATTCTAAAACAATTCCGGCTCAACAGTAGATATAATTTCCTCAAAATCCCGTCATGGGGAGATGGGGAGACGGGGAGACTGCGGGACGGGGAGACCGGGAGATGGGGGCTGGTGACAGGACTTTTGACCAATGACCAATGACAAAATTTTGCTATGTTAGAATCTTTTCGCTCTTCTTATGCCAATGCGGGTTTAATTTCCGAGCTACTGACGATCGACTCGGGCAAATATGTCGTCAGGGTTTTGGTGGTCATCGATGGTGCCACCAGATCTAGCGGTATGGCAGCAGCCGATACCTTGGAAGTGGCGGAAGATCGAGCCCGCGATCGGGCTTTGGCAGGTTTGGCCATGTCCAAACCACCCCAAACAATAGCCACCGGGAGACCGCTACAGTCTTCCCCAGGGCGAGAAACTTCTGTGGAGATATCCCGGGGCGTATCGGGGGGAAAGGTTGCCCCATCGGGAGTCACACCGCCAACCACAAGAGCATATAGCTCCGAGTTGGAGTCACCGGTTTTCAGCGCTCCACTGGCCAATCCCAGAGATTCTGGGGTGGGTTTGGCGGCGGGTGGAACCAGCAAGAGCTGGGATCTGGATGAATCTTTTGCCGGAACGGTGATCGAAAAGGGCAGTAGGGGCGATCGAGCGGTGGCTCCTACGGGGATAGCCGATGTAGAAGCCGAGGGGGAGGCAATGTTTGCGCCCTTAGAAGTGCCGTTTGGGATGGATGGTGAAAGTCTGCGTCAGCCCACCGTGCCCACAGAACCAGCGGATAACTCGGATCTGCTCGCCGAAACCGATGTAGAAATCAGGCGGTTGGGCTGGAGTAATGAGCAAGGGCGCCAGTTTCTCAAGGAACGTTACCAAAAAGCATCCCGACGGTTGCTCAATGAAGTGGAGTTGCTCGATTTCTACAACTACCTCAAATCCCAACCCACCCCTAATTAATTAACAATTAACAATTGTTAATTGTTAATTGTTAATTAAAATGGTTTAGCCCACAGCCACCGGACCTCTAGCAGAGGGGCGACGTTGGATTACCTGGTCGATTAAACCGTATTCTACGGACTCCTCGGCGGACATGAAAAAGTCCCTTTCGGTATCTTCTTCGATCCGCTCTAAAGGCTGACCGGTATGGGCGGCTAAGAATTCGTTAAGGCGCTTTTTGTGATAGAGAATCTCTTTGGCTTGAATTTCAATATCGGTGGCTTGACCTTGAGCGCCGCCGAGGGGTTGGTGAATCATGATCCGGGAATGGGGCAGGCTCATGCGCTTGCCTTTGGTTCCGGCGCTGAGGAGGAAAGCCCCCATACTGGCGGCTAAACCGAGACAGATGGTGCTAACATCTGGGCGGATGTGGTTCATGGTGTCGAAGATGCCCATCCCGGCGGTGACGGAACCGCCGGGGGAGTTGATATAAAGGTAAATATCTTTCTCTGGGTCTTCGGCTTCGAGGAAGAGCATCTGGGCGACCACGAGGTTCGCCACATCAGCATCGATCGCCTGACCGAGAAAGATGATGCGATCGCGCAGGAGGCGCGAGTAGATATCAAAGGCGCGTTCGCCACGACCAGATTGTTCTATGACTGTGGGAATCATGCAGACACGGTTGGGAAAGGTAACACTTGTTCATTTTACCCATCTGCGGCTGCCTTCGGTGGGGAGGAAGGCCGTACCCCCGGGGGAACCGTTGCAAATCTGGTCGCCACCGGCGCTTTATCTCACTTAGTGAGATAAAGCATTTCCTGCCAACGCTAGAGGATGAAGGCGATTGCCCATCCTAAACCTATTATACCGTAAGGGAAACCGCCGGTTTTTCCTATTTATCCATAGTATATCTCACGAAAAAAAATCAAAAGGGTGATGAGGAAAAATCACGGGCAGGAGCGAGAGAGATAAAGATATGTTAAGCTGCATGCAATTCGGGTTTGAGATTAAAAGGTGTGTCAACTTCAGACCGCAACAAGAAACTTTGCCGCTAAAGTATTGAAACTGGAAAGCGGGTTAACGCTGATTCACCAGCACCTGAATTTTTCCGAGGTGGTGGTGGTGGATGTGTGGGTGCGCGCCGGGGCAATGCGGGAACCGCAAGAATGGTCCGGTATGGCTCACTTCCTGGAACATATGATATTTAAGGGCACGGACAAGCTGCCGCCCGGTGCGTTTGACCAGGCGATCGAAAATCGCGGCGGGATGACGAATGCCGCCACCAGCCACGACTACGCTCACTTTTTCATCACCGTAGCCGCAGCTCACTTAGAAGAAACGTTGCCCGTGTTGGCAGAGCTGCTGCTGCACGCGGCGATTCCAGAAGATGAATTCTTCTTGGAAAGGGATGTGGTGCTAGAAGAAATCCGCCAATCGTGGGATAATCCAGACTGGTTGGCTTTCCAAACTTTGGTGGAAACGGTGTATCAGCGCCATCCTTACGGGCGTCCGGTGCTGGGAAACCCGGACAGCTTGATGGGGCTATCGCCCGCCGCCATGCGTCAGTTTCACCGCAATGCTTACCAACCAGAAAATATGGTGGTGACGATGGTGGGGGGGGTGAGTGAAGACAAGGCAGTAGAGCTGACTAACAAAGCCTTTAGGGATTTTTTCGCCCCAGCAGCGATTCCTAACCGAGTGGTAGAGGCGGAACCGCCGATGACGGAAATCCGCCGCCAAAACCTGGAACTGCCGGGACTGGAGCTGGGGCGATTGATGATGGCTTGGACGGGGCCAGGGGTGGAGCAGCTCCGGGATGCCTATAGTTTGGACTTGCTGGCGGTATTGCTGGCGGAGGGCAGGACTTCTCGTTTGGTGCGGGAACTGCGAGAGACCCAGTATTTGGTACAGTCGATATCGAGCAGTTTTTCTCTACAGCAGGATTCCAGCTTGTTTACAATTAGTGCTTGGTTGGAGCCAGAAAACCTGGAAATCGTGGAATCTCTCATCTGCGATCGCCTGTACGAGCTGCAAACTAATCTGGTGACGGAGGCGGAACTAAACCGATGTCAGCGTCTGCTGTGTAATGATTACGCCTTTTCCACGGAAACGCCAAACCAACTGGCGGGTTTGTACGGTTACTACGAAACGATCGACCGAGCGGCAACGGCGATCGCCTATCCAGATACCATCCGCTCTTTGCAGCCAGAAGAACTGCGCCGCGTCGCTCGTGGATATATCTCCCCCTCCTATTACGCCGTGACCACCGTTCACCCGATGCCATAAACTCAGCGAGCAAATATCTCCCGTGCCAACCTTTGATCCTCAATTACATTTCTGTAGTAGGGTGGGCAATGCCCAAAATCCAGTCAAATCATCCTAAATTAACGCCAGTATTAGCCACCCTACTAAGGACTGATACACCAATCCATTGATCACAAAGCAAGGAAACTATTCAACAGTGAATCATCGCGGACACCAAACGCTACAAAACTCATCGATACATCGCACCGTATTGCCCAACGGCATGGTGGTTATCGCCGTAGAAAATACCGCCGCCGATATTATCGCTGCACGCATTTTCGTGAGGGCGGGGGGACTCTGGGAGCCGCCATCACAAGCAGGAATATCTCACTTACTGGCAGCGGTGATGACTAAAGGCACGGCGCGTTTGTCTTCTCTGGAAATTGCTGAGCAGGTGGAGTCTGTGGGTGCGAGTTTAAGTACCGACAGCACCACAGATTATTTTTTACTCAGCATCAAAACTGTGACTGCGGATTTTGCCAACCTCCTAGAACTGGCAGCCGAATTACTCACGGCGCCATCTTTTCCCACCGCCGAAGTGGAATTAGAACGCCGCCTCACCCTGCAAGGTATCCGCTCTCAGCAAGAGCAGCCGTTTTCTGTGGCTTTCGAGATGCTCCGTCAAGGGATGTACTGTCTTCACCCCTATGGTTTTTCTTCTTTGGGGAGTGAGGAAACGGTGGCTAACCTAGGACGGGATGATTTGTGTTTGTTTCACCAAAATCATTTCCGTCCCGATAATACGGTGATTAGTATTGCGGGAAATATGCCGCCAGAGGAGTGCATCGAGCTGGTGGAGAGGGTTTTCGGCCAATGGCAGGCGCCATCAGTGCCCATTGTCGCGCCGCAGTTGCCTATTGTGAAAGTTAATCCGACGGTGGTGCGTCAAGCGCAAGAAACGCAACAGGCGATCGTGATGTTAGGGTATCTAGCGCCGCCAGTGCAATTTGATTCGGTTAATGCCTCGGGGGCAAAGGTGTGGCAATCATCTCTCCCCTCCGATTATGCCGCAATTAAGCTGCTGAATACTTATCTGGGTAACGGTCTTTCTAGTCGTCTATTTGTGGAATTACGGGAAAAGCGCGGCTTGGCTTACGATGTTTCCGCTTTCTATCCCACAAGGTTGGAACCGGCGATGTTTGTGGTGTATATTGGCACGGCACCGGAAAATGCCGCGATCGCTCTCGAAGGTCTGCGCACTGAGGTGGAGCGGCTACGCACGATCGAGCTAACCCCAGAAGAACTCCTCGCCTCCAAAAACAAACTCCTGGGACAATACGCCCTCGGCAAACAAACCAACTCCCAAATCGCCCAAGTTTTAGGCTGGTATGAAACCCTCGGTCTCGGTATCGAATTTGACAACCGTTTCCCCGCCGAAATTTCTGCCATATCCGCCGCCATTGCCAACGAAGCCGCTCGCCGCTATTTTACCGAGCCTTACATTTCCATAGTCGGTCCCGCCTCTGCCCTCCAGAAAACTGATGCTGTCTTGCCCTCCTACCGCTATTAGATCCCTCACCCCCCTGCCCTTCTCCCACAAGTGAAAATTGAACCTTGAAAAATCTTCACTCTTAACAAAAATGAAATATTCAATCCCAAGTGAAGATTTTTCACAAAAATGAAATATTCAATCCCCGCCCATTTTCCCTGGTTATGTGCCAGATAGACTTGCCCACCGCTGTAATTAGTCTTATCACCGGGTAATTTGTCCCTATATATTGTCAATCGGCGCGGGCAAATGGGATCATAAACAAGTCAAATTTTTAGAAAAAATAGCCAGCCAAGAAAGGAATAAATCCAAGCTCCGAAACCAGAAATCAGTCCCGCTATTTAACTGCATTTTCACTTCCCTTTATACACTAAAGATGCCCCCGGACTTACTATCATTTGACAAATGACTCTTGGACAAGTGACAAAGGACAAGTGACAGATATATGATGATAAGTGTTGTTTACAAAACTTCATCAACCTATGTCCGTCGCTCCTGTCGCCACCCCCCCCACTTTGGAAAAACTGCTCTGGAATTGGCAGGGCCATAATATTTACTATACTGTGGCTGGGACCGGTAAACCGATCGTTCTCCTCCACGGTTTCGGGGCTTCGATCGGTCACTGGCGGAAAAATATCCCTGCTCTCGCCGCCGGAGGATACCAGGTTTTTGCTCTGGACTTGCTGGGTTTTGGCGCTTCCGATAAGGCACCTGCAGCCTATAGTATGGAATTGTGGCAAGAATTAGTAGTGGATTTTTGCTCCGAGAAGGTCCAAGAACCGGCGGTGTTTGTGGGTAACTCGATCGGGGCGCTTTTAAGTCTGATGCTGGTAGCAAATTATCCAGATATATCATCTGGTGGCGTTCTGCTTAACTGCGCTGGGGGGTTAAACCACCGCCCGGAAGAGTTGCGCTTTCCCTTGCGGCAAATTATGGGCTTTTTTACCAAGTTGGTGGCTTCCCCGGGAGTGGGTCCGTTTCTGTTCGATCGCATCCGCCAGAAACACCGCTTGCGCAATACCCTACGCCAAGTTTATGGCAACAAAGAAGCAATTACCACAGAACTCATAGAAATGATTTATGAGCCCACCAACCATCCTGGCGCCCAAGAAGTTTTCGCCGCCATCCTCACCGCCCCTCCCGGTCCGCAACCATCAGAACTGTTGCCAAAGGTGCAACGTCCTTTATTAGTAATTTGGGGAGAAGATGACCCCTGGACGCCAGTGGCTGGTGCCAGCATTTTCCAGGAATTTGCCTCTAAAATTAACCTGCAATTTACCACGATTCCTAAAACTGGGCATTGCCCCCATGATGAACGCCCAGAGGAGGTAAATCGCCTGATTTTATCTTGGTTGCGGGATAATTAATACCATTTGTCATTTGTCCTTTGTTATTTGTCCTTTGTTATTTGTCAAGTGAAGAGTTAAGAGTGAAGAGTTAAGAGTGAAGAAGAAGAACTGTTCACTTTTTACTTTTCACTCCTCGCCGGACAAGGGACAAGGGACTTGCGGACTTGCGGACAAATGACAAATCTCCCTAATTTTTCATCCGCTCTCGCAATTCATTGCGAATGTCTTTCGCCTCATTACGTTCATTGCTGCTAACCGCGATCGTGGCTAAGGTTTCTCCTTCGTGACGGACGCACATCACCACCGCCTTTGTTTCGTCTTCTTCACCCTGAGCTAACTCGCGGTCTTTAATTTCCACATCATCCATACCCATATCCCGCATGGCTTGTTCTGCCTTTCTGAGGCAGTCGTTGACGTTCATCCTGCCCATTTCCACCATTGACACTCGCAAGTCTGGCGCATCTTGAGCAAACACTGGTCCTGCTCCTAGCAGTAATCCCATCCCCAAAATGCCTAATAGCTTTATTCCTGCTGATTTCATGGTCTCTCACCAGCTTTTTAACTGGGTAAAACTTATATCAAATACAACGTTTTCAGAAGTAGCCCGGTTCCTGGGAGACGGTTTTTGTCCCCCAGTCTCTGTGTCAACTACTCTCCCCGTCTTTCTGGGGTTGGGTTTTGAAACTTTGGAGCAAAAGTTGGATGCTCAGAGCGAATAAACCCAAGGCGGCGAAGGCGAAAATGAAGGTAGCGAGGGCGCTAATGCCCACCACGAGGGTGCGGACGGCGGCGCCAATGTTCTGCACTACCAGTTTTTGAGATTCGATCGGCTTATTGGCGAAAGTTTGGGCGATCGAGCTGGTGAGGCAGTAGCTAGCAAAAGCAATTCCGGCAGATACGGCGGATCCACTAAGGGCGCGCCCTACTGTGGGCGGAGTTTCAGTGGTAATTTGTTCTTGGTCATTTGTCATTGGTCATTTGTCCTTTGTCATTGATCCTTTGTCATTTGTTCTTTGTTCTTTGTTCTTTGTCCTTTGTTCTTGGTCTTTAGTAGCACAGCAAATGTCATGTAGGGGCGAAGCATCGCGGCTAACAGGCTATCGGTTTTACCTAGATATTCATCCCGCGATGCTTCGCCCTTACTCTCGCGGCTAACAGGCTATCGGTTTTACCTAGATATTCATCCCGCGATGCTTCGCCCTTACTCTCGTAACAGCTCGATATTTATGATGCCGTGCCTCTACCAACAATTTAACGCGATAATTGAATGCCATTGGGGAGACATTTGGCTACCCAAAAATCTAAATCAGGGTCATTGAGGGCATTTTGTACTTGCTGACGCACTCGCTCCGCTGACGACAAGTCTGGTGTGAGGGCAAATACTGTGGGACCGCTGCCAGACATCATGGTGCCCAAAACCCCAGCGGTGGCGAAGGCGGCGCGCAACCGCGCTACGGGAGGATGAGCGGGGAGGACAACTTTTTCTAGGTCGTTGTGGAGGAGTTGGGCGATTTTGTGGCTGTCTTTGCGGGCGATCGCTCCCACCATCGGGCCAGAGTGCAAGCGTTGCCGCCGCTGCTGTAACTGTTCTGGCGCTGCAGCATAAGTTTTACCAAACTGTTGGCGGTAGGTTTGGTAAGCCCAAGCGGTGGAAACCTGCAAATTCCGATATTTCGCCAAAACCACATACAAATTATCCACATCCGGGAGGGGTTCGAGTTCATCGCCGCGCCCGGTCCCCAAAGCCGTGCCCCCACTGATGCAGAAAGGCACATCGGCTCCCAGTCGCGCCCCCAACTGCTGCAACTCTGGCACAGTTTGCCCCAGTTGCCAGAGCATATCCAAACCCACGAGGACAGCGGCGGCGTTGGCAGAACCGCCCGCCAAACCTGCGGCTACAGGGATGTGTTTTTCTATGGTAATTTCGGCGCCACCGTATTGGGCGAAGGCGTTGGGGAACTGTTTCGCCATGAGAGCGGCGGCTTTGTAGGCGAGGTTGGTGTTGTCCAGGGGGACTTCTTTGGCGTCGCAGCGGATGCGAAAATCGTCAATGCCAATGGTGCGCAGTGTCACCACGTCGGCTAAGTCGATGCTTTGAAACACCATTGCCAGTTCGTGGTAGCCGCCACCAGCATCGCCGATAATTTCCAAATAGAGGTTTATTTTGGCGGGAGCGAGTAGGGATATTGAGCGCATAGTATTTATGATGCCAGCATCAAGCCAGCTTGTTGCTCAGAGCCACCCACTGGGGCACAGTGAGGTCCTCGGCGCGGGCTTGGGGGTCAATTTCTAATTGTTGCAGAAGCTCGGACTTTTGGTACTGGGTAAAAAATTGCGGGCTCAGAGTGACAGCAAGCTAGGTATCTGTCACTAGCGATCGCTGCCACAACATCAAATCCCTTAAAGAACTGAAACAATTCATCTTGCAGAAAGCCTTCACTGGAGAACTGACCGCCCACATCCCCAAGATTACTGAGGAGGCTGCTTGAAGTCAATCCCTAGACTAAACTAGAAATAGATTTGAACTAGCTCCCTATTCAACAACTGTATCACGCACCATGAAAGCAATTGAAACCACAGCCACGATTAACGAAAGTGGAGAACTCACCCTCGATCGCACCCTAGGCATTACCAAGCCTCAGCGAGTCCGCGTCATCGTCTTAGTGATTGAAGAAGGCGAAGAAGACCCGGATGAGACCCCAACCGAAATCGCTATAGAAGGCATTCGGCAAGGCTTACAGGAAGCCTTAACAGGACAGACTATCCCCCTTTCACAAATGTGGGAGGGCATTGATGCAGAGTGAACCATCACCCATCCAAATCGCCTTAACTCCGCGCTTTAAACGAGACCTGGGAGAACTTGCTAAACGCTATCGCTCAATCCGTAGCGATATCCAACCCTTAATCGAGCAACTACAAGCTGGTCAAACTCCCGGCGACAGAATATCAGGCGTTAAATATCAGGTCTTCAAAGTTCGTCTCAAAAACAGCAATATTCAAAAAGGAAAAAGTGGCGGTTATCGAGTTATCTATTATCTAAAAACCGAACAAAATATCATCCTGACCACCATTTATTCTAAATCGGATTTCTCAGATATTAGCCGTCAATTGATTGAAGAAGCAATTTATCAATACGAGCAAGAAAGTAAAATAGAAGAAGATTCCTAACGACACCGCCCCCTGCATAAGAAATCTTTACGTTGAAAAATGGGAAGGCTTCACCGAATCGGAAATCATATCAAGTCCGGCGGCATTGTTGGTGAATATTTGCCAGAGGTAGCACCCGGAGGAGAGGGCAACCCCCCTGTGGTTGCCCTCTCAGTTATTCACAAACGAAGCAATAAGACTTGATATCATTTATAGTGTTAATGCTAGACCAGATTGATTGGTAACTAGAATAACATCTATGGCTTACTGGCTATTCCAAGGCAATCCCAAATACTACAAACTCCGTGCCGCCATCCAAGACTTTAGCCAGATACCCTGGCTAGTCACACGCTACCACAAAGAAATCGCCGCCGGTGATGGGGCGCTGATTTGGATGGCGGGGACGGATGCTGGAATTTATGCGATCGGCGAGGTAGTCGAACCCGCTACCCTATTAACGGAGATACCAGATATCGACTACTGGCTAGACAAAAGTAAAATCGGCACTCACCCCCAAGCTCAAATCCGGTTTACCACGAAACTGCTGGATAGACCGTTGCTCCGAACCCATCTAATGCAGGACGAGATTCTCAAAGACCTAGGGGTGATTCGCCAGCCGAACGCAACAAACTTCAAAGTTCCCCCCGCTCAATGGCAGCGAGTTCATTCTTGCATCCGCCAACAAACTTGACTGTCAAGCCTCACCGAGAGAACTAGCTTGCCTTGTTTTTATGATGCCAGCATCAAGCCAGCTTGTTGCTCAGAGCCACCCACTGGGGCACAGTGAGGTCCTCGGCGCGGGCTTGGGGGTCAATTTCTAATTGTTGCAGAAGCTCGGACAAGCGATCGCGCTCAATCAAACTTTGCAAATTATTCCGCAGCATTTTCCGCTTACTACCAAACCCCATTTGCACCAGACGTTCCAAGTGTCCAGGGTTAGAAGCAGCGGGCTCATGGGCTCTCGGGCGCAGACGCACCACCGCTGAGTCAACCTTTGGCACTGGGTAAAAACACCTCGCAGGGACTTCACAAATTAACTCACAACTGGCTAAATACTGTACCCGCACCGAGAGAGCGCCAAAGGTTCTAGAACCAGCCTGAGCGCATAGGCGCAATGCCACTTCTTTTTGCACCAGCAGCACAATTGAATCATAAGGCACGGGCACCGGTTGGGCAATTTTCCCCAGGAGTTTTTCTAAAATCGGGCCAGTGATATTGTAAGGGATATTAGCCACCACCTTATTGAGGCGGTGAAATCGCGGCGGTGCCTCTGCCAGAGCCGCATCTAAATCCAACTCCAAGATATCACCTTCTAGCAGCCAAAAATTTTCCTCATTACCCAATTTTTGCCGCAACTTTTGGCACAAATAGCGGTCAATTTCCACGGCTACCACACTTTTGGCGTTTGCCAATAAATTCCGGGTTAGTGCCCCAGTGCCCGGTCCAATTTCCAGGACGCGATCGCCCTCCCCTGTGGGGTCATCCCCCCCACCAGACAATTCAGCAGCCTTGAGGATACGCTCCAACACTTTACCACTGCGGAGCCAATATTGAGCAAATTGTTTTTTCGGTCGCATAAAGTTTGTTGTTGGGCTTTAGCCCAAAATTCCTCAAAACCCATATAATTGCAAAAGTACGGTTATCTTACCTCATTTCCCCCCACCAGAGGGGAGACAGTAGCCCATACGCCAGTCAGACCCCCAGCTATCTTACCGAAAACAGGAGGTAAAATCTCATGTCAACCCCAGATATGCGCGGCGAAATCTATCGCGGCTGGCTCCTGGTTCCCATTGCCGCCGAAGACAGCTACTTTTATGAATTTCACACCCCCGAAGGATACCGCAATATCAACCTCCAACCTTTTGACTCCCCAGAAGCAGCTCTCGCCTATGGTCGAAATGAAATCGATAAACTTATCGAAATTTTCGACCAAGCCGCGTGAATGCAGGGAGATCACGACTTGGCACTGAACTGAAATAACTTCGGCACACATGAGTAATTGGTTGATGGCAATTATATCTCAATCAAATTTCAGACCATTTAATATAATCATTGAAGAATCAACCAATTAAATCCAAATTCAAACAATAATACAGCAACCTTGTGGGGTTGGGCGCAAGGAAATGTCATCGCTGCCCGCTATCATCAACCCAGACTAAACGCAATTGGCTGCTATTTTAATTTATACCATCTAGCAACAAATGACCAATGACCAATGACCAATGACCAATGACCAATGACCAAGGACTAATAACCAATGACTGATGATATTTTCGTCAAAAAACAGGGATTTTTCGATGCTTGGGCGCCTTTTTATGATTGTCCCTTGACGGCGATTTTTTATCTAGCGGTGCATCAGCGGCTGCTGGAATATGCGAAACTGCCAGAAAACCCTAAAGTCCTCGATATTGGTTGTGGTACGGGGCGACTGTTGCGGCGGTTGGCGGCGGAGAACCCCACTTTACAAGGCATTGGCTTAGATTTATCACGGCAAATGCTGGTAGAAGCGCGATCGAACAACCGATATGGCAACCGCCTAATATTTCGGGAGGGCAATGGCGAATCTTTACCCTTTGACAACCCTCAATTTGATGCAGTTTTTAATACGATTAGTTTTTTGCACTATCCCAACCCGGAAAAAATGTTAGCCGAGGTGGCGCGGGTGCTGCAACCGGGAGGATGTTTTTACTTAGCGGATACCACTGTCAGAGAAGAACAGGGGGATTTTCACTGGAATTTTTCACCTTCTGGGGTGCGGTTATATAGTCCTCGACGGCGGGAAGATTTGGGGAGAGAGGCTGGTTTGGCTGTGGTGCAGCATTACTACCTACTTGGCCCGGTTTTACTGACAGTTTTTCATAAAAATGCTTAAATCATTGGTATAATTCGACGGGAGAATATTCGGAAGCAACCAGGACATTTAAGCAACGGGGTTTCTTTACAGACACTTTACATAAAAAATCCAGTTGGCGTGAGTAATTTGATGTATCTGTAAGTAATTCTCAGGCTAGTGGATTATGAAAACTGTTTTGATTGTAGAAGACGACCCGGCCAACTTGTTCGTTTTCGCCAAGATGGTTTCCAAGCGGGGTGGTTTAGCTGTCAAGCATACGGAAGACGTGGCGGAAGTGTTGACGATCGCGGGGACGGGGGCGGCTGATATTATTTTGATGGATGTTAGTTTGCCTCATAGTGAGTATCAGGGCAAGGTAGTGAGTGGGATAGAAATCTCAAAAATGCTCAAGGCTAATCCGCAGACGGCGAAAGTGCCGGTGATTTTGGTGACTTCTGAGGGAACGGCGAGCGATGCTAAACAGTACCTTATGGAAAGTCGGGCTGATGGCTACTTTGCTAAACCGATCGTAGATTGGCCAAAATTTCTCGCCCAACTAAATTCTATGCTACCGGCATAAAAGGGGACGGGGAGAGGGGGTTTGTAGTTGGGCTTTAGCCCTCTAAAACTGAGCTTTTTTTGGGCTAAAGCCCAACTACGAACTTAATCAAGAGGGCTAAAGCCCAACTACGAACTTAATCAAGAGGGCTGAAGCCCAACTACGAACTTAATCAAGAGGGTTAAAGCCCAACTACGAGCCTCAGACGGACTAATTTTTAAAATCCGTAATTGACGCTGAAGTAGAACCCTTCATCTTGGGCATTAGTGCCTTTATCGGCAGTATCAATGAGAGGGCGGGCGTAGTCAAGGCGAATGTTGAAACCGGGGAGCAGTTGCCAGAGGATACCGGCGCCAGCACCCATCAAAAAAGTTTCTTCGGGGAGGGGGTTGGGGTTGTCCTCGTGGTTCCAGACGACCCCCATATCGATGAAAGGAGCGACTTGGAAAGCGGGGGCGCCGGAGGATGTTTTGCTGACGGTGATCCGGTTTTCTGCGGAGAAGCGGAAACCGTTGTCACCGGAACGGACGTTTTGCCGATAGCCCCGGAGGGAGGCGCCGCCGCCGATGACGAATTGCTGGGAGGATAGGAGGCTGTGGGGGGTGAGCTGGAGGTCGCTTTGGATGATGAGCAGTTGTCTGCTGCCCAGGCGCTGAACGCGCTGCACTTGGCCGGTCCAGCTTAGGAAGCGGCTATCGGGTACGGGGTTGGAATTGACGGTGGCATCAAACCAGCCGGTGCCGAGGCTGAATTGCGATCGGAATGACCAAGCACCCTGGGCGTCACGTCGCAGGTAGTCTTGGCCAAATTTAATTACACTGGTGCGGCTAACGCCATCTTCATCGGGGCCGAAACCGAAAGGCGTCGGGCCTTGGAATGTGAAAGTTTGACCGTTTTGGAAGGTGTAGCCCAGAGAAAGGGCTAATTCTTCCCGGGGCGATCGCACCAGGGGCTGGCGGAAAGAGACTTCGTATAGTTCCGACTCCCCCCGAATATTCAGAGCATCAAAAGGCTCCTGAACGATCGAGTTGCGGTTGGGTGCTACCCGTAGCTGCACCGTCCCATTCATGGCATTGACTGGCACCCGGTAGCTGAAATCGTAAACCTTGGAATCCCCGTTAGAAAAGTAATAAGCCACAGAGACTTCATCCCCGATCCCCGTGAGGTTGCGCATCCGCACGTTTGCCCCAAACCGCTCTGAACCCACCGAAGGCGGGGAGAAGTTGTCAATACTGAAATTAGTAAAAAATGGGCTGGCTTCCTTAACCCTTACCAACAGAACGCTTTTGCCGATTTCATCTCCAGCGCGCAAGCTGGCTTCAATCGTATTAAACAAAGGGTCGAGGCGCAGCAGTCGCAGTTGGTCTTCCAAACTAGCCGTACTCAGGGGACTATCGGCCCCCAAGGCGATGCGGTTGCGGATATAAAATGGCTTAATGCGGGTGTTGCCTTCCACTTGGATTTCTTGCAAAATCCCTTCCACCACCCGAATTTCCACCACACCATCCTTGATTTCTTGGTCGGCGAGCAGTGCCCGGGAGGTAATGTAGCCCCGATCGAGGTAGATTTGGGTAATCGTGTCGGCGGCTTGCCGCAGCTCTTCTAAAGTGACATCTTTTCCCTCTAGCGGGCCGACCACTTGTTGGATGTCAGCTTCCGTCAATACCGTAGAGTTCACCACTTGAATTTTCTGGACAAATAGCTTAGGCGAGCCGTCTTCCTCTGGGGTAGTTGGTTGCCCTGATGGGGTTGGGGGCAGTACCGGAGTTTCTTCTGTGGGTTTAGGGGGCTCCGGATTTGGCGCCGGTTGGGGAAACCGCTGGCGATTCGGGTCCGGGCTGTCCACTTGTGGCGGTGGGGGGGCGTTGGGTGGTATTTGGGGTGACTGGGCTTGCAGGAAAAACAGCCCACCGCTACCTGTGGCATGCTGGGCGGTGTTACCTCTGGGGACAATCCCGGCGAGCAAAGCTGCGCCTGATGAAGATGGGGGGGCGCTGGTGCAGGGTGGCAGTGGTGATGCGGTGACGGGAAGACTATCGGGACGAGCTGGGGCGATCTCCGTCAGGTGTGGCGCTAGTATAGCGCTGGTTTGTGGCGCTGCTGTTTCAGAAAAATTGGCACAGGCTTCTTGATGGGGGGACAATATTGTTGGTGCAGCGATCGCCGCCCCCACAGCTTCAGTTCCTCCTGTAGATATAGTTGTTTCCGGTGTTTCGTTGGCCGATGCGACTGTGGCGATCGTCGCGGCTGTGGAAATGGAAATTGCCCAGGATAAAATTGCCAGCCTCAAACTCCAGCTCGGTTCCATGATCCGATCATCTCCCCACACTATGCTTACGTAAGATTACAGATAATGCTCACATCTCAGTCTAGCGGGGTGAGGCCAGATCTACAAGGGGTAGCCCCCTTCATGGGGGGATGGGGGGAGACTCGGAGAGGGGGAGGGGTGGGAAGAGGGGGAAGAGGGGGAGG
>DVDU01000055.1 GCA_015296065.1 Oscillatoriaceae cyanobacterium M33_DOE_052 | reverse complement strand
GGGGAGACTCGGAGACGGGGAGACTCGGAGACGGGGAGACTCGGAGACGGTCCCCCAGTCTCCTGGTCCCCCAGTCCCACACTCCCCCCGTCAAGAGGTCCCCCCGTCTCTTGAATCGCCTGTGTCCAGGCATGGTAGGCGCGATCGATGCTTTCAAACCAAGAATCCATCCCGGCTCCCAGTTCCCAGGCACGGCGGATGATGGGCGCTAAAGTCCGATCGCCCCTGCCCACAAAATCTTCCATCGCCGAGATGCGCACATCGGTAAAATTAGCCTTCACACCGCGCATCCGGCGAAATTCTGCCCGAAGCATCGCTTGCTTGCGCTCAAAATCTTCCGTGGATACAGAATGCCACTGAAAAGGCGTATGAGGTTTGGGCGTAAAGTTGGAAATCGTCAGGTTGAAACTGATACGGCGGCGGTTAGGGGCGCGGCATTCCTGCTGTAGCCATTGCACGGTTTCGGCAATTCCCAGCACATCGGCGTCAGTTTCTCCGGGCAAACCAATCATAAAATACAGCTTTACTTTGTCCCAACCCTGGTCAAAAGCTGTCTTGACTCCTCGGAGCAACTCTTCATTGGTCAGTCCCTTGTTAATGATATCTCGCAGGCGCTGGGTGCCTGCTTCTGGGGCAAAGGTTAAACCGCTCTGACGAGTACCGCCAATAATGTTAGCGATATTTTCATCGAAGCGGTCCACCCGCTGACTAGGGAGGGATAGAGATACGTTATAGTCTTTGAGCCGGTTTTTAACTTCCATACCCACAGCGGGCAGGGCTAAGTAGTCGGAGCAGCTCAGGGAGAGGAGGGAAAATTCATTGTAGCCAGTGGCGCGCATCCCTTCTTCTATGGCTGATACCACGGCTTCTGGTTCCACGTCTCGGGCGGGCCTGGTGAGCATTCCGGGCTGGCAAAAACGACAGCCTCGGGTACAGCCCCGGCGGATTTCTATGGTGAGACGATCGTGGACCGTTTGCATATAGGGCACCAGCCCGATCGAATACGCCGGGATGGGTTTGGCGACGCGGCGCAAAATCCGATCGGGTACATCGGGGCGGTTGGGACGCACCGCACCATCGGGGGCCACATCGTAAAATTGGGGGACATACACCCCAGGAATTTGCGCCAAGTCTAGGAGCAATTCTTGGCGTGATAGGTTGGCGGCTTTACCTTCAGCGATGACCAAACCAATTTCTGGCAGTAGTTCTTCCCCATCACCCAAGGCGATGAAGTCGAAAAAGTCGGCGTAGGGTTCGGGGTTGGAGGTGGCGGTTTGACCCCCGGCAAAAATTATTGGCCAGTTTCCTAGTTTTCCGTGGCTTTGGCGCTCTTGCCAAGTGAGGGGGATGCCTGCCAAATCGAGCATTTCTAGAATGTTGGTGGCTCCCAGTTCGTAGCTGAGGCTGAAGCCGAGGATATCAAATTCTGTAAGGGGTCGCCTTTGTTCTACGCCCCAGAGGGGGGTTTGAGTTGACCGCAGCTTTTTCGCCAGGTCCGGGAAGGGCAAGTAAGCTCGATCGCACAGTTGACCGGGCTGTGTATTGAGGATGTTGTACAGGATGATATGCCCCAAATTAGAGGCTCCCACCTCATACACTTCCGGGTATGTTAGTACCCAGCGCACCGCTGCATCCTCCCAAGGTTTGTGGAAGGCTCCCAATTCATTGCCCAGATAGCGAGCTGGCTGGGAGACGAGCTGTTGGGTGGGGGCCCCGTCAGGGGCGATCGTTGGTGTTACTCCGGGGTCTGTGGGCAGTGTTAGCAGTTCTTCAAACCCCTTGAGGGGTGGCGCTAGCATCGGCGCGTTTTCTGGAAAGAGGGCCACGGCATTACTACTCTAATTGCTCATTTGTCAAAAGTCATTTGTCCGAAGGTCATTTGTCCTTTGTCCAAAATAACCACCGGACTTGCCGACAGGGCGTCCCTGACTTTGGCCTACGGCGCGCACGCAGGGCAACCAGAGGGAATTTCCCCTAGGCAACAGCGGTTGGCGAGGGCAACCACGGGGGTGGCGCTGACGCCGCTGTAAATGTACCGGGCTCCTCTGCCCGCACTTCTGGCATTATGGCCACAAGGAGGGCAAGCTAAACCGACAGGTCAGCGAAGCGATCGTGGTTGCTCTATCTGATTGTAATTCAGATAACACTGTTTTCAGCCGGTTTTGCTTTAATATGAGTTCTCTCCCTGTAGGGGCGATTCGCGAATCACCCCTGCAGGGAGACGGGGGGGACGGGGGGACGGGGGGACCCGGAGATGGGGAGGGTGGGGAGGGATTTTCCTCCCACCGTCAACGCCAGGACCACTGTTTGCCCTCCCTCATTGGAGAGGCGGGAAGGGAGGGGGAATCTCATTAGGCGATCGCCCCAAGCCAATTGGGTTTGTGAGGATAAATTTCAAATACCCTCTCTAACTTGGTAATTTCAAAAATAATTCCTATGGAGGCAGAAACGGAACAGAGAATCAGCTTACGGTTCATCCTTTGAGCCAAACTCAGCCCCGACACCAAAGCCATCAGTCCTGCGCTATCCAAGGACTCCACTTGCTCCATATCCACTACGACCATCCCATTAGTCGCCCCCAAGGTCTCAGTTAGTTGGGTTTTAAATGCCGCTGCATTCGCTGCATTCAGATGGCCTCTGGGTCGAATCTCAGTTACTTGGGCATTCTGGGCAATAGTTGAGTACATGGTTTCTCCTGAGCTTACCGAAAATCGCTATACATTAATGCTTGTTTGTTCCAGGATAACCGCAAATTATCCAATCAGGGGACCAATTTGACCCAGATTTTGTCGAATCTTTGCGGATTCCTCGACTTATTTAAAGTTTTATTAAAGAAGTGTTTGGCCTATAGTATATTTTTATACTATTCTGCCTATTTGGCTCTGGAACTTTTCCCGGCTTGGTGGCGTCACAATTGAGTCTGTAGATTTTCGCACTCTCTTCATATATACAAGATAAATTGATTCATCGGAGTGATATAGATCACTTTAATCAATGGCATGAAATCACTTCTAATATCAGAAAATCACCCAATAATAAATAGTGTACCGAATTTTATGTAAATCGCCATGCAAGGTATGCACCCGATTCGGATACTTGTAGAGAAAGCTCTCTACATCAAGGAGCTAACTCCTGATATCGAAAACGGCATTAACTCCGAGCTAACCCGCCTGGGTTACATTGATGACGTGGATTTCGAGGCTCTGGAATTACTGATGGCTGAGATGGATGCTGGGAGAATTAAGTTAGTACCCAGAACTTAGCCACCGCTAGTTCAGCCTCCCGCCCATAGTCCTTAAATTGTGGGGGATATCATCAAAATTAATGATTGATTATTGCCAATAAGACATCAGCAATTTAAAAAGCAACATTCATTTCCGCTTTTCTGAAACAATTTGAGACTCACCCCATAACCTGATCCGGGAATGGTGGTGAGGGCCTAGGACTCAGTGGTCATGGTTGGGCATAGTCCTGTCCCCTGTAGTGTAAATCACCCCTGGGGTGCCAAGTTTGGGCTGTAGCCCAACTAAGAACCTTATCCTCGGCGTCTCCTGATTTGGCGCGGCCAAGTGGGAAATCCTGGTGAGTTTAAGGGTAAACTGGCGGTAGAAAAGTCCGCCCATCAGAAGCTGGTGCCCAAGCCGCAATGCAGTTTGCCAAACGTTTAGAAAAAATACCCCCCTATTTATTCGCCCAGATTGACCGCAAACGGGAAGAGTTAGTGGCCAAAGGGGTAAACATTATCAATATGGGAGTGGGAGATCCAGACAAACCCACTCCGCCGCCGATCGTGCGAGCGATGCAGGATGCTCTAGATGACCCTAGCACCCACAACTATCCCCCCTACCAAGGTACAAAAGAATACCGCCAAGCAGCGGCGCAGTGGATGGAACGCCGGTTTGGTGTCGCTGGTTTAAACCCAGATACGGAGGTGGTATCCTCCATTGGTTCCAAAGAAGCCATCCACAATACTTTTTTGGCTTTTGTGGAACCGGGAGACTACAGCATCATCCCGGACCCCGGTTATCCGGTTTACCGCACGGCCACAATTTTTGCAGGTGGGGAACCTTTCCCCATGCCCCTGAATCCTGAAAATGGCTTTTTACCTAATTTGTCGGCTATTCCCCCAGAAATTGCCGCTAAAGCTAAGTTGCTGTGGATTAACTATCCGAACAATCCCACGGGGGCGGTGGCAAGTTTAGAGTTTTTTGCTGAATTAGTGGAGTTTTGCCGCCGCTACGAGATTTTGCTCTGCCATGACCACGCTTACTCGGAGATGGCTTACGATGGTTACAAGCCGCCTTCGGTGCTGCAAGTACCGGGAGCAAAGGATGTGGCCATTGAATTTCACAGCCTATCTAAATCTTACAATATGACGGGCTGGCGTGTGGGGTTCGTGGTGGGAAATGCCACTGGGATTAAGGGTCTGACTCAGGTTAAGTCGAATATTGACTCGGGGGTGTTTAAGGCGATTCAACGATCGGCCATTGTCGCCATGTCCACCCCAGAAGCCACTCTGCAAGAGGTGATCGCGGTTTACCAACAACGCCGGGATGTGATTATTGCGGGTCTGCAATCCCTCGGCTGGCCGATTCAACCCCCCAAAGCCACCCTCTACGTGTGGGTTCCCGTACCCAAAGGTTACTCCTCCACGGAATTCGTCACCCTGTTGCTGGAAAAGTGCGGGATCATCGTCCCCCCCGGGAACGGTTACGGGACCGGCGGCGAAGGCTTCTTTCGCATCGCTCTGACGATTAGTGCAGAGCGACTGCAAGAAGGCATAGAGCGGATGAGAGCGGCTGGTATTCGCTATTCCTGATTTGATTTTTGCTGGCTTTCCCACAGGCGATCGACAAACAGCCTAAGCTGGCGGTGAGCGAGAATAGCATAACGCGGTTCCCGCTCCTTACCCGCCAAAGCCGCTAGTAGGGGGATAACCTCCGTATCGAAAGCCGCTCTAAATCCCGTCATGGGCCACACCAAATCCGCACCCTCGCGCAAATCATACAACTCCTCGGGTGGTTACCCAGACTGGGGAGTAACCCCCGCCAACCAGCTTGCTAGCATCAGGGGGCGCAGCCAAAACATCGAGCCGCTTTCGGCAATCTGAATCACTTCCCCATATAAACAACTGCCCTCATTTTCCAGACAGACAATTTGCTCCGGTAAAAAGTTTTCGTTTGAGACCATTGGTGATGTTTGCTGGGATACCACAGAATTGTTATTTGTCCTTGGTCATTTGTCCTTGGTCCGGCAGTCATTGGACAAAAGACTTTTCACCGATGAACAATGACAAAATCAAACAGGACGACTAGAATAGTACAGCCTATGAAACCACTGGCACTCACGGCTGGAAATATAGAGCTATGCAAGACCTACTGGGGATTGAGGGAGTAAAGACCGCAGCTAACCTGGGATTGGCAATTACAGATGATTTACCAATACTTCCTGGTGATTGGGAATCGGTTGGTGCCTCTAACAGCAACAGCTTGGGCAGCGGCATTTTCTCGATTCGTGATGGAAAAAATGACAATTTAAATGGAACTTTAACTGGTTTTGACCTCGGTGCCACGATCGCGGAAACATCGCCGGAATTAGCCCCCCCAGAAGGTCCGGGCGACCCCATCACTGGGGATGTTACCACAGCCACCAGTAATTTGCCGTTAAGTTTTATTGCGAATACTGGACAAGCGGCGGAAAATGTGCATGCCTTGGTTAAAGGCGCGGGTTATACGATCTTTTTCACTCCAGAAGAGATATCCTTCCAAATGGCTTCTGGGGATACAACCACTGAGGTGGAGCTGAGTTTTATTGGAGCGAACACATCTCCCATTGTGGCGGGGAAAGATTTGCTCCCTGGTGTAGCCAACTTTATCACTGGTAACAACCCTAGCCAATGGTGGACGGATGTACCCACTTATGAAAGTCTAGTTTATCAGGATTTGTATCCGGGAATTGACTTAATTTACAGCGGTCAAGAAGGACAGCTCAAAAGTGATTTTATTTTGGCGCCGGGAGCGGATTATAACCAGATTCGCCTCAATTATTCTGGGATTGAAGGGATGCGCATCGGAGATGATGGCAGTCTCATATTAGATACGCCTGGGGGAGAGTTAACGGAATCTCCTCCGATTGCTTTCCAAGAGATTGATAATCAGCGAGTGCCAGTGGCGGCTGATTATCTGTTGTTAGAATCCAATCCGGGACAAGTGGGTTTTGCGGTGGGGGATTATAATCCTGCTTATCCCCTAATTATTGACCCGACTCTGGCTTATTCTACTTACTTGGGTGGCAGTGGCGCCGATATTGGTGCGGGGATTGCGGTGGATGGTGAGGGGAATGTGTATATCACTGGTTCTACTACTTCTGTGGATTTCCCCAACCAAAACCCGTTACCGGCGAGCATCACTTCTGATGCTTTTGTGACGAAGTTGTTTAAAGATGGCACGCGGGTGGTTTACTCTACTTATTTGGGTGGATTGGCTAATGATGCGGGCAATGGTATTGCGGTGGATAATGATGGCAATGTTTATGTGTCTGGGGTGACGGCTTCGAGTAATTTTCCGATTCAAAGTCCTTTGCAGCCCGGTTTTGCGGGCAACCCGGATGCTTTTATTACGAAGCTGAATCCTAATGGTAATGGGATTATTTACTCGACGTTTTTGGGTGGGACTGGAAATGATTCGGCGAGCAAAATTGTCCTAGATGGGGATGAAAATGCTTATGTGGTGGGGACGACCACATCGAGCGATTTTCCGATTACAGGGAATGGGGTGCAACAGGAGTTTGGCGGGACGATCGATGCTTTTGTGGCCAAAATTGATAAATCAGGAACCAGCTTAGCCTATGCCACCTATTTGGGGGGAAGGGATGATGAGGAAGGCGGGGATATCGCTGTGGATGCCAGCGGTAATGCTTATGTGACGGGGACGACTTTTTCGGCGAATTTTCCCACTACTGAGGGAACGTTTCAACCAACCTTGGGCAATTTGAATTTTCGCCAGAGTGATGGGTTTGTTTCTAAGTTAAATGCTGATGGCAGTGGGTTGGTATATTCCACCTATTTGGGGGGGAGCGATGATGAGAAAGCCTATGGCATCGCGGTAGATAGTGCTGGCAGTGCCTATGTTACAGGTAGTACGGGGAGATTGCCGGTGCAGGTGGCTTTTAATCCTGATGGGGACCCCCTACCGGTATTTCGGGATTTTCCTACCCAATTTCCCCTGCAAGAAGATTTCAGCGTCATCGCGGGTAGTTTTGACACTGATGGGTTTGTGACGAAATTATCTGCTGATGGCTCTGGTTTGGAATACTCGACTTATTTGGGTGGTGGGTTGGGTATTGATACGGGGATATCTATTGCGGTGGACGCTTTCGGTCGTGCCTATGTGACGGGAACAACCCGATCGCTCGATTTTCCCGTCGCCGAAGCCATCCAAACCACCAACAACGGCGAAGATGACGTATTTTTAACTCAGTTCTCCCCCGATGGCACCAGCTTGGAATACTCTACCTTCCTTGGCGGCGCCAAAAGCGATACTGTGGGCGATATGGCCCTGGATAACAACGGTCATCTGTACCTAGTGGGTTCTGCCAATTCCACCGATTTTCCCACAGAAAGCGAGTTTCAAGGCAGTTCGGGGGGATTGACGGATGTGTTTTTGGCGAAAATTGTCCCTACCGGGGTGCGGGTGTTCCAAGGTTTTGAGAGCTTCGTAGAATTAATCACCGATGCGGGGCGTGACCCCCTGCGCCTGTTTTTTGATGAGGGTTTTTACTTGGCAAATAACCCGGATGTGAGAGCATCAGTGGCGGCGGGGGCGTTCCGCAATGGGTTGGAGCATTTTAATTTGGTGGGACAGTTTGAAAGAAGGCAACCGAGTCCTTTGTTTAATGAGGTTTTGTATTTGCAGGCTAACCCGGATGTGGCGGCGGCGGTGGCGAACCGGACGGTGAGCAGCGGGTTTACTCATTTTGTGCAGTCGGGGTTTTTTGAAGGGCGCGATCGGCGTACCCAGCTATTCGACGAAACCTATTACTTTGACGCTAACCCGGACATCGCCGCTGCCGTCAGAGGTGGCGCCGTGAAAAGCGGTTATGAACATTTTATCCGCTTCGGTCAAAGCGAGGGCCGCACCCCTAACCCCCTATTTGACCAGAGATTTTATAATCTCGCTAACCCCAGCGTCGCCGCTGATATCGCCGCTGGCAGGTTCCGCAGTGCTTTTGACCACTTCACCACTTTTGGGGAACGGGAGGGACGATCGCCCTCCGCCGCCTACAACCAGAGTTTCTACCTGGCTCGCAACCCTGACGTAGTGGCAGCCATAGCCGCCGGACAGTACAGAAGTGGTTATGAACACTTTTTGCGCGTCGGACAAGCCGAAGGACGCACCGGTAGCGCCTTCTTTGATGAGAAATTCTACCTCGCCAACAACCCAGACATCGCCGCCGCCGTGGCGGCTGGTGCCTACAGGAGCGGCTTTGAACACTTTATGCGCTTCGGTCAAACCGAAGGCCGCGCCCCGAGCGGATTTTACAACGAAACTTATTATCTCACCAACAACCCAGACATCGCCGCTGCCGTCCGCAATGGCACATTCCGCAGCGGGTTTGAGCATTTCGCCGCCCTCGGTTTCGCCGAAGGTCGTCTGGGCATCTCCCGCAACTAGCTAGTAAAGGAGACGGGGGGACGGGGGGACCCGGAGACAGGGCGACGGGGGGACCCGGAGACGGGGGGACCCGGAGACGGGGGGACCAAGGACAAATGACAAAGGACAAATGACTTTTGACGAATGACCAATGCCCGAGTAAACTATGATTGTGGGCAGGTAACTGCTCATGGTTAAAATCAGTTAAGTTACCCTGAGCTATATCAAAAGAGGTTATCAGCCGTGTCAGTGGAGACAGTTGAAAAAAGCTCAACAGTCCGTAAGCTCGCACCGCGTTATCGCGTCTTGCTCCATAACGATGAGTTCAACTCGATGGAGTATGTGGTGCAAACTCTAATGCAGACAGTGCCGAGTCTGACTCAGCCTCAAGCTGTCAGTATTATGATGGAAGCCCACACCAACGGTATCGCCTTGGTGATTACTTGTGCGTTGGAGCATGCGGAGTTTTATAGCGAAACCTTGAAAAACTTCGGGCTTACTAGCACCATAGAACCCGACGAATAGGGGCCTGATGTGAACGTTAATATTACCAGCCTCGGTGAAACTTCAGCCCCCCGCAGGCTGGCCATTTTTGTCATCCTTTTGCTGCTACTGTGGGCACCGGCAGCCATTCCCGCTTATATTTTCATCAGCGACCAAAATTTGGTTTCCCTGCTGACGATGCCCGTGCTATACTTAGAGTTTATCTTTCTCGTCAAGTTTTGGGCGCAAAAGGTTTACGGCGAGCCGCAGATCCTCCGCAACTACGGCTTGGAATTTACCCGACAAAATGCCCGTTACCTCATCACCGGACTGGGAATGGGGTTGTTGAGTTTGACTACCTTGCTGCTATTTGAAGGTGGACTCGGTTGGCTGGGTTGGCAGATACCTCCGGCGGGGTTCTTCAAGGTGATGGGGGAGGGGTTTTTGGTCGGTTTGGGGGTGGGATTTGCCGAAGAGCTGCTGTTTCGGGGGTGGCTGTTAGATGAGTTGCAGCGAGACTACAGTCCTAAAGTGGCGATGTGGGCCGATGCGACGATTTTTGCCATCCTGCACTATATCAAACCTCTGGAGGCGATGCTGGAACAGTTACCGGCTTTTCCCGGTTTGGCAATCTTGGGGGTGACGCTGGTATGGGGGAAGCGTTACTCCGGCGGACGCCTGGGTTTGCCGATCGGCTTTCACGGCGGTTTGGTATGGGGATATTACATCGTCAGTAATGGTCATTTAATCTCCTATTCCCCTGATATTTCTGATTGGCTCACGGGTATTCACGGCAACCCGATCGCCGGATTAACCGGAATTATCTGGCTGAGCTGCATCGCCTTATTCCTCCGGCAAAAATCTCTCAAAAATTGACAAAACACAAATGACAAGAGTGCCAGCAATTCCATTCATCCCCACTGCTTCCATCGCCAAAAAAGCGGTGATGGCAATTACAGCTTTGCTAGTTATCGGCTTTTTACTGGTGCATTTCTTAGGCAACCTATTCCTGTTTGTCGGGCCACAAGCCTATAACGCCTATGCGCATAAACTGACTTCCAGCCCCCTCATTTACCCCGCTGAAGCATTTTTGCTCCTGATTTTTGGCTACCACATCATCACCGGTATCCAAGTCTGGCATGACAACATCAGAGCGAAAAAGCACAAATATGCTGTGCAAAAGCGATTGGGTAAGGGCACTTTTATGTCCAAAACCATGATCATCAGTGGCCTGATTATTTTGGCATTTCTGATTTTCCACTTAGCCACATTCAAGTACGGCTCATATATCCCATCCGCTGAAAATCCCGAAATTCGCGATATTTATTCCCTGGTAGTGCAAAAATTTACCATTTGGTGGTATGTGCTGTTTTATGTAACTGCTGTATGCTGCATGGGAATGCACTTAGCACATGGATTTCAAAGTGCTTTCCGCACCCTCGGATTGAGCAATGAGGGGACTTTAGCAGTGATGCAGTGGATTTCCTACGGGGTGGCGGTGTTTTTCGCCGTAGGTTACAGCGTGTTTCCCGTGTATTTTTTCTTATTTGGTTCTTAGTCATTTCTCACTTGTCATTTGCTACGGGCACGGCGTCATTAATTTATCTCGTTTTACCCAAGTATCTATGATGCCGTGCCCCTACGCTCAAAGGACAAATGACCAAGGACAAATGACCAAGGACAAATGACCAATGACCAAGGACAAACGACCATGAAACTAGATGCAAAAATTCCGATTGGACCCATAGAGCAAAAATGGGATAAAGCCAAGTTTGACAACAAACTGGTTAACCCATCTAATAAGCAGAAATTTGAAATTATTGTGGTGGGGACTGGGTTGGCGGGAGCTTCGGCGGCGGCTTCTTTAGCAGAGTTGGGCTACAATGTCAAGTCATTTTGTATCCAAGATAGTCCCCGACGGGCTCACAGTATCGCTGCTCAAGGTGGTATCAATGCGGCCAAAAATTACCAAAATGATGGTGATAGTGTCTTCCGCCTATTTTACGACACGGTGAAGGGGGGAGATTTTCGCTCTCGCGAAGCGAATGTTTACCGCTTGGCGCAGGTGAGCGCGAATATTATTGACCACTGTGTGGCTCTGGGTGTCCCTTTTGCGCGGGAATATGGGGGACTGCTGGATAACCGCTCTTTTGGCGGGGCGCAGGTGTCTCGCACTTTCTATGCGAAAGGGCAAACAGGACAGCAGTTGCTTTTGGGTGCTTATAGTGCTTTATCTCGTCAAATTGCGGCGGGGATGGTGAAGATGTTCCCACGCCATGAAATGTTAGATTTGGTGGTGGAAAATGGGGTGGCGCGGGGGATTGTCACGCGCAATTTGTTGACGGGGGAAATTACCTCCCACTCGGCGCATGCGGTGTTGCTCTGCACTGGCGGTTATTCTAATGCGTTTTTCTTATCTACTAATGGTCGGGGTTCTAATGCCACGGCTATCTGGCGCGCTTATAAACAGGGTGCTTGTTTTGCTAATCCCTGTTTTACGCAAATTCACCCTACTTGTATTCCCCAGTCGGGCGAGTCTCAGTCTAAGCTGACGCTGATGAGTGAGTCTCTGCGGAATGATGGGCGGATCTGGGTGCCGAAAAATCCGGGGGATAAGCGACCCGCGAGGGATATTCCTGAGTCGGAACGGGATTATTATTTGGAGCGGATTTATCCGACTTTTGGCAATTTGGTGCCTCGGGATGTGGCTTCGCGAAATGCTAAGACAATTTGCGATGCGGGTTATGGTGTGGGCACGGGTAATGCTGTTTATCTGGATTTTGCTGATGCTACAAAGCGGTTTGGGGCGGATGAAATTGCCTCTCGCTACGGTAACTTATTTGATATCTACCAGCGCATTATGGGGGAAAATCCCTATGAAGTGCCGATGAAAATCTATCCGGCGCCTCACTACACGATGGGGGGTCTGTGGGTGGATTATAATCTGATGAGTACGATTCCTGGTTTATTTGTGTTGGGAGAGGCGAATTTCTCTGACCACGGGGCGAACCGTTTGGGAGCTAGTGCTTTGATGCAGGGTTTGGCTGATGGCTTTTTCATCATTCCTTACACTATTAGCAGTTATCTGGCGGGGTTGCTGAATGCGGAGGTGAAAAGCGATACTCCTGGTTTCCGGGATGCGGAACTGCAGGCAAAAGAGCGCATCGAGAAGCTGGTGAGCCGCAATGGGAGCCGATCGGTTGATGATTTTCACCGCGCTTTGGGCCGCATTCTCTGGGATGCTTGCGGGATGTCTCGCCGTGGGGAGGGTTTGAAACAGGCGCAAAAGTCTATTACTGAGCTACGCCAGGAGTTTTGGGAGGATGTGAATATTCCTGGTTCTGGGGATGATTTAAACCAAACTCTGGAACGTGCGGGGCGAGTGGCGGATTATTTTGAGTTGGGGGAACTGATGTGTTTGGATGCTTTACATCGGGAGGAGTCTTGCGGTTGTCATTTCCGGGAGGAATCTCAAACGGAAACTAATGAGGCAAAGCGGGATGATGATAATTTTGCTTTTGTGGCGGCTTGGGGGTACGCCGGTGAGGGGAAACCGCCGGAGTTACACCGGGAAAAGCTGGAGTTTGAGTATGTGAAGCTGGCAACGCGCAGTTATAAGTAGGTGGTGAGGGTATGAGGCGGGATGAGGCGATCGCGATTTTAATCGCTCACCAAGAAAATCTCCAACAATTTGGCGTTAGCTCCTTAGAAATTTTTGGTTCTGTGGCGCGAAACGAAGCTAAACCGGATAGTGATGTGGACTTATTGGTAGAATTTGCCAAACCAGTAGGGCTGTTTACTTTCATGCGGTTGCAGCGATACCTGGAAAATATTTTAGGTTGTCCTGTGGATTTAGGAACTCCCGACTCTCTGAAACCTTATTTGCGAGAAGCTGTCCTCAAGGAGGCTATTCGTGCCATCTAGAAACTATATTTGTTTGGCTCGGTAATATGGTGGTTAGGGCACGGCGCGATTATGATAGTTCGTCAAACCGATATCTTAATGATGCCGTGCCCCTACAGATGCTATCTTAGCATTTATCAATTAGATGAGGGATAAGTTAACTGCTGTGGTAATTGTCCAAGCATCGATTAATAATAGAAGCAGAGTAAATCCTAAGAGGATAAAATACATCCAAGGCTGGGCGAGGGGTCGCACGTCTTTGGTGTCGATACCGGTTTTGGCTTCGACGATGCGGACTAATTTGGCAAACCCAGCGACGCGCATGGGGAGTAAATAACCTTGTCCGGTTTTAGTGAGGAAATAATACACCAGTCCCCCTTGTCCGGTGGTGCGGGGTTTGAGGGCGGTAATATCTTGCCAGGGCAAAAACCAACCTCGGCGAAATATTTTGGGCACCCATTGGGCGTAAGTGACGTTAATGCCTTTATCGTCTAATATGACTCGTTCGGTGAGGATGGCATAAAGGGCGATCGCGCCGAAACCTAAACCTATCCAAAGTAGGTTTGGGGGGACTGGGGTCTTGGTGACTGCGGCTAAAAAGGGCAGGGGGACGGTGAGGGCGATATACAGGCTCAGGAGGGTGATTCTGATTAAGGGGGAAAGGCGGAAAATGTTGATTTCCGGGGATATTGGTTGATTTTCTAATTCGGCTGTCACGGTAGTTGATTTTGAGGTTTGATTTTATTGTTTATTATAGTAATCAATCGTAGGGTGGGCAAAAGCCCAGATGATGATTTGGCTAGTCACCGTGTAACATTTTTCTAACTTTTTCTGTGGTCTCTCTGCTAAAGGTGAATTCACCACAGCGGGAGCAAACCTGGGCGGGGATTCCTTCTACTAGATAAATTTTACCCTGAATTTGAAAAATTTCATTGACCAATTCGGGGTGGGATTGATTTGAACCACAAACATGACATGGGAACATGATTATTTATCTCTTTTCTGAATAATTTATCTCATTAGCATAGTAATCAATCATAGGGTGGGCAAAAGCCCAGATGATGATTTGGGTTGACAATGGCTCTGACGGTGGGCTTTTGCCCACCCTACAATCTCTCTCCTGTGGTTAAGGTAAATAGTGGTTAAGGTAAATATTTTTGGACAACGAGCCAGCCGGTCCAGGAAACCCAAGCGAAGGCAAAAAAGAGAATGGCGTTGGTGGTGAGGTGGAGGGGTTTGGCCCAGGGTCGGCTGGGGTGAATTTGGCTGGCACTGGCGGCGCTGATGGTGGTGAGGATGACTACTGTGATGCCTGCTATGAGGTGGGGGGAATGTCCGAGACTGCCAAAATGACCGAGGGTGCCGATGATGCCAATGGTTAAGAGGAGGAATACGAGGGTGACAAGGCAGATGCCTAGGATGTAATGCAGTGGCGGGAGCCATTTGGGTTGGGGGCGTCTGGCGGTTCTGGTGGTGTAGCGCCAAATGCCGGTTATGGCCAACAAAAAATAGCTGCCTAGGGATAAACCCATTGCCCAGGCAGCTATTTTCCATAACCATAGAAAAGAAGGCAAATCCAAAGTATTTTTTATTGAACACCTCAACTGAGGTATTTTAGCATACCGTTGTTGGTAGCGAGTACCTCATGTGTGGAGGTGGCACCGACCCACCGGAAACTGATAAAACAGTATATTATTCCGCCGCGCTTAATGCGAGGGCTTTTAAGGATGGGGTGGGGATGGGGTTTTTATGAGTGGTTCCCCTGGTGTTGGGCTCATATGGGTCTTCTATCTTTTTGGTGTCTTGCCTCTGTTGGGCTTCGTTGCGTTGTTCTTCCATGCGCAGGCGATCGCACAGGATGGTATCTGATAAAATTGCTGATGCCATCATGCCGCTGTGAATTTCCAGTAGGGCTTCTGGCAGGGCTTCAAAAATCAGGTGTTGTCCGGGGAATACCACGCGCTCAAAATACCAGTTTGGTATATTGGTGATCCGGGCAATCTGAATCTTGCTGGTGGCGTTGACGTAGCAGCAGACGATGCGATCGTGCAGGTAAGACGGTACGGGATCGATGATTTGAGCCATAATTACAGAGGAGCTTTGCACCAGAATTTTTTATCTTCTGATAGTGATAACACTATTCGATCCCGACTTGTTGTAAACTCGAATACCAACTGACTGTTTTTTGCCAAAAATCTTCCTCTTTTTCTCTATGGTACTCAATACCTGTAGTAATAGTAATATTAATTAATGCTTATCATCAGTATTTCTTATGCTTATCTGTCTCTCTTGGTTGGACTGGGCATCATCTCACTGCTCTTAGGCGGGAGGGCTGAAGCCCTACTACAAACCTGGATCGGGGTGTTATTGTTAAGTTATATGAAAAACTCTCTCATAAATCCAGAATCCCAGCTATGGAAAATCGCATCCTCTACGTCCGCCTCCCGTGCAACCCCATCTTTCCCATCGGGGTGGTGTATCTAGCGGACTATGTACATAAGCTGTTTCCAGAGGTGGAGCAGCGGATATTTGATTTGGGGACGGTGCCTCCGTTGGACTTCAACAGCGCTTTGGATGCTTGTGTGGATGAGTTCCAACCGACGCTACTGGTGTTTTCCTGGCGGGATATCCAAATTTATGCGCCGGTGGGGGGGCGCGGTGGCAACCCTCTACAGCATGCTTTTGAGTTCTACTATGCGAAAAATCCGCTGATTAAGTTGCGGGGGGCTCTGGGGGGTTTGCGGGTGACGACTTCTTACTATACGGAGCTGTGGCGCAACCAGGAGTTAATTAAGCGGGGTCTGCAACGGGCCCGCCAGTACCGTCCCGAAGCGCTAGCGGTGGTTGGTGGGGGTGCGGTGAGCGTGTTTTATGAGCAGTTGGGCAGTAGTTTACCGAAAGGGACGATCGTCTCGGTGGGTGAGGGAGAGTCGCTGCTGGAAAAACTGCTGCGGGGGCAAGATGTGATGGACGATCGCTGTTATATCGTGGGGGAAACGACGCCACGCGATCGGCTCATCCACGAACAACCGGCCCCGATTGAAAAAAGCGCCTGTAACTACGACTACATCGAAACCATTTGGCCCGCTTTTGCCTACTATTTCCAAGAACAAGATTTCTATATCGGCGTCCAAACTAAGCGCGGTTGCCCCCATAACTGCTGCTACTGCATTTACACCGTTATTGAGGGTAAGCAAGTCCGCATTAACCCGGCGGATGAAGTGGTGAAGGAAATGCAGCAGTTGTACGATCGGGGTATCCGCAACTTCTGGTTTACCGATGCCCAATTCATCCCGGCTCGCCGTTTTATCGATGACGCGATCGAGCTATTGCAAAAAATCCTCGCCGCCGGGATGACCGATATTCACTGGGCCGCCTACATCCGCGCCGACAACTTAAACCCGGAACTATGCGACCTGATGGTAAAAACCGGGATGAACTACTTTGAAATCGGCATCACCAGCGGTTCCCAGGAACTGGTGCGCAAAATGCGGATGGGTTACAACCTGCGCACTGTTTTGCAAAACTGCCGCGACTTAAAAGCTGCCGGTTTTAACGATTTAGTTTCCGTCAATTACTCCTTTAACGTCATTGATGAAACCTACGACACCATCCGCCAAACCATCGCCTACCATCGGGAACTAGAGCGCATCTTTGGCGCTGATAAAGTCGAGCCCGCTATTTTCTTTATCGGCTTGCAACCCCACACCCACTTAGAAGAATACGCCTTCAAAAACGACATCATCAAACCGGGATATAACCCCATGAGCTTAATGCCTTGGACAGCCCGCAAGCTGTTGTGGAATCCCGAACCTCTCGGCTCCTTCTTTGGGGAAGTGTGCTTGCAAGCATGGCGGCGCAATCCTAACGATTTTGGCCGCGAAGTGATGCAGATTTTAGAAGAGCGGCTCGGTTGTGCTGATTTGGAATCAGCATTATCCGCCCCAGTGGAAGTGAAATCACCACAAAAACAATTAGTTGGGGTGTAGTTGGGAAGATGAGAAATCGGGTTTATTGCCTACTATAAACCCGGTTTCTATCACACAAAGGACAAAGGACAAAGGACTAGGGACAAAAATATGCTAACAAATTATATCGCTTCCGCGATGAAAAAGGCAAAATATGAATTGCTAGAAGACGGGAGCTTTTATGGTGAAATCACCGAATGTCCTGGAGTCTGGGGCAACGCTGCCACTTTGGAATTATGCCGAGAAGATTTGCAAGATGCTTTGGAAGGATGGATAATTTTAGGTTTGCGCTTGGGGCATCGGTTTCCGGTTATTGATGGGAATGTAATTAGAAAGATAACAAAATTCGGGGGCAGAAACCGGCTTTCTTAACTAAATATTGGTAATTCACGAGATATTTTGCTCAGAAACCCGGTTTCTAGGATGCGCGATTTCTCTGGATGGGCACGGCGTCATTAAGATTTATCGTTAACCCGAAATCTTATTGATGCCGTGCCCCTACCACGCCAAGGGTTTTCGGTTTCTCTGGAGTGATTAATCTTGATAATTTCCAACAACCGTTGCGTGAGAAACCCGGTTTCTTTGTCGGTGATTCACTGCAGGGCAACTCTGCCCAAACGTTTGAGAATCTGCAATACATCATACAGTTGGTTGCGCCGGGGTAGGAGCGAAAATACACTGGACAATTCATACTGGGGAAATTCCTGAGTTTGCAATTTGGCAAAAATAAAATTGCCGCCATTAGTCACCATGCCAAAAACCGGACGATCGGGTTGGTGATTAGCCAGCATATAAGCTAAAGTTTGCGGCAAAGCCAATTCTAAAGAAAAGCTGGTTTCTTTGGATTCTATGACCACTACCCAAAGGGTTTCTAAGAGAACCAGAGCATCAATCCTCCCGCGATAAATCACATCATCGCTTTCCACCATAATTTGCACGGTTGTTTCGGTTTTAAAGCGAAATGGATGCTCAAAAAATCCCGCTAAGTCTAGGAGGGGAGACAACACGATTAATTTAATTGTTTCTTCTCCCAATTGACCGTCAGCAAGTTGGTAAAAGTATTTTTGCTGAATGGCATCGAGGGTTTGTCGTTCTTTCTCTGTCGGTTCCCCATCTGGGGTTAACCATTCGGTAAAAAATTGGTCATCGCTGCTGCGCTGGAGGTTGAATTGGGCTTGCATAACCGATTTGCGAACAAGGTGGCAGTTATAGAAGGGATGGTGTTAACCTGATGAATGTCCCTATCCCACATAATTTTATGATGACCAGAGCAAAAAACACACACGGCTGGTATGGACTGCTAGCCCTGGCGTTGGTTATACCTAATTTCTCGCCATTTCTCGTGGCTGCTCCCGCCAGAGGTGCTGATAGTAGTCAAACGGTTTGCCCCGTGGATATGGCTACGGAGGAAGATATCAAGGTGAAGCGATCGATCCTTTACGCTGCATTGGGAGAGCAACAGCGATCGGCTGAAATAGCACAAGCGATCGAGAACCCAGAGCGACAAATGGAAGCAGCAGCCTTAGCATTTGCTTACGCGGGGCAGTATGAGCAGGCATTTCGCCAACCTTTTGACGAGGATATCTTATTAAGACCGGAAAACGTCTTTGAGAAAATCGCTCGGCAGGCAGCAAATGCCAAAAAATTTGATGAATTGCTACAGGGGGCAAAGGCGGCGCAAGTTTCTGACCGAGTGTGGGAAACGATCGCCTGGATTTATATCCAACAGGAGGCATACGATGGCGCATTGGGACTGATAGAAAATATTCAAAGTCCCCGCTTGCAAGGTGAGCTATTGCTGAAATTAGCAGAAAATTATGGTAAAAAAGGACAAGATAAAAAATTTCTCGATATTTTGGAGAAAATCAATCAATTAGCAGTCAGCTACGGCGAAGATTATTACCGAATTTATACCCAAGCACGAGTAGCAAAGCTGTACGCTGAAGCTGGGGAAACCAAATTGGCTGTGGAGGCGATATCTGCTACACCCGTAGAAACTATGGTAACGGGTTCGAGACAAGGCGAAGCTCGGCTGATGCTGGCGGATGCTTACGCCGAAGCGGGGGAAAGGGAAAAAGCCATCGCATTGGTGGCAGAAGTAGAGCAAGAATCTGCTAGTTTGAGCGATAATTTTGATAAGGCGCGAGCTTGGTTGGGAATTGCGGTGAATTATGCGAAGTTGGGCGAGTACGATCGCGCCTTCGCTCTGATTAAAGCAATGGAAAAAGAATCAGCCAGCGGCTGGGTCGTTCCCTTTCTCACCGCGAAAAATAAAGCTTTGATGGAAATTGCCATCGCCTATGCGGCGGCGGGACGTGGCGAAGAAGCTATTAACCTCGCTCGTACCATCGAACCCCTGACGGATGCCCAAAAAGTGGATTTAAACACCCGCCAACCCCTAGCTTACGATTTCGACGAGAATAGCGATCGGGATAATGCCATGCTCGGAATTAGCCTTGCCTTCGCCAACAGGGGGATGCTCACCGAAGCATTGCAACTGGTAGAAAATCTAGAGGGAGAAGCCAAGAAACCAGAGATTTTGGTAGAAATTGCCCGGTTTTATCTGAAAACTGACCAACAGAAACAAGCCTTAGCCGTAGCCGAGGCAATTGCTGCTAAACCACTGTTTCCGCCAGTAATGCTGGGGGTGCTGGGGGTAGAGTACGCAGAAGCAGGAATGCTGGAAACTGGCCTAAAATTGGCGAACAGTATTCAGATTAACAATTTTCTAGAAATCGAAGTCAAAACCGGAGCCTTGGAAAGAATCGCCGCTCGGTTGGCAGCCGCCGGTAAATATAAAGAAGCCAGGGAGGTGGCCAACAGTTTTGAGAAATGCACTGACAAAACCAAACTGCTCTTAGTCATCGCTACTGAATACGCCGCTGCAGGCAAGCAAAAGGAGGCTAATCAGTTATTAGCATCTTTGCCAGAATTGCGCTCAGTTAATGAATTTGCCGACATCATCCAGCAGCTCACAGTAGAAGCGGAAAAACAGCGCGAAGCCGGGGAATTTGATGCCTCAGTATCGGCTTTAGAGAAAAGATTGGCTTTAGTGGAGGCAATGGGAGACCGACAGCAGCAGGGATTTACCCTGCGCAGTCTGGCCTTAACCTATGATGAAAAGGGAGATTTAAATAACGCGCTGGATTTCCACCGAAAGACTTTGGCGCTTTATCAGCAGATTGGGGATAAAGGTTGGGAATCAGACACCCTCCTACATTTGGCCAACCTGGAAGTGCGCCGGGAAGAGTTTACCAGCGCGATCGACCACTACCAGCAAAGTCTCGCCATTTACGAAGCCTTTAACTACCTCATCGGTCAGGCTACGGTCTGGATGTATATCGGTAACGCCTACACGGGAATGAAAAACACCCCAGCCGCAATTGCTGCTTATGAAAAGAGCTTAGCTATCTTAGCACAAGCCAACGTCGCCGACAATCGAGAACTGATTGATATCTTAAAACAAAAAGTTTCCGGTTATCTGGGATTGGTACTGATTAACTCTGGGGACTTTGCCAAAGCTCGCTTGGTACTGACTGAGGCAATTCAACACCGGGAATCTCGCTTCGTCAGCTACAAGGGGAATGATGCGGCTCGGCTCCAGGAAACGGAATCAAATATCAACACCTATCAGTTAAATCCCTACACCCTCCTGCAATATGTTCTGCTAGAACAAAAGGAAATAGAATCAGCCCTAGAAATAGCCGATCGGAGTCGGGGGCGGGCGTTTGTGGAATTATTGGCTGAGCGCATCACCAGCGAGGAAGAAAAATCTAATCCCAATATCCAGCGCGCCCTCACCGCTCCTTTAAATATCTCCCAAATTCGCCAACTCGCCGCCGAGCAAAATTCTACCCTCGTGGTTTATACCTTTGACCAACAAATCAGCAACACTTTATTAATTTGGGTAGTGCAGCCCGATGGTAAAGTTGCATTTCGGGAGAGCGATTTTGGGCCAGATATTTCCCTAGCAGATGTGGTGGAGCGGACGCGGGTTGCTGCGGCGACAGATACCGCTCGTGGCGGTGGGGAAACGGCGATGCAGGAGATTGTCTCAGAAACCCGGGAAAGCGTTGCCCCCAAAAGCAATCGCCCTCGCCGCCTCAGTCCTACCAGACGCTTGCAGCAGCTCCATTCCTTCCTCATCGACCCGATCGCTGATTTACTCCCCACCAACCCAGAAACTCCCGTCATCTTCATCCCCCAAGGCGAGCTATTTTTAGTCCCCTTCGCCGGGTTACTCGATAGCAATGGCAAATACTTAATTGAAAAACACACAATTTTAACCGCTCCTTCTCTGCAAGTGCTAGCTTTGACCGCAAAAAACCAGAACACTCTATCAGGCAATCCCCTGATTGTGGGGAACCCCACCATGCCTTATGAACCGGGAACCACTAACACAAGCACAACCACAACTCGCGATAAACTCTCCCCCCTCCCAGCCGCCGAAGCTGAAGCCAAAGAAATCGCTTCTTTATTAGGAACCGAAGCCATTATCGGCGACGCTGCCACCGAAGCCAATATCACCAAAAAATTGCCCGAAGCTGGGATAATTCACCTGGCAACTCACGGGTTATTAGATGATATTGAAGGCTTAGGCGTCCCCGGAGCGATCGCCCTCACTCCCGCAGACAATAGTGATGGGTTTCTCACTTCCTTAGACATCCTCTCCCTCGACCTCAAAGCCTCCCTGGTTGTCCTCAGCGCCTGCGATACCGGTCGCGGTCGCATCACCGGCGATGGTGTCCTCGGTTTATCGCGCTCTTTTATGACTGCAGGTATCCCCAACATCCTAGTTTCTTTGTGGCAAGTCCCCGACGCCCCCACCGGCGAAATGATGACCGAATTTTATCGCCAGTTAGAACAAACCGGCGATAAATCCCACTCTTTGCGTCAGGCGATGCTCGCCACCATGAAAAAATATCCCGAACCGCAAAACTGGGCAGCATTTGTGATGATGGGTGCCCCGAAATAGCCGTGGTGGTCATTGGTCATTTGTCCCTTGTCCGCAAGTCCGCTTGTAATCAAAAGACAAATGACCAATGACCAATAACCAATGACCGATTTACAAATATACCGCATCTAAAGATACTTTAGTCCTTTCGGCAATTTTGATGGCTAGCTGTTTAAAGTCTTGATACGCTGATTGCACTGCTTTCAGATGCGCGCCGATCGCCCCATCCGCAGGTTTAAGCTGAAATAGGGGTTTCCGAGCTTCTTGGGCAAGAGGCATCAAACTTTGATAATGTTTCAGTAGTGCCAGACAGTTGGCATCTTCCTTAATTAAAATCTCGCCATTTGCCGGTTGATTTAATACTGTTTCCCGATAAACACCGGGGATACGTTCCATCCATCGATGATAGGCTTTTACCGGACGGTCTAGACGGATAGAATGCTGCATCACCACATAGCCTATAGGCTCGATTCCGCCAGCAGGCAGTATCAAATCAGGGGCAGGATTTTTCTGCAATCTTTCCTGCCACTCTTCTCGCCAGCGGCGGACTGTAGGGCCGAGATTTTTCAATCCTTGCAAAGAAAATAAATCTGGAGATAGGGGCACCACCACATAATCCGCAGCAATTAAAGCAGCGCGGTTAATTGCCCCCAAGTTGGGGCCAAGGTCAGTTAAAATGATATCGGCATTGTGAGATATTGCCGTGGCTTGCAGCAGTCGCCAGAAAGCAGAAATTACCCGAAAAGAACGCTCTTTGCGATCCATACAACCAGGCCATTGGGCGGAGAGGTCATCTTCAAATCCAGATAGGGATAAATCTCCCACTAATAAAGCTAATTCTTCTTCAATAATTGGCTCTAATTGGGGAATAGCAATATCGCCAATGCCTCTAACTAAAGGCTGAACGCAACGAAACACCGTGAGCGGTTGGTTTTTGTCTTCCCAAATTTCTTCTAACCGGTCTTCATCCAGAAAGGCGGCGGTGAGATTAGCTTGGGGGTCTAAATCAGCGGCGACTACTCGCAGTCCCAAATTCTGATACATCCAGGCGAGGTGATAGACCAAGGAGGTTTTACCAACGCCACCTTTGTTATTAAAAAATGCAATAATGGGAACGGTCATGGGCGCCTCTTTATAATTGCTACTATATAGGTATCTTCAATTTGGAATTCTGGGGGTGGGTTGCCATTTTTTTCCAGTTCTTTGCGTGCCAAGGCAATCCCCATACCAAATTTTTGCACATAGCCAAGATTTTTCATCACTTCGGCTAAGTTGGGATTCCGGTAGTCAGTGACTCCAGGCTGACCAAAGTTATCGCGATTCACTTGGCCAAAGGGACCGCCGGGGTTGTGGATTTCTATGCGATCGTTGAACCAATAAAACCGCACCGGTGCATTTGTACCCTCATAAGTGCGATGTAAAACTGCATTTCTGGTTAACTGTTGCAGCGCCACCAATGGGTAATCTGGTTGTTTGATTTCCACCGGTTGAGTGGTCATATCAGAAGCAACTGAGATTTGAGTTGATAAAGTTTCATCCAACCGCCGCAACACCTGCAAAAGCGGTCCAGATATTTCTTTTTGGTCTTTAATGGGGTCGGTAATTTCCTTGCCATCATACCGGACAAACTGAATGTAAGCGCCCGGGATAAACTGCCTGGAATCTTTGCCAACCACCAAAATCCCCAGATTAGTTGGGTTAATTGATGGTTTCAGGCTGACGAACCTCACCGATGCGAGTTGCTCGGCTACATTCCTTTGATTTTCTGCTAAAATTTCCAGAGGTATGCAGGCGGGTAAATATTCCGCTTGGAATAACTTTACATCCAGGTCATCGATGGTAGCTGAAGGTAAAGTTTGGATATCAAAAGGTAAATCTCGCGAGCGGCGCTTTTCTGAGAGTCTTTTTTCTTCTTCTGCTATCGCCGTCGCTCTTCGAGGTCCTATCCTGACCCAAACCCTGCCATTATATCGCACCGGCGGTGCATCGGATGGTTCAACGATAACTACTGCTAACTCACAGCCTCCAATGGTGTGCTTTTGCACTTTCATCACAGGGAAGGGGAGGATATTGCCATTGGCTCGCATCTCTGAGAGGGTGAGCAATAGTCGATCGTCTATGGAAAGATTGGCACAGGTGCCATCATCATTTACTCCAATAAATAGAATACCGGGCTATTTGCGCTTTTGCCAAGTCATTGGCAAAAGCGCAAATAGTTTCTTGTAATGCCTTTTTATCGGATATACTCGCTTTCCGCTCTACTCTATCTGATTCTAGGTCTTTGAGGAGGATTTCTAATTGCTCATTTGTCATAAATATCAGCCACCCAATAATTTTCCAAAATCCAGAGCAACTGCCCTCAAGAGAAATCAAGCTAGAAAAACCAAAAATTAGCTTATATATATGGCGGCACATTTTCCCACAATAGCAGCATAGCAAAAATAGGAAAAGCTGTCAAGGGGGCAAGCAAAGTTTTTGCAGTTAAAATTAAGGATAACTGGTGGAAAATTTCCCAGTTTATCTGGAATGGGAAAAAATCTTGCTTTCAGATAAACCGGAAATTGGATATCTAGAAGTGAAAAACAGTCAAAACAGCCAAAAATCCAATTTTTATCCTATTGAGGAGACTGATTATGGATCAAACTTTCCAAGGAATTCCCAACTTGCCGGACCTCACCCATGCTAACGAGCTGGTGCAATTCGGCTCCCAAATTATCAGCCTAGGGTGGCAATTGGCCATGTTCTTTGCAGTTTTCGGAGTGATGATGGTCTTGGTTGCCTGGGCAAATCGCCGATCGTCTGAGGGGGTAGCGCCGGTGGTGCAGTTAGGCGTAGATGGGTACTTTCAGGTACTGCAAAAGGTGCCCCATATACTACTGGTATTAGTTTTACTCATCGGCGGATTTTTCTGGTGTTCCACCCTGGCAAATCGATACCATCATTGGGAACAGCAGAAAGTGGCGCAGCTAGCTAGTACCGTCTCTGGGGACAGGCTAGAGCAACCAGCACCCCGAATTCGCTATGTGGTAGAAGAACCCTACGTTTACTACAACTGGGTGGATGGCAGGCAGGTGCGGGTTGAGGAAACTCGCAAAGTCGATCGGTTTATGACCCTAGGGGGTTCTCAAATTGATGTAAAAATCAATCAAACTCGCGACGCGCAGAACCTGAAAGAGATTTATACCGTGGATTTTGCCGCTGAGTATCAAGTAGAGAACAAGCTCAGGGGTGTGCAGGATTTCTTTTTTGAATTCCGCCCGCCTTATGGCTACACCCTGATGCAAAATTTCAAGGTGGAGCGAGACGGTGTGAGGTTAGAGCAAGTGAACCCCGGAGATTATGGCTTTCCGTTTGTTTTAAAACCGGCGCAGAAAACCACTTTTCGAGTTAGCTTTCAAGCCCAAGGGGCGCCCCGGTGGGTTTATGATGCCGGTGGGGAGTCTATATCTAATTTTCGCCTGACGGCGTTGGCGAATTTTCCCAAAGCTGATTTTGCCAGCGGCATTTTGCCCACGGAGACGAAGGAAGAGCGAGGAGGGTCTCGGTTTACTTGGTTTTTTGAGGATAATGTGTCGGTGCGCAATCCGTTTGGGGTGTTTACGGCTACGGAACCGGTGCGGAATACGGGGGTATTACCACGCTTGCTGCTGTTGGCGCCGGGAGTGTTTTTGTGGTGGATGATGCTGCTATATTTGTCGGTGCCGCTGAGTTTGCGAGATGTGGCGATCGCCGGTGGCATCTTCTTTGCCAGCCTGCTGTGTTTGACCTATACCAGTCGCATCCTGGACGTGAAACTAGCTTGGGGTTTAATTTCGCCCCTGTTTTTAGGCATGATGTGGGGCTTAGGCACTAGCCGGAAACTGCGCATCGCCGCTTTTATGAGTACCCTCGCCGGGGGAGTGCTGCCAGTGTGGGGTTTAATCGTCACTTATAGCGGCCTCACCCTCAGTCTGGCGGGACTCCTTAGCGCTGGGTGGCTATCAGTGGTACAGTGGTACGGAGGCCACAAGGAGGCATCAAACCCATAAATCTCAACCGCTCCATGAGCGGAACCGGACATTCCTCAGCAACCGGGTTTCTGGCTTTGGCGCTTGGTTTAAGACCAGGTAGCTAGCGCTACGCCTGAAGGCGTTCAAAGTGTTAGAAACCCGGTTTCTCGAAATCGGTTTCATCTAGAGCATCTTTCAGTACCGTGCGAGCGGCCAGGTGATTGCGGGTGGAGGTGAGAATTTCCGCTTCTCGTTGCAGACGGCTCAAGGTATCGAGCATTTCTAAAAGGTCTTGCTGTTCTTTGGGGACGCCGTAAAGGTTGCTGGCGACCCAGTAGGATAGTTCTGTGGGTAGGTCGGGGATGTCTTCGGGGAGTTCCAGGTCCCGATCCATTAATTTGGCCGATAGGCGCACCACATCCCGCAAGAGTTGTTCTACGTCGGATGCCAAAGGTCGCAAATCTTCTTGAGGGGTGCTATCTTCGATCCATTCCACTAAGCCCACAAGATAGGGTTTTTCCCGGACGTATTCCAATACTCGAAACCGCTGTTGCCCCAAGGTAAGCATTTTCATCCGATCGTCTGGCAGGCGGTGGTACTGAACGATTTCGGCACAGCAGCCCACTTTCGCTGGTTGGCGCTCTACCGGGTCCCACATCAACACCCCGAACCGGCGATCGCTCTCCAGAATCGTATTCATCATGATTCTGTACCGGAATTCAAAGATGTGCAGGGGCAAAGGTCTGCCTGGAAATAGAACTACTTCCGGTAGCGGGAATAACGGTAGTTCTCTAACTGCGAGCGAGGAAGAAGATGGCATTTTCCCGAATCACTTAACTGCGCTTGTTTACTTACTGTAGCGGATTTTTTCTGGCGATCGCTATCCTCCTACTCTCTCTTATTCAATTTCACATTCCTTAACTGTTATTAGTAATTTAATACCTATAACTTTTGCTCACCCATCACATCAAGCTCTCCCACATCAGGGAGTCCAAATTAGGGGCAGAAACCGGGGGGAGAAACTGGGGGAAACTGGGTTGCTTCACCAAATCTGGGTCACGATGGTGTTGCCTATCCCAGAAACCCGGTTTCTTGTCCAGTGCGGATGCCAGCGAGAAACCTGGTTTCCTTACCGAGATCTCGGTTATGATGCCAAATTCTTCCCAGAAACCCGGTTTCTGTCCGTTCCTCGATTAGAGTTTAACTTCGATATCCACACCAGCGGGTAAGTCCAGCTTCATCAGCGCATCGATAGTTTTAGAAGAAGGTTGGTAAATATCAATAATGCGGCGGTGAGTGCGAGTCTCAAAGTGTTCCCGAGAATCCTTATCGATGTGAGGTGAGCGCAGGACGCAATAGATGCGGCGCTTGGTAGGTAGGGGAATCGGACCGATTGCTGTGGCGTTTGTCCGGTTGGCGGTGTCCACAATTTTTTCGCAGGAAGTATCGAGGATGCGGCGATCGAACGCTTTGAGACGAATCCGAATTTTTTGCTGCTGGATGGTAGCCATTGTTCTGGTCTAATTTTCTAGGTTCAGTTGTTCGCAAATCACAATTAACAAATCTTGCTTGTCATCCCACCCCAAAGGGTTTTCACTGCCAAGACAAGAAATAGATGAGATGGGAGCAGAAAAGCCGATTGACATTTAGTGGCTTTTCTGCATCCCCTGCATCAAATTGTCCTATTTCAGGATTTTAGAGACGACACCGGCACCGATCGTGCGACCGCCTTCACGGATAGCGAAACGCATCCCTTGCTCAATGGCGATCGGGTTAATCAGTTCCACAGTCATCTTGATGCGGTCTCCCGGCATCACCATTTCCGCCGCCGTGCCATCATCAGCAGTAAAGGCTGTGATGCTTCCGGTCACATCCGTAGTCCGCACGTAGAACTGAGGGCGGTAGTTGGGGAAGAATGGCGTGTGGCGCCCTCCTTCTTCCTTTTTCAGCACATACACCTCACCCTCAAACTGGGTATGAGGCGTAATCGAACCGGGTTTGGCAATCACCATACCGCGCTCGATATCAGTCTTTTGGATCCCCCGGAGCAGCAGCCCCACGTTATCCCCAGCGATACCTTCCTCCAGAATCTTTTGGAACATCTCCACCCCAGTCACCGTAGTGCTGCGAGTGTTTTTGATGCCCACCAGTTCCACAGTTTCGCCCACCTTGATTTTGCCCCGTTCGATCCGGCCCGTCGCCACCGTACCCCGACCGGTAATCGAGAACACGTCTTCAACGGCCATCAGGAAAGGCTTATCCACATCGCGCACGGGTTCTGGGATGTAGGCATCCACCTCATCCATCAGTTTCAAAATCTTATCAACCCAGGGGTCTTCACCTTTGTTGATTTTTGGTTTAGCCACCAAAGCTTCCACCGCTTTCAGAGCAGAACCAGTGACGATGGGAATATCATCCCCAGGGAAATCATAAGAGGTGAGCAGTTCCCGCACTTCCAGCTCCACCAATTCCAGCAGTTCGGCATCGTCCACTTGGTCTTCTTTATTCAAGAACACCACCAAGCTGGGGACGCCCACCTGCTTAGCCAGGAGGATGTGTTCCCGAGTCTGAGGCATTGGCCCGTCAGCCGCCGACACCACCAGGATCGCGCCGTCCATTTGTGCGGCGCCAGTGATCATGTTTTTCACATAGTCAGCGTGACCCGGACAGTCCACGTGGGCGTAGTGACGAGTATCGCTTTCATACTCCACGTGAGCGGTGTTGATCGTGATGCCCCGTGCCTTTTCTTCAGGAGCGGCATCAATTTCGTCGTACTTTTTGGCTTTAGCCTTACCTTGGGCGGCCAGTGCCATCGTGATTGCTGCCGTCAGGGTAGTTTTGCCGTGGTCAACGTGACCGATCGTGCCGATGTTGACGTGGGGTTTATTCCGTTCAAACTTTGCGCGTGCCATTAATTACTTGTTCCTTTATCAATTGTCATTGGTCATCTGTCATTGGTCATTGGTAACAAGTCCCTTGTCCCTTGTCCTTTGTCCCCAGTCCCATGTCAAACGACAAAGGACTAATGACAAAGGACTAATGACCAATGACTAATTATCAGGCGTTCCCTTTGCTTTTAGCGATGATGGTTTCCGCCACATTACGAGGCACTTCTTCGTAGTGGCTGAACTCCATCGTAAAGATACCCCGGCCTTGGGTTTTAGACCGGATATCGGTGGCATAGCCAAACATCTCTGCCAAGGGCACCTTGGCCTTGACCTTGGCGAGTCCCTGTTCGCTGCCCATGCCTTCGATTTGGCCTCGGCGGGAATTGAGGTCGCCCATCACATCCCCGAGGAAATTCTCCGGCACTTCCACCTCAACCTTCATCATAGGCTCTAATAGCACAGGTGAGGCTTTCATCACCCCTTCCTTAATCGCCATTGAGCCTGCAATCTTGAAGGCCATTTCCGAGGAGTCCACCTCGTGGTAGGAACCATCTACCATTGTGGCTTTGACATCAATCAGAGGATAACCCGCTAAGATGCCAGATTCGCAGGCTTCTTTCATCCCCTGTTCTGCTGGCGAGATGTACTCTTTGGGCACAATCCCACCCACAATCTTGGAGACGAACTCAAAGCCGGTGCCCGGTTCTCCTGGTTCCAATTCGATGACCACGTGGCCATACTGACCCTTACCACCGCTCTGGCGGATGAATTTGCCTTCGGCGCGGACTGCTTTGCGGATGGTCTCGCGGTAGGCCACCTGGGGCGCGCCCACGTTGGCTTCTACTTTGTACTCTCGCAGCATCCGGTCCACCAGAATTTCCAGGTGCAGCTCTCCCATCCCGGCAATCACGGTTTGATTGGTTTCTGGGTCGATGCTGACGCGGAAGGTGGGGTCTTCTTGCGAGAGAGCTTGCAGCGCCTTGGACAGCTTGTCCATGTCCTGCTTGGTTTTGGGTTCTACCGCCACCGAGATTACCGGCTCGGGGATGTACAGGGACTCCAGAATCACTGGGCTGCTATCATCGCAGATGGTATCGCCCGTGAAGGTGTCTTTCAGCCCCAGAGCGGCGCCCAAGTCTCCGGCTCGCAGCTCATCCACTTCAATCCGATCGTCTGCTTTGAGAACGATCAGGCGCGAGATGCGCTCTTTCTTGTTTTTGGTGGAGTTCAGGACGTAGCTGCCCTTCTGCAGGACACCGGAGTAAACCCGCACGAAGGTCAAGCGTCCGTATGGGTCCGCCATGATTTTGAAGGCCAGAGCCGCCAAAGGCTGCGAGTCGTCTGCATTACGCACTGTGGCGTCCCCATTGGGTAGTACCCCCTGAATTGCGGGCACTTCTGTGGGCGCTGGCAGGTAATCCACCACCGCATCTAATAATAGCTGGACACCTTTATTTTTGAAGGCCGAACCACATAACAAGGGGACGATCGTGCCAGCGATCGTGCCATGACGCAACCCCTTGACGATTTCCGCTTCGGTTAATTCCTCTCCTTCGAGGTATTTTTCCGTCAGGGCATCATCGGTTTCCGCCACTGCCTCCACCAGCTTGAGGCGATACTCTTCAGCCAAGGATTGCATATCCTCTGGAATTTCGCTTTCTTGGATGTCGGTGCCGGTATCGTTGGTATAGATGCGAGCCCGCATCTTCACCAAATCGATAATCCCTCGGAAGGTATCTTCTGCGCCGATCGGCAATTGGATGGCCACCGCGTTGGCTCGCATCCGATCGCGTATTTGCTCATATACCCTGAAGAAATTCGCTCCCGTCCTATCCATCTTGTTCACGAAAGCGATCCGGGGCACCTTATAGCGATCGGCTTGCCGCCACACTGTTTCCGATTGAGGTTGTACTCCTCCCACCGAACAAAACACTGCAATCACACCATCTAACACCCGCATCGAGCGCTCCACTTCGATCGTGAAGTCCACGTGCCCAGGCGTATCAATGATGTTGATTTGATGGTCTTTCCAACTGGTGGTGATGGCAGCGGCTGTAATGGTAATGCCCCGCTCCCGCTCCTGTTCCATCCAGTCTGTTACCGTGGTTCCTTCGTGTACCTCACCAATTTTGTGAACCACTCCGGAATAGAACAGTATCCGCTCTGTTGTTGTCGTTTTGCCCGCATCAATGTGGGCTGCGATTCCGATATTGCGTACCCTCTCAAGCGGGACAGTACGTGCCACAACTACCTCCTTGGTTTCTACCGCCAATTTCCACGATTAGATATTCTTATTTCGCGAGTAACGTTTGTTGCTCGCCGCCGGAGTTTCCCCAAGTCCTGCTCAAGGATGAGCCAATTTGGATTTGCCCGCGATGTCTATTATTTCCCCTTTCCCATGAGATTTTGGGCTTTATACAGGGGGGGAAAGCATCACCCCACATCGAGACCAAGTTTTCTCCTAGAGTCAGCCAAAGTGAGTCCCAACCAACCCGATCAACATGAACTCGATTTGGTCAAAGCCCTTCGGATCTTGTTTTCGCCCACAAGTCCAACGCAACAGATTTGGGTGGCTGACATGGACTTGTCGGCACCCATCGTTACACCAGGCTTTTGCCTTCTTCTTTACATTTTAATATTTTTTGCAAAGTTTGTTTACATATCTAATCCCTACATTTCTCTCACTGGCTTAAATTTCTGACGGCTTTGATTGTTTATTGGCAATCGGTCATTTGCCACCTCTGGCCCATGACCAATAACCAACTGCATATGATTAATAGCGATAGTGGGCAAAAGCCTTATTCGCTTCTGCCATCCGGTGGGTTTCTTCCCGCTTCCGAATGGCACCACCAGTCTCATTAGCTGCATCCATGACCTCAGCAGCCAATTTGCCCGCCATTGTCCGTCCAGAGCGGGAGCGAGAAAACTGGATCAGCCACCGCAACGCCAAAGCCGTGCCCCGATCGGGGCGCACTTCTACTGGCACCTGATATGTGGCACCCCCAACCCGGCGACCTTTCACTTCCACCAACGGGGTAGCATTCCGAACTGCTTTTTCAAACACATCCAGTGGATCTGACCCCACCCTTTCCCCGATCGTTTTCATCGCGTCATAAACCAAGCGGGAAGCTACGGATTTTTTCCCCCGCTTCATCACCCGCCGCACCAACATACTAACCAGGCGGCTATTGTACACGGGGTCAGGTGGAACCGGACGTTTTTGAACACTAGAGCGACGAGACATAGATACTTAACGCTTCAACGCAACAATTAAGGAATTTTTGTTCAACTTCAGTCAGCATCAAAAAATGCTTAAGCTATATGGGGAGGTTTTCCCACCCCGGTACAGCCCTCACCCTCCCCCCAGAAGGGAGGCTGGGGTCTGCGAGCAGGACAATGCCGAGGAGCGATCGGCGAATACTCCTTAGAGGACAACACCAGCGATCAACACTCCTAGAATTAACCCCCCGCCGGAATATCAGCGCCCGAAACCTTGCCGGGATGGAAATCACTTAGGCCGCTTGGCGCCATACTTCGATCTGCCTTGGCGGCGATCCTTCACTCCCGCCGTATCCAAGGTGCCCCGGATAATGTGGTAGCGGACCCCAGGTAAGTCTTTAACCCGGCCACCCCTGATCAGCACCACGGAGTGTTCCTGCAAGTTGTGGCCGATTCCCGGTATGTACGCTGTCACTTCAAACCCGGAAGTCAAACGTACCCTTGCCACTTTCCGCAGAGCGGAGTTGGGTTTTTTCGGGGTTGTCGTATAGACTCTAGTGCAAACACCTCGACGCTGGGGGCAACTCTTCAGAGCTGGCGATTTAGTTTTCTTGCGTGCTTTCTGGCGTTCTGTGCGAATGAGTTGCTGAATAGTGGGCATGAGTTAATCTTAGTACGGTTTCTTTCTCTTCTAACTTTCCAACAAACTATAATTATATCATATAGTGAGGTGCAGAAGTCAAGAGTTATAAAAAAAAAGCCTAGTCTTTGGGGAGACTTGGGAAGACGGGGAGACGGGGAGACGGGGAGAGGGGGAGGAGGGGG
>DVDU01000299.1 GCA_015296065.1 Oscillatoriaceae cyanobacterium M33_DOE_052 | reverse complement strand
TTGATATGTTTGCTCACGGGGACGAAATCGGGAGATATCGGCAATTTAATCGATGCAGATTATCAGATTCATTTTCAGCACTTATTCCCACCGTTGAAGCGTGGCTGGATGAGCTGGTTAGCTAAAATCACGGCTCCTAAAGTAACAGACAGATACCCCAGTGCAGCGGCGGCTTTAGCGGCACTAAAACCGCTCGATGTGGATCGGTTGCCGAAACTGATAATTAGTCACAATAGTTTACAATTCACGGCGACAAAATGGCAGGAGAAAGTCAGCCAAACCGTGACTTTGAGTAATCCTATCCCAGAGACGTTACTGGCGGGACAATTTTCTGTAGTGCCTCATCCTTCTGACCCGCCGCATACGCCTTATGACCATGCCTGGATATCTTTTGACCGGACAACATTTGAGGGGAATTTGGTAAATTGTGAAATTACGGTGGATACCAGTAAGTTGTTAGCTGATACCAGTTATACACGGGAGGTATGGGTACAGTCTAATGCGGATGTTGAACCACAAGTAATTAGGGTGAATGTGCAAACCGCTCCCTTACCGAAACCGCTCAATTTTGTGGGTTGGTTGCGACTGGTGGTGGTGTTGATTATTTCTGGTTTTGTGGGATGGGGACTGGCCGGTAATTCGTGGTTGCTTTTGGTTCCAGGTTTGATAGCAGTGGTGGCGACCGCAGACCGAATGGCTGGGGCGGGTTTCCTAGGCATTGAGGCCAATGCGTTTAAGGCTTTGGTGATGAGTTTAATAGGGCAAATATTATTGGGTATATTTTTGTTAGTTTTAAATTTTTTTAGCCAAACTTACGTCATTATTTCTTTATTTATTGCCTTATTGGGCGCTCGTATAGGATGGGGATTAGAGCTTGCAGAAATTAAAATTAAAAAATTTTTTATTGGTTTCTTTGTCTGGTTAATTAGTTGTATAATTTTTGGAAATGTGGCAACAATTATAGGGACAATAGGATTGGTTTTGTTGCCTGCCATGTGGGTGGGTAAAGTTTATCGGCATTTCAAGGGAGACCTCCAAACCTACTACGAAACAAAAGCTCAGCGCCAATCAGTATCTTTCGTGTTGGTGACGGCACTGCTGGGTATCGGTTTGGGGGCGGAGGTAGTGACTATCAGCGAATTCCTGGGAAAACTAGCAACTTATGACTTTCCTTTATGGTCTGATTGGAGGATAATTTCGGCGGCTCTAGTAACACTTTTGGGATTTATTCCCATCCTATGCCCCGGAATCATGCTAGCTTATTCCCTAAGTAACCAACTAAAATTAAAAGCGTATGTGAGGAAATATGCCCTGAATAAGCTGCCTCTAATTAAACCATAATCTTGTTCAAAAGCTATCAAATTTCCCCATTTTTACTTTCCGCCATACTTCTCCATTTGACCTCTCTTTGAAGGTACAGAAAACAGGGGTATCATGTCTTTCACTTACCCAACTCTTGGTAATTGGCTGGACATTGCATTTGGCCATCTATCATAGCTGGCATAGTCGCCGGTAGCCAGGTTGGTGTAACTTTCTGCTTCAGCTCTTTTTGCTCGCACAGCAGCGCTCCTGTCGTCACTTCCTCGGCGCCAGATGGTGATTTGATTGTGGTCGTATATACATAACTTACATAACTTTTTATCTTGATTTGGTCTTTTCTGTCTTTAGCCTGACCTATTGTCATCACCCAATTGGCTGGTTTTTGAGGTTGTTTCCACTCGAAAACCGGCGCCATTGGCTGGAGGATGCGATAGTGGTAATTAGTGGTTTCCGTTTGAATACCCATACCAAGGTCAGCCATAGTATTACCAAATTTTGCCTGTTCCAGATAATATGCTTGCTGGGCACGGTTTAGGGCACCTATATTGTTTCTGGCCTCTACATCCCTTCCTTTGTTTCCGCATGCGCAGCTCAACAAGCTGGGCAGTCCTGTGGCTAATGGCCGTTTAGAATGACAGATGTAAGTCGGTAAAAATACAGAAACTGCGGCTAGACAGTAGAGGAAAAAACGCAAGGGGGTGCGCTCAAAAAGCCACTTATCGGAAAATTTCTCAAAATGAGACATAAACACCTCTAAGCTGGGGGATAATTTTATTGAACCATATCCCCACCCGAGAACGGCATTGACTTCTTTGAGAAATGATTATGTTTGACCGTTCTGGTTGCGGGGGTCCGGTCTCAGCAGCCGCCCAAGTCGATGAGAACTCGATGATAAATCGATGACATCTCAAACAACTGCCATTCGTACGTAAATCCAAACCAGATATAATGATGATTAACAGCCAAATCAACCCCCCACACCATTATCGGAGCATCTTGGCTCCGGGTTTCTGGGTCAAGAAATCCCTGGTTGGGAGGGACACGGCGGATTATCGGTGCGTTTCTAGGAGCAGGTGCCGGTCATATAACCAGTGGCTTTAGGGGAATTGTTACCAAATAGTCCAAAAATCAACTGTCTATCATTAAACCGTCGTTAACTTACGTCATCCAACCATCACCCTACCCACCTAAAATTATGACTAACAACTTTCCCAACTTCACAAACCACGGCTATGAAGTCAACGAAGAACTCGGACATAACCGCGCTGGCGGTCGCATCACCTATCTCGCCACCGCCATCAACACCCAGCGTCCCGTAGTGGTGAAGCAATTTCAGTTCGATCGCACCGGAGCTGACTGGACAGAATACACCGCCTGCGAGCAAGAAATCAAAGTCTTGCAAAACCTCGATCATTTCAGCATCCCCCGCTACTTAGATTCCTTCCCCACTCCCGGCGGTTTCTGCATGGTGCAGGAATACAAAAACGCCCCATCCTTAAACCATCGCCACAATTGGACGCCCCAGCAAGTCAAACAAATTGCCATGTCAGTGCTGGAAATCCTCAAATATCTGCAAAGTCGCATCCCTCCCATAATTCACCGAGATTTAAAACCAGAAAATATCTTAGTTGATGAGCGACTGAACGTTTACCTAGTAGATTTTGGCTTTGCGCGCACTGGTGGCGGAGAAGTTACCGTGAGCAGCGTCGTCAAAGGCACTCTGGGATTTATGCCACCAGAGCAAATGTTTAACCGCCAACTCACCGTCGCCTCGGACTTATACAGTCTCGGCGCGACCCTAATTTGTTTGTTGACCAAAACCCCATCTCTGGAAATTAGCACCTTGATGGATGATGAAGGAAAAATTAAGTTTAAACACCGGGTTCCTCACCTGAGCCATGACTTTATCTCCTGGCTGCAAAAAATGGTAGAGCCCAACTACAAAGACCGCTATGCTAATGCCGAAGCCGCCTTAAAAGCCTTAATTCCTCTAGAGGTATTACGACCTTTTGAAATGCCCAAATGGGTAGTTCCCACTTCTGTGGGATTGGCAGTTACCGCCGCTGTGGCTGGGGGAGTGTTTTTCAAATTCATCAAACCCGCATGGGAGCTAGCTAATGCAGCACTCACACCTAAAGGAGCAGATCTGGTGATTATCACGACCAATCCTGAGTCACCAGAAAATATCAGCACTATTGACATGAAGCAAAAAAGAGTTTATTTTGGTGTCACCTTGGGTGAAGCTAAAGCAGGCGCCCATCAAGGAATGTGTCAGTTGTTCGATGGCGTAGGAGCATTAGTCGGGATGGGAGAATCCACCCTGGAACCATCGGCTAAAAATTCCCAGGCTTGGTGCTGGTATGATTTCAATAATCCCAAAGAAGTGCAACCAGGGGAATGGAAGTTTAAATTTTCTTTAGATGGTCAAGTAGTGGCAGAGCAAAGTTTGCAGGTAGTCGGTGAAAGTAGTTCTTCGGTTACACCTATTAATGGGGATAATTGAAATTTACCAGTTTGGTAGTCTCTAGAGAAACCGGGGGATAGAAACGGAACTCGTACCTAAACGGAGATTCTCCGCAAGAAACCAGGTTTCTGGTGCCTTTAAAGGACAAAGCAGTGCCGTGTAACTACAGACTAAAGAGACCGGGGAGGGTACAATTTATGAATTTTCGCCTATATTGGCGACCAATTAACCTAGTTCTCAGCTTAATCTTACTAGGAGTGGGTTTATGGCTGACTGCCACTTTCAATCCTCGCATCCAAAGCGAACCTTTGGCTATTCTTCTGGACAACCAAAGGCAGTTAGTTGCCCGGATTTATCCTCCCAAAACCGGGAATTCTCCCTATCCAGCGATCGTGTTGTGCCACGGGGTGAATTCTAGTAAAGAAGTGATGGCACCTTTAGCCGTAGAATTGGCCAGAAACGGGATTGCTGCCATTACTTTTGATTTTGGCGGTTATGGGGAATCCTATCCTCTGCCTCTGGCAGCCAAATCAGAGGAAAAATTGGCGGTTAGTACCCTCAACGACGCCCAAGCTGTGGTGAATTTCGCATTCAGTCATCCCGAAAGGTTCGACCCTAACCGTGTGGGTATTGGCGGACATTCCCTCGGAGGCACCGTTGCCCAACAACTTGCCCAACAAGATACCAGAATCAGGCAAGTTTTAGTCATCAGTATGACTCCCGAAACTGCACTACCCAAAAAAGCAGATTTTTGGTTTGGCGTCGGTGCCTACGAACAGCTTAACACTGCCTCAGAAATCCGCGCCGCTCTGGGTGATAATCCCGCCGAATTAGTAGTTTCCCCCACCGCTGACCATATTACCGCCCCCTATGACCCATTTTTAATTCAATCAGCGGTTAAATGGGCGATGGGGAGCAGAGGAGCCGGGGAGCAGAGGAGCCGGGGAGCCGGGGAGCAGAGGAGCAGTATTTACCCCGTTTCTTTATCTCTTTTAACCCCAGTTTTTTTTATATTAATCTTAGGATTATTGATGACCTTTGCGGGCGGTCTTGCTTGCGGAACCTGTCTTTTATTGCGACTGGGTGAAAGATTGCGCGGTCCGACTTATTCTGCAAATTTGACTCCACAATTGCGACAAGTTTATCGCTATGCAGTTAGCTGGCTAATCGCTTTAGTGATGCTTTTAGTGTGGTCAATGGGAGCCAATAACCTCAGTCCCATACGCGGGGCTGGCAATATGTTGATATTTGCTTGGTGCTTGCAATTGGTGAGTAATTACGCTTTGCGCCACCCGTTCCAAGTGGCTGCAGTTGTAAGAGTTGCTCTGTTGTATAGCTGCTTATGCTTGGGGGCGTTTTTCTTGCCCGTTTTAATATGCGGTATGGGGGAAATTATGAGCCATCCGGTTTATTTAACCCATTTACCGCAATTTCTGCTCCAATGGCCATTGTTTACCATTTATAATCTAGTTCAAAAGCTCAAACTGGATTTGTTGCCCGCCCATACTCTGGAACTAGAACCAAGTTTTTTGCTGGTGTTTGTGGTGTGGTTAGAGTTGATTTGGCCGGGAGTCACCCTGACAGGACTGCAGGTGATGTTCGGGCGAGCTTTGGGGTGGCTGCGCCGGGACTGGAAATTGACGGAAATGGGGAAAATTTCCCAAAAGCAATTGGGTTTATTAACTATGTTGCTGGTAGTTTTGGCAGGAGCAATTTATCAGCGAATTACTGATGGTTTGTTGGGGGTAGTGGCAACAAATGGGTTGATGGTGTTGCAGATGTTAGCGCTGATGGTGTTTTTACCGATCGGGGTAATTGTTGCCTGTTGTCGCTCTTCTTGGTGGCGGCGGTGGGAAAGGTGGCTGCTGCATTAGGTTTCCTTAAAAAACTATATGCCGCTCTGGAAATTACCGAATATTGGGTTTTAGATATCAGGGGGGAAAGGGTGTTGGCGTTTCGGTAGAAGATGGGAAAGCGCAAACCGCCGACGGGTTGTCTGTCGGGGGTGATAGCGATCGACGATTTCATGGTAAAATAGATTTGTGAGCTGCTGATTTGCCTTCTTCACCTAGGAGATTAACCCGTTGTTTGAACTGTACGGAGGACAAGACCCTCGCCATGTCGCCACTTACAGTCCCTCTGAGGTGGCCCGCTATTTGCGTGTACCCGCTTCAACTTTGCGGGCTTGGGTTTTTGGCACCCGGTATCAAACCAAGAGAGGTGCAAAGCCTTTTGAGCCAGTGATTCAGCGTCCTAAGCCCAAAGAGCGGTTATTATCCTTTACAAATTTAATTGAGCTGCACGTCCTTAATGCAATTCGTAAAGTGCATAACGTCCCGCTTGTGCAAGTTAGACAAGGGCTTAATTATATTAAAGATTTGTATAGTATGGAGCATCCGCTGGCTAGTCAAAAACTCTATACTGATGGTCTAGATTTGTTTGTAGAACATCTGGGCAAATTTGTCAATGCGTCTCGTCACGGACAATTAGCCATCCCGGAAATTGTGCAGGTTTATTTGCAGCGAATTGAGTGGGATGAGGAAGGCTTAGCGGCGAGATTATATCCATTTACGAGGTTCAATGAATCATCTGAACCAACCTGGATTGTTATCGATCCGTCTGTATCTTTTGGACAGCCAGCGGTGGTTGATAGCGGCGTGCCTACCGCAATTTTAGCCCAGCGGTATGCCGCTGGTGAATCTATTGATGAATTGGCCAGTGACTATGAATGCGATCGGCTGAAGATAGAAGAAGCAATTCGCTACGAGTTAGCCTTGGCAGCATGAGCAATGACATGATCAATGCCGCTAATCAAATCGTCTTTTTTGTTGACCATTGCCCACAATATGCTATAATCTCACCATCGATAAGATTAATCCTGGTTTCTGGAGGCTGACCGCTAAATCATTAAAGCCCCAACCTAGTCATGGCCAGATTTTATATCATCTTAGCATACTGATCCATTATGACTAATTCAACTACCACCGCCATCACTCCTATAATTGATGCCCCTTTCCCACAATGGCAACCAGCCACATGGAAAGATTATTTGGCTTGTTGCGATAATCCCGCCTTGGAACAAGCTAGACTGTTTTACCATCAGGGATACCTTTTGATAGATATGGGTAACGAAGGAATTAACCACGCCAGATTCAATAACCTATTGACGATGCTTTTTTTTATCTGGTTCGCCCGGAAAGGTCAAAGTTTTGATGAGCTAGGCGGGTGTGTCATGGAGAAGCCGAAGAGACAAGCAGCATCGCCAGATAAAATGCTGTATATCGGTGAAGGTTCTCCGCGCTGGCAAGAGGGAGAACCGCGCCGGATTAATCTAACTCAATGGCGGATTCCTGACTTAGTGGCAGAAGTGGCAGATACTACTATAGCCACAGATTTAGATGAGAAAAAAGAGCTATATGCTGCTCTGGAAATTCCCGAATATTGGGTTTTAGATATCAGGGGGGAAAGGGTGCTGGCATTTCGGTTGCAAGAAGATGGGAAATATCAGCAGTGTGAATATTCTGTGGCGCTGTCGGGTTTGCCAATTTCTTTGATAGAGCAGACTTTAGCGCAGTTAAATCAGGGGAATAATGGTAGTGCGGCTTTCTGGTTTTCCCAACAAATTGCGAATCTGTAGGGTAGGAGACTGGGTGACAGGTTCTGAAAAGTCGATGAGAAGTCGATGAGTTCTCGGGTGAAGTCAGTGGAGAACTCAAATAGCGGCACGGTGTAATAAAGATAAGAACTGTTGGGGAGCCCACACCATGCACAAGTATCACTACTGCCTAAACCCCGGATGCCAAAATCCCAAAAACCCCGCTGGGGTCGAGGTTTGCGCCAGTTGCGGCGCGGACTTGCTCATCGGCGATCGCTACCGCGCCGTCAAGCCGATCGGACAAGGAGGAATGGGGCGGACATATCTGGCGGTAGATGCGTCCGAGGGGCAAAAACGGTGTGTTATCAAGCAGTTTTTCCCCCAAAACGGCCAAAACCGTGAAAAAGCGGCGGAATTATTCCGGGAAGAAGCCCAACATCTCGAAGAATTGGGCCATCATCCCCAGATTCCACAACTGCTGGGGTATTTTGAGGAAAATGGCAGTCAGTATCTGGTGCAAGAATACATCTCCGGGATCAGTTTAGCGGCAGAATTAATTAATGAGGGAGCTTTTGACGAAGCGAAAATCCGGCAACTGCTCAATGATTTGCTGCCACTATTACAATTCATCCACAATCACGGCGTGATTCACCGGGATATCAAGCCCGAAAATATTATCCGTAGCTATAAAAATCGGCTGGTATTAGTAGATTTTGGCGCCGCTAAATTTACCACCGCCACCAGCTTAGGTAAAACTGGGACGGTTATCGGTTCCGCCGCTTACACTGCCCCGGAACAAGTCCGGGGTAAAGCCGTGTTTAGCAGCGATTTGTACAGTTTAGCTGTCACCAGCATTCACCTGATGACAATGGTGCCGCCCTTTGACTTGTTTGATAATAGCCGAGGCGTTTGGATTTGGCGGGAATATTTAAAAGCGCCCGTGAGCAAGCCACTGGGTCAAGTCCTAGATAAAATGCTGCCAAGCGCTACCGGTATGCGCTATGAATCGGCATTAACGGCATTTAATGATTTGCAGCAAAGCCCTGGTGTAGGTAAAATTGTTTTACCGAAAGTGGGGTTACTCGGCGGTTTATTAGGCACAGCATTGGCGGTGACAGTTGTCAATAACTTTTTGATTTCTCCGTCCCGATATGTGCCACCTGCATCACCCCCAACATTACAAGAACCAATAGCCGTAGCTCCTGTGCCGCAACCCACAGTAGCAGTGCCTAATATTGGCGGTTTGTACGGCCAAACTGAAGACGGGAAAGAAGAAACTTTTCCCTTAAAACATACAGAAGTCAGCGCTAAGATTTCCGGGAATGTGTCCCGAGTGGAGGTAGTGCAAAGTTTTGCCAATCCATATAATCTGCCATTAGAGGCAATTTATAAGTTTCCCCTCCCCGATGAAGCGGCGGTGGATGATATGGAGATTAGGATAGGCGATCGGGTCATCAAAGCCAACATCAAAAAACGCGAAGAAGCCCAGCAAATCTACCAACAAGCCAAACAGCAAGGCCAAACCGCCGCCTTACTAGAACAAGAACGCCCCAATATCTTCACCCAATCCGTCGCCAACATCCGCCCCGGAGAAACCATAGAAATCGTCATCCGCTACACCGACAGCCTCCCCTTTGATAGCGGCGATTATGAATTTGTCTTCCCGATGGTAGTTGGCCCCCGTTACATCCCCGGCGGTGCTAATCAAGCCGCTACAAACACAGCCCTAAATCCTCCCATCGCCATTTCAAATATGCGTTCTGGCAGCGATATCAACGTCACCGTAGAAATCGATGCTGGAGTCCCCATTTGGGATATCAAATCTCCCAGCCATCAAATCCAAACCCAGCAAATCCAAACCGGAAACACCACCCATCCTTTAACCCAAGTCCGCCTCAGTGACGCCGATACTATTCCCAATAAAGACCTAGTATTGCGCTACCGCGTCGCCGGAGCCAAAACCGAGTCCACCGTCCTCACCCACGCCGACAACCGAGGCGGACACTTTGGCGTTTATTTAATCCCCGGCCTAGAATATCAAACTAATGAAATCGTCCCCAAAGATATCGTATTTCTCATGGATACATCCGGGTCCCAATCCGGCCCACCCATCGCCCAATCTAAAGCCCTGATGCAGCGGTTTATCAACGGCTTAAATCCTTTAGATACCTTTACCATCATCGATTTTGCCAATAGCGCCCAAGCCCTTTCCCGGAAACCTTTGCCCAACACAGCCGAAAATCGGCAAAAAGCACTTAATTACATCGATCGTCTCGACGCCAACGGCGGCACAGAATTGCTCAACGGCATCAATACCGTAATGAATTTTCCCCCAGCTCCCGAAGGACGCCTGCGCAGCATCGTATTGCTCACCGACGGCTTAATCGGCAATGACGAGGAAATTATCGGGATGATACAGCAAAACCTCAAACCCGGAAATCGCCTCTACAGTTTCGGTGTAGGCAGTTCCGTCAATCGCTTTCTCATCGACAGACTTGCCGAAGTGGGGCGCGGCATATCTTATACAGTTCTTGATAGCGAACCCATAGACGAAGTTACCGCTAAATTCTTCAGCCAAATTAATAATCCCGTGCTGACCAATATAGAAGTAAGCTGGGAAGGCATGGGAGAAGCGCCAGAAATTTATCCCTTGAAAGCCCCGGATTTATTTGCCGAACAGCCCCTGGTATTATTCGGACGCAAACAAGACCGCCTCAGTGGTAATCTGAAAATAACCGGGGTCGCGGCGGGAGGCAAGCCATATCAAAAGACATATTTTCTGAAATTTGATGAAAATCAGGGTAATTCTGCCATAGCCCAACTATGGGGACGTGCTAAAATCAAAGAAATGATGACGCAAATGATGGGAGTTGGAGAAACCCAAGCCGGGATAAATGCCGTCACTGACATTGCCTTATCCTATCGGTTGATGTCTAAATATACCTCCTTCGTCGCCGTCAGCGAGGAAGTGCGAGTAAATCCCAATGCACCCAGCATCACCGAAAAAGTCCCCGTCCCAACAACCCCATCCCCAACCAGCCAAACCACTGGTAGCACTGGGAGCAGCAACGTTCACGCTGCACCAGAACCCAGTTTCATGTTAGCAACCCTCAGTTTCGGTGCCTTCTTGGGGTGGAAAAAGCGGCAAATGTCTCGGAAAAACCGGGATACTGAATCATAAATTTTAGTTTTTTATTCTTTGTCCTTTGCAAGTGACAAAGGACAAAGGAAAAAGAATAAAGGACAAAGGACAAAGGACAAAGAATAAATGACAAAGAATAAAGGAAACATTATCCCATGAAATTACCCATAAATCCACGATCATCGGGCAATAAACAGCCCAAACTACCCAAAATATCTTCAAGTATATCATTGATCGTTAAGGGATTATTTTGGTTTTTGAATCTTGGTTTTTTAATTGCAGCCACATTGGGAATGCTCCCGGCAGCATTTAGTTGGGGCAACAACAACGATTTATTTTATACCAGTTTGGTGTTATTCACTCTCAGTTCCAGCATCTGCACGGGCTGTTATTTATGGCTATCTCGACAAACCACCAGAAAAATTCCGTCCCAATTAGGGGCAATGCCAGATATATTTCTGGTGGGTAATCTTACATTTTATGGGCTTAACTTAGCCATCAAATTTAGCCCCATTACTGTGGATAGTCCAACAATTAATCTATATCTCAGCTTAATTGGAGTTTTCATCACTGCTGTAGGCGTTTTAGCCTTGTGGGGATGGCGGCGGTGGCAAAACAAAATTAACCCAAATAATTTAGTTAGAGAAAACCCATTAGGTGCTGCGGCAATTCATGGGTTTTTATTCGCTATTAATGCCACCATCTGGAAAATGGCACTTTCTCCCGATATCTTTTCCCAAGAGGGCAGCATTGAATGGATCATTATCAGCTTAATTTTGATTGCCACAGTAATGATTGTAAGCTGTTTGGGATGGCAGATGCGACATCAGCCCGTCAAACTGTGGCAATTAATGATGGGTGTGGAAGGACCGGTATTTTTGCTATCCTTGCTGTGGTTAGTTCTCTGGTTTGACCCCAACTTACCTTCCATCACCACCCTCCTCGACAACCGGGGTGTTGCCCTGATTTTAGGCAGTATCATCATTTGCATCATTGCTTTTCCCCTAGAACTGTACCAAGGCTATTTACAGCGCTACCCGATGTTAGCATCCCTGCAAATGATTTTCCATAGTATTATGCCCGGTATTGGCGTTTACTGGGGTTTATTTCTCCTATTTTATACTGTGCCAGTGGCCATATTTATAGGGCCACAGTTTCTCTTAATGACCTGGGTGGAATCGTTTTTACAAATGTGGATGTGGCAACCCTGGTGGATGTCAGTGTTAGCCGTAATCTTTTGGATAAGTGCCTTGTTCTTCCTTTTCTTACCTTGGGGAATAGCTCAATCATATATTAAATCAAGTCAGCGGGTTTTTACCGCATTCTCGCGCCAGTACGGACGCCCAATGACCACAGCCATATCCCTAGTAGTATTAACCGCTTGGATGACCCTTGCTCTGGCTAGTCGTCAACCCCAAATAGAAGCATTTAACCTGCTATCGACTCCGGCGAATACCGACAGCGCTAAACAGGAACTTATTGCCAAATCAGAAAAAATTCGCCAGGGACTGCTGGCGGCATATTTGCACCCTTATCGCTACTTGTTCGCCGGACAGGATGACCGCCATATCCGCGATATTTACACCAGTATCCCATTTTTGCCAGAAAATACGGGAGAATTTTTGCAAGGTTTCTATAATCACTTGATTGCACCGTTTTTATACGGGGGCTCCCGTGATGATATCAAAACTAGCGCTCGCCTGTATGCCGAGTTTTTTGATACACCGATTCAAAAAGCCGAGCGGAAAGAAATTCAGCGGGTATTAGAGGCTACGGGTAATTTAGATGATGCCAAAGCGGGGGTGCTGAATATCGACCAGAAAAAAGTCTGGCTGCGAGAGCAGCAGGTGACTGTCCAACCGCATGGAGATTGGGCAGATGTGGAATTGTACGAATTTTACCAAAATAAGACTAATAATGTCGAGGAGGTGTTGTATTATTTTAACCTGCCAGAAAGTGCGGTACTGACGGGGGTGTGGTTGGGTGATAATAATAACCGAGAAAAGCGCTTTCCTTTTAAAGTTTCGACGCGGGGGGCGGCGCAACGGGTGTATAATTCTCAAGTGCAACGGGAGCGACCGATAGACCCAGCGCTTTTAGAACAAGTTGGCCCGCGCCAATATCGCTTACGTGCTTTTCCTGTGCCAGTACCGCTATCGAGTTGGGAGCGGGAGCAAGGGGTAGAACGTCCTACGGAGATGCACTTGTGGCTGACTTATAAAGTGATGCGGCAGGAAAAAGGCTGGCCCATGCCTAAATTAGCAGAAAAGCGCAATATTTTTTGGAATCGGGAAACGGTGCGGTTGCAAAACGGAGCCGAGATTAAATTTCCCCAAGATGATTGGCTGCCTGAATTTATCCCGGCGGCGGGAGAATTTAAACCGGAATTGCATCAAGTGAATTTAGCGGGTGGCGATCGGGTGACGGCGAAACCGCTGGCAATTGATAATTATGCTTTGCCACAAGGTAAGCGGTTGGCGCTGGTGGTGGATGGTTCCCGGAGTATGGGGACACACCGTCAAGAGTTAAAGACATCATTTAAGTGGGTGCAAGAGGTTTTTGCGACGCGCAGTGATGTGGATATTTACTTCACGGCGGCGACTGTTAGTCAACCGCAACGCTGGGATGAGATGGGGCAGTTTAATGCAGATAAAGTGACGTTTTATGGGACGTTACAGCTTCAAGATATGCTGAGTCAGTTTGAGAAACTGCGTGGTAATACTGCTTATGATGGGATAGTGTTGGTGACAGATGATGGCAGTTATGAGCTGGCTGATGATCATAAAGATTTACCGAAATTAGCAGCACCTTTGTGGTTAGTGCATTTAGGGGGAATGCCGAAGGCTTATGATGATGGCATTTTAAGCGTCATTGCTGCTAGTGATGGGGGTGTGGCGGCGGATATTGCTGAGGCACTACAGCGGATGGCAGCCGAGGGGGATTTGGATGATAATGTGGTAAATGTGGTGGATGGTTACGCTTGGGTGGTGGAAAAAGCTGCTGGGGAAAATCTGGCGGACGCCGGTTTTGCGCCTCTAGCGGCGCGTCAGTTAATTGAGAGTTTAAGACCGGAGGAAGATGGGGAGAAGATAGGCAAATTAGATGCGGTTAACGCAATTGCGCAAAAGTATGCTATTGTTACACCGTACTCGTCTATGATTGTTTTGGTCAATGATGCTCAAAGGGAGGCGCTGAAGCGGGCGGAAGCGCAGGCTAACCGGTTCGATCGCGCTGTGGAAGATGGGGAAGAATTGCTCGACCAAATAAATGGGGTTGGCGTCAGTGTACCAGAACCAGGATTGATTATTGGCTTAGGCGCTATTACTTTTATCGGGATAATGCGCCGCCGCCGTTATAAAGGTTCTTAGTTGAGCTAAAGCCCAACTACTAACTTGTGAAAGAGGGCTAAAGCCCAACTACAAACCTCTGAGTATGGGCTATGTTATGGTTGGGAGGGTTGTGGTTTTGGCTTTATTCCAAAAAACGAACTGGTGAAAGCGGGCTAAAGCCCAACTACAAACCTCTGAGTCTTAGGGTGGGCATTGCCCACCCTAAGAAATAATAATTTAGCTAGATGTAGGGGGAAATTATGTATTCATATCAAGTGGGAGGCAGTTTACCGGAAGATGCGCAAACTTATGTAGTGCGGCAGGCAGATTTCCAACTTTATGAAAAACTGAAGCAAGGGGAATTTTGCTATGTGCTGAATTGCCGCCAAATGGGCAAATCTAGCCTGCTAGTGCGGACGATGCGCAAGCTGCAAGCTGATGGTTATAAATGTGCGTCTTTGGATATCTCTGATATTGGCAGTAAGGAGATTTCTTTAGAACAGTGGTATGGTGGGGTGGCGTATAAGCTGGCGAGCAGTTTAGCGCTGGGGGATACTTGGGAGTTTATGAATTGGTGGCAAGAGCGAGATTTGATGTCACCGGTGCAGCGGTTGGGGGAATTTATAGAAACCGTGCTGCTGGTGAAGGTGCGGGAACCAATTGTGATTTTTATTGATGAAATTGATAGTTTACTGAGTTTTAAGCACGCACCCGATGATTTTTTTGCTTTAATTAGGGCTTGTTATAATAAAAGAGCGCAAAATCACGAATATCAGCGATTAACTTTTGCTTTGCTGGGGGTGGGTACGCCTTCAGATTTGATTGCGGACTCCACCCGGACGCCGTTTAATATTGGGCAGGCGATCGACCTGCACGGCTTTGAGCCAGAACAGGTGGAGCCCCTCGCACAGGGATTATGTAAAGGCAATTCTTCTGTCCTTTATCCCCCCCTTTCCAAGGGGGGTAGGGGGGATGCCCCCGATGCCCCCCTTTCAAAGGTGGGTAGGGGGGATGCCACAGCAAAGCCCCCCTTTCAAAGGGGGGTTGGGGGGATGGATGCCCAAGAAGTAATTAAAGAAATCTTAGCTTGGACTTCTGGCCAACCTTTTTTGACACAAAAATTATGTCAAATTGTGTTAAATAATTATGAGAAAGATGGGCTCAAGCCAAACTACGAACTAGAAGAAGGGCTAAAGCCCAACTACAAACCAGCAGTAGAGCAACTGGTAAGAGAAAAAGTTATCGATAACTGGGAATTTCAGGATGAACCAGCGCATTTAAGAACCGTGCGCGATCGCCTCTTGCGCAACCAACAGCGAGCCAGTCGAGTTTTAGGACTATATCAGCAACTATTGCAGAAAGGAGAAATTATTGCCGATGACAGCCAAGAGCAAACCGAATTGCGCTTAAGCGGTATTGCCGTCAGAAGAGATGGCAAACTGCGGATTAGCAACCGCATTTATCAAGAAGTCTTTCATCATAATTGGGTAGAAAAAGCAATTTTAGATTTGCGTCCCTACGCCGAAGCCTTAACCGCTTGGGTAACATCAAACTGTGCTGATGAATCGCGGCTATTACGGGGGATGGCACTGCAGGAAGCCCAAAGGTGGGCAATGGGAAAAAGCCTGAGCGATCGAGATTACCAATTCCTCGCCGCCAGCACCGAAGCCGAATTAGCCAAACTGCGAGAAATTGAAAGCAATCAAGCCGGAGAAATCCAGCGCTTGCATCGAGAAAAAGAACTGCTAGAGAAACTAAACCAAGAACAGGAAAAACGCAAAATCACCGAGGCAGAACTCCAGAAAAAAATCGAGAAAGAACGGGAGCAGAAAAATAAAATTATCGCCGCCAGCGCCGGAGCGATCGTCTCCATCCTCGCCTTTCTCACCGGGGTATTTTGGGTCAAATCCGCCATCAGCGATAGCAACACCCAAATCAACGCCCTCAGCTTATTTTCCGAAGAATTATACAAATCAGACCGAGGATTAGACGCCCTCATCGAAAGCCTCAAAGCTGCCAGCGCTCTGCGGGAGGCGATCGGCATCAGCGCCGATACCAAAATCCGCGTCGTGATGAACCTGCAAGAAATCGTTTACAGCTTAAAAGAGCGCAACCGCTTAGAAGGTCACACCAAAACCATCATCAGCGTCAGTTTTAGCCCCAACGGACAACACCTCGCCACCGCCAGCGACGACAACACCGCCAAAATCTGGACCCCAGAAGGCACCCTCATCGCCACCCTTGACCACAGCCAACCCGTGCGTAGCGTCGCTTGGAGTCCCAATGGCAAAATACTCGCTACAGGCAGTTACGACGACACCATTAAAATCTGGAATCTAGACCAGAGCAACCCCGCAGATCAAACCAGCCCAGTTTCTATGGTTTCTCTTTCCCGAACCATTCAAGCGCAGCAAGACAAAATCACCAGCATCGCCATCAGTCCCGATCGCCAAATCATTGCCAGCGCCGGAGCCGATGGCACAGTCAAACTCTGGACAATCCAAGGGCAGCTCAAATCAACCTGGAAAGCCCATCAAGGCTGGGTCAATGGTATCGCCATTTCCCCAGATGGCAGCACCTTAGCCACCGCCGGGAGCGACCAAACCGCCAAACTCTGGAATTTAACCCGAGGAGCGAACAGCAGTTCGACCCCACGCCAAACCCTAACCGGACATACAGACTCAGTTTACAGCGTCAGTTTCAGCCCCGACGGACAGCACCTCGCCACCGCCAGCAACGACAACACCGCCAAAATCTGGAATTTAAACCAAGAGGCGAACGATCGTGCCACCCTACTCCACACCCTCGAAAGTCACACCAGCTCAGTGCGTAACGTCGCTTGGAGTCCTGACAGCCAGCTCCTCGCCACCGCCAGTTACGACCAAACAGTAAAAATCTGGAGCCAAGACGGCGTACTGCGCGACACCCTCAAAGGCCATAGCGCCCCTGCCTACAGCGTCAGTTTCAGTCCTAATGGCAGCTACATTGCCACCGCCAGCGTTGATGAAACCGTCAGGTTGTGGAGCCTCAACCCTTGGAAATTAAGCACTCTGCCCCGATCGTCCCGAGGAATTCGCAGCGTTAGTTTTGGGCCAGGAGGCAAACTCATCGCCACTGGGGGTGAAGATAAAACAATTAAACTGTGGAACCGCCAAGGCAGCTTAGTCCATACCCTTACAGGACACACCGGGGCAGTTTTAAGAGTCGTATTTTCCCCCGATGGCAGACTGCTCGCCAGCGTCAGCAGCGATAACACCGTAAAAATCTGGCGTTTAACCGACGGCAAATTACTCAAAACCTTGTCCGGCCATTACAGCACCGTCAACAGTGCCAGTTTCAACCGCAACAGCCAGCTCCTCGCCACTGCCAGCAACGATAACACCGTCAAACTCTGGCGAGTCGCTGACGGCCAATTGCTGAACACTTTAACCAGACACCAAAAAGCCGTGCAGAGCGTTAGTTTCAGCCCCAAAGGTAAACTGTTAGCCAGCGCCAGCAACGACCATGCAGTGATTCTCTGGGATGAAGACGGCAATTTTCAGCAAATTTTAGACGACCACACCACCCACGTTTATGATGTCAGCTTTTCCCCCGACGGGAAACTAATTGCTACTGCCAGCGCCCACGGATCCGCTCGGCTCTGGCGACGGGACGGCACCCCCCTGAGCATTCTGCGCCATACTGGACTTGTTACCAGCGTCAGCTTTTCTCCCGACAGCCAGACAGTGGCTACTGGTAGCACAGACAACACAGTGAAACTGTGGCACCGGGACGGAACCCTGCTCAAAACTCTGGCTCACAGTGGGCGAGTCCGCAGTATCAGTTTTTCTCACGACGGCAAGCAACTGGCGGCAGCGGGGGATGATGGTCAGGTGATTTTGTGGAATTTAGATGTAGAAGAGTTGCTGATTTTGGGTTGTGATTTGGCGCAGGATTACCTGAGCAGCAATCAAAATTTTAATTCCACATCACCATTAGAACCCCGCCACCTCTGTATGATAATTGATAATTGATAATTGATAATTGATAATTGATAATTGATAATTGATAATTGATAATTGATAATAATGAAAAATAATGTTATTAAGGATAAATCATTTTCATTTGCCTTGCGGATTGTGAAACTATTCCAGTATCTCAATCAAGAAAAACGTGAGTATGTTCTCTCTAAGCAACTTCTGCGGAGTGGTACAGCAATCGGCGCCTTAGTTCGCGAAGCAGAACACGGCGAAAGTCGTGCCGACTTCATTCATAAATTGGCGATCGCCCTCAAAGAAGCCAACGAAACTCAATATTGGCTAGAATTATTACACAAAGGTGGTTATATAGACTTAAAAGGCTTCAACTCCATCAACCAAGATTGCATCGAGCTTTTAAGACTATTAACCTCAATCATAAAATCAACCAAACAAATAATTGATAATTGATAATCATCAATCATCAATCATCAATCATCAATTATCAATTATCAATTATCAATTATCAATTATCAATTATCAATTATCAATTCAAATGACAAAGAAAAAAAGCATCTTTCCCGCCGTCATCCTAACTGTAGTGGGGCTGTGGCTGGGCTTCGATGTGCTAGTAAAATTCACAGCAGAAAACCTCTGGTTCCAAACCGTAGGATATGCCCAAGTTTTTTCACTGCTGCTGATGATGCGCAGCATCCTACTAATTGTGGGCTTAGGGGTCAGCAGCGGCTTTCTCTTGGGCAACCTACTCCTAGCCAAACAACTGAAATACGACGGGCCAATAGTTCCCCTCCCAGGGGCGCCAGCGCCCACCAGCCCTCTCACTCTGCGCTGGCTGCTACCCATAGTGCTAATTTTGGGTCTGGTATTAGGGACGATCGTCTTTTATTACAGCCAAATCGCCCTGACCTATTGGTGGGCTCCCGCCGCCGAACCGTCAGGGCTACAAAGCATTGGCACAGAAGCAGGCTTAAGCCCATTGCCCTTGAAAGTGCCCCAAGCGCTGGGCTGGGATGAGCTGGGGCGGTTGCTGCGGCAAATCCAATCCCAACCTTATTTACTGGTGGTGGTGCTAGTGGTAGCCATAGCTTGCACCGTGCAACAACGCTTTTTGATTGCTGGCGCCGTTCTTCTCCTGATCGGCAATGCCTACATCCTCTCCGCCCACTGGGCACAGGTGCTGCTATTTTTGCACCCCACCGCATTTAATATCTCCGACCCGCTATTTAATCAAGATATCAGCTTTTACATCTTCGCTCTGCCCCTGTGGAAGCTCTTGGAATTTTGGCTCAAAGGCATATTTTTATTTGCTTTCGCCGCCGTGGGGCTGATTTACCTTACTTCTGGCAACAGCCTCAGCGAAGGCATCTTTCCCGGATTTTCTCCCGGGCAGCGGCGCCACCTCAACGGGTTGGGGGGCGGCTTCATGCTATTGGTGGCTGGTGGCTACTGGCTCGATTGCTATGAGTTGCTTTATTCCACCCGAGGCGTTAGTTATGGCGCCGGTTTCACAGATGTGAACGTGCAGCTACCAGTAGATATCATCCTCGCGCTTTCGGCACTAGCAATCTCGATTAACCTCCTCTCAAAAGCGATCGTCAGCTCTTCTGACCTGAAAAACAGGCAGTCCCAGAGTAGGAGCGATTCGCGAATCGCTCCTGACGATTCGCGAATCGCCCCTACGGCCAAAAAATCCCAGCGTCTGCCACCTTTTAAGCCTTCTTATTTACCCACCCTCAGAACTTTACTACTGTTTTATCTGGGGCTGATGCTGGCAGCAGACTATTTTCTCCCCACAGTGGTGCAGCGGTTGGTAGTGCAACCTTCGGAGCTAGAGCGAGAGCAGCCATACCTCCAACGCAGCATTGCTTTTACCCGCCAAGCCTTTGGCTTAGATAACATTGAAGCCTATCCCTTCGACCCCGAAGGCAAACTGAACCGGGCAGATATTCAAAACAATGACCTGACGATCGGCAATATCCGCCTCTGGGATAGCCGTCCCCTGCTGCAAACCAATCGGCAACTACAGCAAATCCGCCCTTACTATCAATTCCCCGATGCCGATATCGATCGCTACACCCTCAAAACAGAATCACCCCGCCCCAACCAACCCCAAACCGAAAAACAACAAGTCCTCATCGCCGCCCGCGAACTCGATTTTACCTCCATCACCCCAGCCGCCCAAACCTGGGTCAACCAGCACCTAGTTTATACCCACGGCTACGGTTTCACCCTCTCCCCGGTGAATATGGCCGGACCAGAAGGATTACCCTACTACTTTGTCAAAGATATCAGCGGCGATACCGCTGGGACTTTAAACACTTCAGAAGATCGAATTCGTGCCAGCATTCCCATCAGCCATCCCCGCATCTACTACGGTGAAATCGCCAACACCTACGTCATGGCTCCCAGCAAAGTGCCAGAACTCGACTATCCCAAAGGAGAAGACAACGCCTACCACAACTACAGCGGTGCTGGGGGAGTACCCCTGAGCAATTGGTGGCGCCGCCTAGTATTTGCCAAATATCTCAAAAGCTGGCAAATGCTCTTTACCAACAACTTAACCCCAGAAACCAAAGTCCTATACCGCCGCAATATCAAACAGCGGATTACCAGCATTGCCCCCTTTTTGCACTATGACAAGGACCCTTATTTAGTCGTAGCCAATGCCAAGCTGCAAGACAGAGGTCAGCCTCCCACCCCGATCGCCCAAAACTACCTCTACTGGATTGTCGATGCCTATACCACCAGCCAATACTACCCCTACTCTGAACCCAGCGAAGATCAATTCAACTATATCCGCAACTCAGTAAAAGTCGTCATCGACGCCTACAACGGCTTAGTCGATTTCTACGTTGCTGACCCCACCGACCCCATAATCCAAAGCTGGCAAGCCATTTTCCCTGGCATGTTCCAACCCTTAGAGGCCATGCCTGCATCCCTGCGCAGCCACATCCGCTATCCCGTCGATTTGTTTGAAATCCAATCAGAACGCCTGCTCGATTACCATATGACTGACCCCCAGGTGTTCTACAACCGGGAAGATCAGTGGCAAGTACCACAAGAAATCTACGGCAGCGAACCCCGCCCAGTGGCGCCTTATTATCTCATCTTCAAACTGCCCGCCTTCGCTGACGAAGAGTTTATCCTCCTGCACCCCTTCACTCCCACCCGCCGTAACAACCTGATCGGCTGGCTCGCTGGTCGCTCCGATGGCAATAATTATGGTAAGCTGCTGCTTTATCAGTTCCCCAAACAGCGCCTCATCTACGGACCAGAGCAGATAGAAGCGCGGATTAACCAAGACCCAGACATCTCCCAACAGATTAGCCTTTGGAACCGCCAGGGTTCCCGCGTCATTCAGGGTAATCTTTTAGTTATCCCGATCGAAAAGTCTCTCCTCTATGTGGAGCCCCTCTATTTAGAAGCGGAACAGAACAGCTTGCCCACTTTAGCCCGGGTTATCGTTGCTTATGAAAACCGCATCGTTATGGCTGGTACTCTCACCGAGGCGCTCAATACCCTTTTCCAGCCCCAACCCCGTGATAATTGACAATTGATCAATTATCAATTATCAATTATCAATTATCAATTATTAATTATCAATGAACCATCCCCAATACTAACCTATGAATGTTAAAAGCCAGATGCAGCAACTGCTCTCGGAAATCTCCGATGAGCTAGATAATTTCCCCGATCGGGCTTTAGAACCGCTCTTGAGTGCCCTCAGACCCCTGTACTATGACATATATATGCTCAGAGCCGTTCGTCAAGCCCAGGAAACCCTCCAACCGGGAGATACCCTCACTCGCGAGGAAGCCATCCAGTTCTTGGCCTTTATGTGAACCATATTTTGCCGCTGCGCCTATGTTCCTTGAAGTGCGCTACAGCAGGCTGTTTTTGCTCGATCTCCATCGCTTGCCAGCCCCTGCCTACAAGCGAGTCTATGAGTTTGTCTTTTTTAAATTCCCTCAGCTCAACCGGATCGAGGATTTGCCCGAACTCAGGCAGCTCAGTGTCAGTCCCATCTTTTACCGATTCACTCTTGATGACTATCTAGTGGCCATAGAAGTCACAGGTCATTTGGTCAAATTCCTCCGGATTCTCCCCACCCCGGGGGTGGGGAGGAGGAAGTCGGGTTAAATAACCAATAAACAACTGGTAACTATTTATGTCCTTTGTCCTTGGTCATTGGTCATTTGTCGGGGGTTTGGTCTTCTAACCCCTGAAGGGATATCGGACATGTTACCAGTGACAATTGGCGATTCTCTAGCCCGCACACCACGAGCATCTATAAACTGTTGTTGGAAAGAATTAGAAATTGAGATTGTTTTATGGATGGAACTACACTATGGCAACGCTATCAAGAGTGGCTCTACTACCACCAAGAGCTTTCCCTATTCGTGGATGTCAGTCGGATGCAGTTTGATAGCAACTTGATCAATAGCTTACAGCCCAAGTTTGACAAGGCTTTCGCGCAGATGGCGGACTTAGAAGCTGGCAGCATCGCCAACCCGGACGAAAACCGGATGGTGGGTCACTACTGGCTGCGAGACCCGGACTTGGCACCGAAGGATCACCCGGAAATCAAACAGCGCATCGTCGCGACCTTAGAGGCGATCGAAGACTTTACCGCCAAAATCCACTCGGGTGCCATTCATCCCCCCAACGCCCCAAAATTCACCGACGTTCTCTCGATCGGCATTGGCGGTTCCGCCCTCGGTCCGATGTTCGTCGCCGAAGCCCTCGCCCCGGACCTACCACCCCTGGCAATTCACTTTATCGACAACACCGACCCCGCCGGAATCGATCGCATCATCCACCGCCTCCAATACCGCCTCAGTACCACCCTCGTCCTCGTCATCTCCAAATCCGGCGGCACCCCCGATACCCGCAACGGCATGATAGAAGTGCAGCACGCCTTCGCCCAAGCCCAGCTCAACTTTCCTCAGCACGCCGTCGCCATCACCGGTATCGATAGCAAATTGGACAAACAAGCCCGTTCCGAAGGTTGGTTAACCACCTTCCCAATGGAAGACTGGGTAGGAGGACGCACCTCAGAAATGTCCGCCGTCGGATTACTCCCCGCCGCCTTACAGGGAATCGCCATTCGTGAGCTGCTCGCAGGCGCAAAACTCATGGACACCGCCACCCGCCAACCAGACATCAAAACTAATCCCGCCGCCCTCATGGCCATGTCCTGGTACTATGCCGGTAACGGACGTGGCGAAAAAGACATGGTGGTATTGCCTTACAAAGACAGCCTGCTCCTATTCAGCCGCTATCTACAGCAGCTAATTATGGAATCTCTAGGCAAAGAAAAAGACCTAGACGGCAACACTGTCTATCAAGGAATTGCCGTTTACGGCAACAAAGGCTCCACAGACCAGCACGCCTTCGTCCAGCAACTGCGCGAAGGCGTCCCCAACTTCTTCGCCACATTTATCGAAGTCTTGGAAGACCGCACCGGACCAAGCCCAGAAGTAGAAACCGGAGTCACCACCGGCGATTACCTGTGTGGCTTCCTCTTGGGCACCCGCCAAGCCCTTTATGAAAATGGGCGAGATTCCATCACTGTCACCATTCCCCAAGTCAATCCCCGCACCGTGGGCGCTTTAATTGCCCTCTATGAGCGGGTGGTGGGACTTTATGCCGAGCTGATTAATATCAACGCCTATCATCAACCGGGAGTGGAAGCAGGCAAGAAGGCGGCGGCTAGCATCCTGGAACTGCAAAACCGCCTCATCAAGGTCCTGCAAGCTGAAGCTGCCCCCTTATCTCTGGAGGCTCTGGCGACCAAGGCGGGGGCAGAGGCGCAGGTAGAAACTGTTTACCAGATTCTGCGCCACCTGGCGGCGAATCGGCGTTCTGTGTTTTTACAGGGCAATTGGGGCAAACCCGCCACAGTTCTGGCATCCTTCAAAGCTGATTCTTAAACAATTAACAATTGATAATTGATAATTGACAATTGAGCATTGATAATTAGACAATTATTAATGCTTAATTATTAATGATTAATTGCTAATTATTAATTATCACTTAAACAATTAACAATTAATAATTATTGATTGTTAATTGTTAATTATCAATTATCAATTATTAAGTTCCTCATGCCGTTGACGATTCTGGTTGTGGATGACGATGCAGGCATTCGCTTGGCAGTGGGCGATTACCTGGAATTTTGCGGTTACTCAGTCTTAGTCGCTGAGAATGGCAAAGAGGCGCTAGCGTCTCTGAAGGCTTATCGACCTCAGTTGATAGTGACAGATGCAGTGATGCCTGAGATGGATGGTTTTGAACTGGTGAAGCAAATCCGACAAATCCCATCCATGCGGTTATTACCAGTGATTTTCTTGACGGCCCACGCCAAGACACAAGAGCGAATTCTTGGCTATCAGCTTGGTTGTGATATTTACTTGCCAAAGCCGTTTGAGCTGGAGGAGTTGGGGGCGGTGATTAGAAATCTTTTGGAGCGATCGCAGCTCATTCAAGCCGAGTGGCACTTTGCGGCTCCCTCAGTCGCCCCCCCTAGTACCACCGCACCACCGATCGTTCCCCCAATCAGCCTCAGCACCAGAGAAACAGAAGTTTTGCAACTACTGGCGATGGGTCTTTCTAATGGGGGGATTGGCGATCGGCTCCACCTCAGCCCCCGCACCGTCGAAAAATACGTCAGCAGCCTCCTGCGGAAAACCGACACCGCCAACCGCGCTCACTTAGTTCGCTTCGCGATCGAACACCATCTGATTTAGCCAGCACCATCCAGACTTGAGCCTCCCGGCCCGCCTTCTATTTCTGGCTCCCCTCCGGGGAGACGGGTCACATCTTCTAGCAACCCCGTGCAAGCATCCCACAGCAAATCGATCACCCGGTCAAATCCATCAGGACCGCCATAATACGGATCCGGCACTTCCTTCGTTTGGTGGTGGCGACAAAAATCGCACATCATCCGCACTTTCTCGCGATATTTTCCCTGGGGATCAAGCGCCAGAATATCCCTGTAATTTTCTCGATCCATCGCCAGAATCAGATCGAATTTCTCTAAATCTGCCTTTTCTAACTGGCGTGATTTACCTGTAAACTGCATCCCTCTCTTTCTTGCAGCCGCTACCATGCGCTGGTCAGGCGAACTCCCCACATGATAACTAGAAGTGCCCGCCGAATCACACCAGATCCTGCCAGCCATATTTTTTTCCGCTACCAAATAGTTCATAATGTTTTCGGCGGCTGGACTACGGCAGATATTACCAAGGCAGACAAATAGGAGTTTATAGGGCATCGTCCTCAATTAGCAATTTTCGCAACGTAGTGGGGGCAATTGATCAATTGCCCCGACCAAGGGGCTCAAGCCCAAAGAAAGCCCTGAGCAGAGTCGAAGGGTACAAACATTGGGCTGAAGCCCAACTACAATCCGGGCAGATTCAGTCCGCCGGTCAATTCTTCCATCCGCTCGCGCATAGTGGCGGTGGACTTTTGATAAGCATCTATCGCCGCCTCCGCCACCAGGCTAGCCACCACATCAGCTCCCTCACCGAGAACATCGGGGGAAATTTCCACCCGTCGGGGTTCTTGGTTGCCACTCAAGTAGAATTTCACCAAACCACCGCCAGCAACTCCTTCTACTTCGAGCTGATCTAATTCTTCCTGAAGCCTTTTGGCTCCCTCTTGCACCTGCTGAGCTTTTTTGAAAGCTTCGGTTAGCTCTTTCATTTTTCCGAGACCGAAGCCGAATCCCTGTCCTTTTGCCATAACTGGTTGACTCTGTATGGGTTAAACGTTAGTTTCTATTATTCTGACTCAGGAGCATCGATGACATGAGGGTCCTCGCGTCAGCATCATCACACCGATGATCGTATTTGGTGACAATGCACCAAACCACCGCCTTGCTCGCTGTAGCAATTTGTGCATTTTAACTCAGGGGCGTACCAAATCCCGATGATAATTGATAATTGATAATTGATAATTGATAATTAATGATTAATAATTAGTAATTATCAATTGTCAATTGTCAATTGTCAAACGCCAGAGCTACTCCAGAACACGGGAGCTTTTTTCTTCACCACGGGTGGGGAGGAAAAAAGCTCTGGTGTTGGTTAGACCTGTGGTAGCTACATTTGGGGAAACTCCCCGAGGATCCGCACTTCTGGTTCCAGAGTCACAGACCAGCGCTGTTGCACCTGCGCCTGAACGTAATAGATCAGTTGGAAGATATCATTAGCAGTGGCACCGCCACAGTTCAGAATAAAGTTGGCGTGACGCTCCGCCACACGGGCAGCACCAATTTGGTAGCCCTTGAGGCCGGTTTGCTCCACTAACCACCCGGCACCGTGAGGGCCTTCTGGATTGCGGAACACGCTGCCGCAGCTAGGCAAGTGGTAAGGCTGGGTGTTGCGCCGGTGTTCTAACTGCTCAGCGGTGTTAGCAGTGACCCGATCTGGGTCAGCACCGGGTTTGAGGGCGAAGGTGGCTTCCACCACGGAGCGATCGCTGTAGCGTCCTGGGGCACTCTGTGCCAATGCCTGCAGCTCCGAGGTGCGATACCTGTAACCCAAGTCGGCGACTTCGAGAACTTCCACATTACCCTTGGGGTCGAGTACCACCGTATTGACTAGGATATCGGCGGTGCTAGTGCCGTGGGCACCAGCATTCATCACCACAGCTCCCCCCACAGTGCCCGGAATGCCTACTGCCCACTCCATGCCTTCCCAACCCAGTTCAGCGGCTTTCCACGCTAGACGGGCGAGAGACTGACCGGCGGCTGCCCGCACTGTGCCCGTTTCTGGATCGAAGTGGGTATAACGCAGGTTGCGGGTGCCGATCGACAGTCCCGGTAAGCCCCGATCGCTCACCAGCAAATTCGACCCAGCACCCACCAAAGTCACTGGCAAATTCCGCGCATTCGCCCACTGGAAACTAGCCTTCAGTTCCTCCAAATTTCGTGGCGATACATACCACTGCGCTGGCCCACCGACGCGAAACGAAGTGAGCGTGGCAAAAGAAATCTGTGATTTGACTGCACAATCAGTCCCAGGCAAATACATCGAGCCATCAGTAACAAGCTGTTTGGCTTTTGGCTCATGAGATTTGGTCGTGGCGTTGGCCTTGGCCGCATTTACAGCTATCAGCGGTTCATGGGAAATAGTCATAATCTTCCAGGTAAGTAAGCCAAAGTGGGACTAAATTGCGGGCATGGGTGCGCTTCTTGGCGCCATAGGCAAATACTTCTGCCCGCCAGCCCCCAGCATAGTAATGCTGGGGTCAATCAAACAGGTGCCCCCTCCACCAAGGGGAAGCTCCTGCTGCCTGGGATCGCTACGCCTGAAGGCGTAAAAATTAAGCGGGGTGGCGGGAAGAAGCAGGTGCGGCGAATTCGCGATGAAAAGCCATCAATTCCGGGATCATTTGATTCAAATTTCCCGCTCCGAGAAACAGAGCTAGATCCCCAGGCATCAAGGTTTCCTTGAGAAACTCCGCCACCGACTCCAGAGATGATTGGTAATGCACTCGCGGGTGATGTTTGGATACAGCCTCTGCCACTGTTTTCCCACTGATTTTGCCTAAATTTGGTTCCCCTGCACTGTAAATATCACTTACTACCACTAGATCGGCTTCGCCAAAGGATTCGGCAAACTCCGACAAAAATGCTTCCGTGCGACTGTAGCGATGGGGTTGGAAAATGGCCACTACCCTTCTGGGTGCAGTGACTCCCAATCCCTTAGCATTTAGCCTAGCTGAACTCAGGGTGGCACGAATTTCGCTCGGGTGGTGGGCATAGTCATCGACAAACAAGATGCCATTAGCCTCTCCCCGTCGTTCAAACCGGCGGCGGCTCCCTTCAAAGTTGGCCAAACCGGCGGCGATCGTCTCAAAATCCAACCCCAACCATCGGCCCACTGCCACCACTGCCAGCGCATTACTGAGGTTGTGTTCACCCAACAGAGACAGGGAAAGCTGACCTAAGATGGCTCCGTGTTCCCACACTCTTGCCGTCGTCCCATCAGCTCGATAGGCCACGCAATCTACTGTGTAATCGGCTCCCGCTTCTGGCCGCAAGCTGTAAGACACGCTCGGTTGCAGGCGTTCTCGGACGATGGGGCAGTCGATCGACCCGATCAGGGTTTCACATTGCTGCTGGAACCCCTGGAACGTTGCCACTACCTGCTCGATGCTTTCGTAGTGGTCTGGATGATCCAACTCTATATTAGTCACTACACCGATTTTTGCGGCTAGTTTCACCAGGGAACCATCAGACTCATCGGCTTCCGCCACGAATAATGGACTGTTCCCCATCCTGGCATTGCCACCCCAGGCATTCACCTCTCCCCCAACCACGATCGTCGGGTCGAGTCCTGCGGACAACAACATATAGCCGATGGCGCTGCTGGTGGTTGTTTTCCCGTGGGTTCCCGCTACCGCGATGCTTTGAGGATACTGCCCCATCAACGCCGCCAGTAGATCCGAGCGGTGGAATATCGGGCATCCCAAATCTAGGGCAGCTCGATATTCCTCATTACTCCGATTGATCGCTGTGGAGCAGATCACTTGAGGCAACCAATCCCCTGACACCTTCACACCTTTGCTGACTTCTGTTCTAGGCGCGATCGCTGTTAACCCCGACTCTCCTAACTCTGAAGCTACCACCGATACCAAATGTTTTTCTGCCAGTTCGCTCCTTTGCCGAAAAAAATCTAAATTGCTGGCATCTTGATGCCAGAATATATGGGCACCTATTTCTTGCAGGCTCTGGGTGATATGGCTGGAGCGAATATCCGAGCCATACACTGGCCATTGGCTCTTGGCGAGAATATATGCTAAAGCTGACATTCCAATCCCACCAATGCCGATGAAATGGAAAGGTCTCCCGCTGAAATCAATCTGATTTTGCATTTGCAGCTCCTTACTCACCACACCACACCGAACCGATAACAAGCGATATCATATCAGGTATTTTTTTTTTGCGCTCCCTCGCTTTGTCAAAGTCATCAAACTGGGCTGTGCAACCCACCTCAACCTTCATTTGACAGTCAAATACAGTCATGGCTAGTCCCTTTCCTGATATTTTCTCTGCCTGGTTCAGGTTTCCCCTCACTTTCCTAACACACTTTTTAGGTTTTGCATTCCCTCTATTTTCTCTGGCATCATCTCCCCGGTCTTTATATCTAATCATTAATCTGTTATTATATCCCTACCAAATAAAGAATCGGGCTGGAGCCGCCGCGCCACAAACACCGCTGCTCTTCAGCCGGATAGGGCATGGTAATCGCAGGTGCCGGACTGGCTCGCTAACTACGCAGGAATATGAATAATTGTCAATAAGTAACTCACAGCGATCGCGCCCCCCGCTCCGGAAAGTCCACAGGTTTTGCCATCATTTTAGGCTCGAGGGGAGGATAATCCTCAAAAGACTGTTTTCGGGATCGACTGTAACCGGTCAGGCTTCTGGTGACATCTGATGGAAAAGGAACAGAAATTTTAAAATCTCAAATGCGCTTTTGTGAAAATGCGCGGTCAACTTTACGATATGATGTGGGTCAAAAGCGTGGCCTGCGCTTTTGACCCTACCGGCCACAAGCCGCTACATATAAGCGCAAGATTGTCAATACCCAAAGTCAAATACTTTGGTCGCAATCAGCGCTGTATGGAAATCCGGCCATATGTTGACCAACTTTCCTGGGTTTAAACCCAAGTCAAGACCGGGAAGTATTTCTGGGATAGCTTTCTGAGTTGCCCTCACTCCCGGGTATAGATCGGCTCTCGCCACCCTCTGTGGTTTCTCTGTTGTTTGGCGCCGGGACTCTCATCTGAGGTCAAACGGCTTTGATCAACTTCTGCCTGGACAAATTGATATTGTATTTCCGGAAGCGGCAAATATCCCGCCCCGCTTTCCGATAACCGCTGCCTCACCTGCCCCACCGCAAGGGGTGGGGGGAGCGGAAGTACCACAGCGGGAAAAATTCTAATAGTGATAAGAGTAGCAATCAACGGTTTCGGACGCATCGGGCGCAACTTCATGCGCTGCTGGCTGACTCGCCAAAATAGTAATCTTGATGTAGTCGCCATCAACGACACCTCAGACCCAAAAACCAATTCTCACTTGCTGAAGTATGATTCTATGCTCGGCAAGTTAAATGCGGATATTAGTGCTGATGACAATTCGATTACCGTCAACGGCAAAACAGTTAAATGCGTGTCCGATCGCAACCCCTTAAACTTGCCTTGGGCAGAATGGGGAATCGACTTGGTAATTGAATCCACAGGTGTCTTTATTGACAATCCCGGAGCATCCAAACATATCCAAGCTGGCGCCAAGAAAGTGCTGATTACCGCCCCCGGTAAAGGTAGCAATATCGGCACCTATGTGATGGGGGTCAACCACCACAGTTATAAGCACGAAGATTACGCCATTCTCAGTAACGCGAGCTGCACCACTAACTGTTTGGCTCCCGTGGTTAAGGTCCTCCACGAACGCTTTGGCATCATCAAAGGCACCATGACCACGACCCACAGTTACACTGGCGACCAGCGTTTGCTCGATGCTAGCCACCGGGATGTGCGTCGAGCCCGAGCCGCTGCTCTGAACATTGTCCCCACTACCACTGGTGCTGCTAAAGCTGTGGCTCTGGTAATCCCGGAAATGGCTGGTAAGCTGAATGGGATTGCCTTGCGGGTGCCCACTCCCAACGTTTCTGTGGTTGACTTTGTGGCGACAGTGCAGAAAAAGACTTTTACTGAGGAAGTCAATGAGGCTCTACAGGAAGCGGCTAATGGTTCTCTGAAAGGAATCTTGGCTTACAGCGACTTGCCTTTAGTTTCTGGCGACTATAAAGGCACTGATGAGTCCTCGATCGTCGATTCCAGCTTGACGATGGTGATGGATGGAGACTTGGTAAAAGTCATCGCTTGGTATGATAACGAGTGGGGCTACAGTCAGCGGGTCGTTGACTTAGCGGAACTCGCTGCCGACAAATGGGTGGCTTAAGGTAGCGCCCTAGGTCAAAACTGAGAATTGAGAGTTTAGATTTCCTACCTAATCTAAATTCTCAATTCAAAAATGCTGAAATCCTAAGCTGCGGCTTAATTCCTGCTCTGGATATACCCCATTGCGATCGCGCAGCCAAACTTCAGGCTCCATCGTGATATAGCCCACGATCGCCCCTGGACGCTTCAATTTTCCCACCAAGACACGGGCGCTTTCCGGTGGCAGACACAACACCAACTCAAAATCTTCCCCACCATATAAAGCCCAATCTATTGCTGTCTCCTCACCCAGCCACGCCGTCAAAGCGGGTGGCATCGGAATCAAGCCCCGCTCAATAGTAGCGCCACAACCACTGGCAGCGGCGATTTGACATATGGCATCAGCTAAGCCATCACTACTATCCATCCCTGCTACCCGCAGGGGCGATGCGCTCATAGATGATTTCACATCCCACAAAATTTCCCTTACGTCAAGACGCGGACGCGGACGCCGATGCGCCTCAATGAAGTTTTGGCGCGTCTGCGCACTCAAAATCGTTCCTTTTTCTGGGTGCAGCAGCAATTCCAACCCGGCGCGAGAGGCCCCATGCCATCCGGTCACCACGATCGCATCCCCCAGTTGAGCATTGGCGCGGCGAATCGTCATTTCTGGGTCGCCCCAGCCAAAAGCTGTAATAGAAATTGTATTTACAGGAGAGCGCACCACATCTCCCCCCAAGATTGGCGTAGCGTACCTCCCCAAACAAGCCGCCATCCCCTCATAGAGTCCCTCTACCCAATTTACCGGAGTATCCCCCCTCACCGCCAAACCCACGGTAATCCCCAAGGGCACGGCTCCCATTGCCGCCAAATCCGATAAATTGGCCGCCGCCGCTCGCCAACCAGCATCAGCTGCAGTGGTCGTAGCATCACTGAAATGCACGCCATCGACCAATACATCTGTAGTAACAACTAGGTGAGAGCTTTCTGGCGCTGCCCAAGCGATACAGGCGCCATCATCACCGATAATTTCCGGAGGACAAAAGCGGTGCAACCGCTCCAAAAGTCCCTTTTCTCCAAGATCACTAACTAACATGATTGCTAATTATCAAATGAGGGTGTAGGACATAGAGTTTGGGAGAAGTGGTATTACCCCCGATACCCGATACCCTACACCCTACACCCTACACCCAAAGAAACTCTAGGCGGCAGGGGTAACTAGATTCTCAGCTCCTTGTACAACTCGGGCAGAGATAATTTTGTCACCCTTTTTGATTTTGCCGAGGATTTCCGCCCCTTCAACCACATAGCCAAAGACGGCATAGCGACCATCCAGCAAGTTGAGACCGGCTGGGGTCAGCTCTGGCTCAAACAGGAAGAAGAAAAACTGGGAAGAACCACCATCCGGCTCTGCTTCTGGTCGAGCCATCGCGACGGCGCCGTAGGCGGAGAAAGGCAACACAGGCTCAGCGAAGTATATCCCCAAGTCTTCTAGGGTGCTGCCATAGATGGGTTTTTCATCTCCCCGAACCAGAACTTCTAAGGGGACGTTGCGATAAACGCCGGTTTTGGGGTCGATGAAACCCTCATCGGGGCCAGGTGGGTCGCCGGTTTGTAAAACGTAGAAGTCTTCGGAGCGAATGAAGGGCAGACCATCGTAGAACCCGCGCTGCACTAAGTCCACAAAATTGCCAGCGGTGACGGGGGCGCTGTACCCGTCAACGATGACGGTGACAGCACCGGCGCTGGTTGTTACCTCTACGGTGGCGCGTCCTTTGAGTAGGGGCCGGTTGCTGTACTCGGCGGGCACCTCAAAGGGAAATTCTTTCACCATCAACTCTTCGATTTGCCCGATGCTGTGGAGAAGACGATCTCGCGCCGCCAGGGTTTGAGCTTTGTCCTGGGCTTCCGCCGCTGACTGCAAAGAGACTATTTGGCCTTGCATCTGCGTCAGCAGCTCTTGTGCGCGGGGTTGTCGCTCTTCGGGGATGTCATTCAAAATTCCCTCGAATTGAGTTTTTACGAGCAGGGATGCCCGACTGATATCGCTGGTAACGCCGTTCCAGCGTTTAGCCCGCAGTTGGAAGGAGATATCTTCCAAGCTGATTTGAATTTCTCTAACTTTCTGGTTGTCAATTGGCAAGGCGTAGCGCAGTAAGGCTTTAGCATCGGTGATGGCATTGCCCGCTGGCAAGATGCTCTCCCGTGCGTAGCTCAACCCGGTAAACAGGTTGAACAGCAGCAGTGCCAAGAGCGTGGTTTTGAGCAAGCGCGCCCACAAACTGGCGCGATTTTCCCTCCAAGGAAGCATGGATTTATATCTTTTACCACAAAATTGCATTTTTCCATCTTCCCATACTGCTGGGCAATCCCGGCATCTAATTCTAGTAAGCTGGGGATTTGTTCTGGTCTCAGGTGGGATATCGCTGAAAATTTGGCTAAAAAAATAATTTCGTGCTGGGGAGGCGAGGCCGATCGCTTCGCTGACCTTCGCTTCAGGATACAATGTAATGCCGATTGTTGTCGGTAAAAAATATTCGTCAACGAGCTAGCCCGCTGTAAGTGGTATGGTGGCGACTTGACTACATTGCCGCTGGAACGCCCCAAGACTACCGAAGCCCACAACGCCAGACTAACCAGGCCCGTTTCTGTGTCAAAATCCGGTTTCTTGGCCCAGGCAATCTCGGCGGTGGTAGCACTCGATTGGGAGTGGGGCGCTGGCGCTGTGGTTAAATTGTCATGGGGAAGCGGTAAAAAAAGGTCCTCTACTGCTTTCCAGTCATCGCCACGCTTGATGGCGGTTCTCTCCAGGAAATAAATACAGATGATTTCTAGCAACGACTTTAGACCTGGCGTCACGATCGAGTTAGATGGTGCAGTTTGGCGGGTGGTGGAATTCCTCCACGTCAAACCCGGAAAAGGTTCCGCCTTCGTGCGGACCAAGCTCAAAAACGTCCAGAATGGGAGCGTCGTGGAGCGAACTTTCCGCGCTGCGGAAGTGGTGCCCCAGGCGACTTTGGAAAAGCGCACGATGCAATACACCTACAAGGATGCTGAGCAATTCGTGCTGATGGATATGGAAACTTACGAGGAATCGCGACTTAACCCCGATCAAATCGGCGATCGCGTTAAGTACCTCAAGGAAGGTATGGAAGTTAATGTCGTCCGGTGGGGCACGCAAGTGATTGAGGTGGAATTGCCTAACTCCGTGATTTTAGAAGTTACCGAAACTGACCCCGGTATTAAAGGTGATACCGCTACTGGTGGGAGCAAACCCGCGATCGTGGAAACCGGGGCCCAAGTGATGGTGCCTTTGTTTATCTCCATCGGAGAGCGGATCAAAATCGATACCCGCAACGATTCTTATCTCGGTAGAGAATAATGCCCTCTCCGAGGGTGACGGGGGGACGGTGGGGACGGTGGGGACGGTGGGGAGTGTGGGGAGTAATCTTCCCCCTCTTCCCACCCCTCCCCACACTCCCCTGGTCCCCGTCACCCCGTCTCCTCGTCACCCCGTCACCCCGTCTCCTCGTCACCCCGTCACCCCGTCACCCCGTCTCCGTGTGTTTGCGTTCCCTAATTTCAAGGGGGTTAGATCAACTGTGCAAATGGACTTAAACGAACTGCGCGAGCTGCTAGCAGCGATCGATAAAACTGATATTTCCGAGCTGATTTTAAAAAGTGATGATTTCGAGCTGACCGTGCGCAAAGGCACTACTATCCCAGAGGGTAGTTTATCTCCCTTGGAAGCTCGGCTGCGGCTCGGTGGTGGCGTCGCCAGCGCTGGTGAACCAGCGGCTGCTCTCGCACCCACCAACGCCCCTGATGTAGTTCCCCTGACCAGTTCCCGAACTGAGGGGAGCCGAACCCAAGGCGCGACTGAGGTGGCTACTACCTCTAGCTCTGGGACTGCGCCATCGAGTCCCCCACCGGGTAGCGAGAAATGGGTTGAGGTGAAGTCCCCGATGGTGGGCACTTTTTACCGCGCCCCAGCCCCGGATGAACCACCTTTTGTCAACCCGGGCGATCGGGTTCGGGTCGGTCAAACCCTATGTATTATCGAGGCCATGAAGCTGATGAACGAGATTGAGGCGGAAGTATCTGGCCAAATCTTGGAAATTAAGGTGCAAAATGGCACTTCTGTAGAGTTTGATCAGGTGTTAATCACGATCTCCCCCGACTAATACCCTGACATTGCTCGCAAGTCATTTGCCTAAAGTCTTTTGCTAATGACTTGCACTCATATTAATTCTCCATCCCATCCCCATTTCAGTATTTTACTTCAATAAATATATTTTTCATTTAAATGAAGTTTTTCCCATATGTGCCCCATGTGTGTCGAGTGTGGGACCAGCGCAAGACTTAGGAATAATTTATTTATAATAATTGTCAATAAAAATTAATTACTCTATTGTTATGAAAATGTTTAAAGGTATAATCAGAGTATCAGTAGTTGGATAGGGATGGAAGACATGAAACCAGGGCGGCAAGTACCACCAGAAGTAATCTTGCAAGTAGCTGAGTATTTCAGCATTTTGAGCGAGCCGATGCGGCTGAAACTGTTAAACTTGCTCCGCCAAGAAGAGAAATGTGTGCAAGAACTGGTAGAAGCGACTCAAACCAGTCAGGCAAATGTGTCAAAGCATCTGAAAGTGATGTTACAAGCGGGCATCCTCAGCCGCCGCAGCGAAGGTACTTCCGCCTACTACCGGGTGGAGGATCCGTTAATTTTTGAACTGTGTAACTTGGTGTGCGATCGGCTCGCCGAGCGAATCGAAAACCAAGCCCGCTTTTTCCGCGCCTTGAGCTTGAGTGGGCACAAGTAGGTAGGGGTGTACGGCCACTTTCCCTAACGGTTCGGGGCCGCCCCCACACCCTGACCTAAAACATAAACTCGGACTTAAAAACTTGCCGCGTCAGGGGTTGAGGTACTTCTAAGCCTTCACCCCCTAACAGGGTCAGAGGTTTGCCCTCTACAGAAATCCACACCTTAGCATCAGGCTCCAAAGCAGTGGCAGTATAAAGCACCTGCTGCAATCGCCCGATCATCATTTGGCTACCACCGCCGGTGGTAAACTCAGCCGACAAATCTACGTGAATGCCATCACTATCAACCTTCATGCCACGCAGTTGCGTTCCCTGGGGAATAGCTGTGGGCGCATTGGGATCCGTGGCGGTCACGGTGAGCAATTTATCAAATGCGGCACTGATTAACTGGGTGGGTTCTGTCGCCGCCACCTGTACTGGTACGGGCAAGCCTTGGGGTTCCCCACCATCGTCTTTGAACAAGTAAATTTGTACCGTTTGCTCTATGCCAGTAGGAGCCGAAGGGGAAGCGGAAACCGACGGCGATGGCGATACCTGGGGTGTCTCCACGGGGATAGAAATTCCAGGGGTGGACTCAATAGACCTCTGGGAGTTCCAAGTCCACCAAGCCGTCCCCCCACCCACAGCTAACACTAAGGCTGATATCCCAGCAACTACTGGCCAAGGATTCCGATTTACTTGTTGTTGTTCTGTCATATGAAAAGTCCTCCTCGAGGATGAAATATTGATTAGCGATCGCCCCGGCGGCGTCCTGCCGGTGGGGCTGTACCGCGCCCCTTTCCTGCAATAGTCTCAAGGAAAGCCTACAGCCCAACTACAGTTGTTTGGCGATCAATTCCTGAAAAAAATAAGGCTACCGGGCGGCGGTTGCTTGCTCTGGCGCCGCCAGACGCACCCATGCCACAATTTCGATTCTGTCTTCGGTGATGTGTAGTTGTAACACCCGCGCTGTTAGTCCTTCGGTCTCAAATTTCTGGATGTCCAGGCGGTTGGTCAAGTTTTCCGCGAGTCTGTCTAGCAGCCTTTGTGGCACTTGTTTATCGCCATAGAAAATTCGCGGTTGCACGAGCTGCAACTGGCGCCCCCCCGCGAGCGTGAAGCCAGACTCTAAAATTACCTTCAAAGTTTTGTTTTCTCGGCGGTCTTCGATTTCTGCTGCCAAGCGGAGGCGATCGTCCGGTAAAAATTCTACCTTGGGGTTGATAATTTGATATCTTTGTGCTAGTCTTTGCGCGGCTTCCGAACTATCTGCAGTCAAATTCGGTCCAATTTGACGGATATATTCCAGCACCGCCGGGGACCGGAGAGCTTGATTTGCATCCGCCTGGGTAATTCTCAAGCGCATTGCTCCCCGCAGGGGTTGACGCAAAAGCTGAGATAAAGATGTTTCTGACTGCTGCTGCAGGCGGTTGATATCCACATCCAAGGGGTCGGTTTCCAGTTCCAAAGTATCAATCCGGAAATCTGGAGTCACGTATAAACCCCGCGCCGCCAGTCGCAACTTACTGATTTTTCCCCCTAACAGTTGGTAGCTGGGGATATTATCCAAACGGACTTCGAGGGCCTCGGCGCTGTTGATGCGCGCCCGGATGCTACGCTCTGCGGCGGAGTCGATCGCCAGCCCCAGCGGAGAAATCAAAGTCAGTAAACCAGACAGAATAAGCGATAGCAGTTCCATATCACCAGCCAGCCCCCAAGGACATAATCAACAGTAATTTTAAACCGAATTCTCCCGTCACTGCCCCCCTCACCACCTCCATGATCCCTACCGGTACATTAAGTAGCGAGATGATCATCTAATTTCCACCATACCAGGCGTTCCCATCCAAACCACGGCAACCAACCCAAGTAAAAATGACATATTTAAGCAGAATCGAGGCATTCATCGCTAATTGGGAGGACAGATTTGTAGAAGTCAATCCCGATGAAGTTTTCAAACAAAGTCCCCAAGGCAACATCAATACTGATGGCACTTCTGCCTGTTGCGATTCTCCCGCACTTTCTAAATACCATCGTTACTTTAAAAAATCCATCGAACCGGGAGTAAGAGACCTTACTGTAGCTTTAATCTTAAAATTCAACTGCATAACTTATTCTAGTTGTCAAGGGCATTTATCTACCCCCGATGCGGCGATGCGGCCAAGATATGTTGCCATGCTCCCGCGAGATGACAATGATTACCGCCGCCTATTTCAGATTTTACAAGACTTGGCGGATCTGACTAACTCGCAACTACCTGAAAATCCGGTAAAAGTGGTGTTAGGCAGCGATATTCTGGAATCAGAAACCTGCACCATGCCCGGTATTACGCTATTTTTTGTGGCGGCTGATGAAATATCGGAAACAACTTATTTTATGGAATTAGATAAGGTTTATGCTCACCTTTGCCAAATAATTCAAAATTATTCAGTGTAATTAGGGAAATTTGGCGATCGTTATAGTGATTGCAAATAAAAATGGGATTGGGCTCGGACTTAAATCAGTTAAGCATTGGTCAGCCCTCACCCTAAATCCCTCGACCAGAAGGGGGAGAGGGACTTTAAGGGCGAGATGCAAATAAAAGTAGGGTGGGCATTCAATGCCCACCCTACTGGTCATTAGTCATCGGTCATGGGTGAAAGAACAAATGACCAAGGACTAATCACGAAGGACTAATTAGTAATCGAAGTCACCGCCTGCGCCTGCACCTGCGGGAGCGCTTTCTTTGGGTTCGGGCTTATCGACGACGATGCACTCGGTGGTGAGTACCATTCCGGCGATCGAGGCGGCATTTTGCAGCGCCGAACGAGTCACCTTGGCGGGGTCAACGATGCCAGCTTCAAACATATTCACATATTCGTTAGTAGCGGCGTTGTAACCCACATCGAAGGGCTTCTCTTTGACGCGCTCGGCGATGACGGCGCCGTTTTCACCAGCGTTTTGGGCGATGCGCTTCAGGGGAGCTGCCAGAGCGCGGGCAACGATAGTAGCACCGGTGAGAGATTCGCCAGTGAGGTTGTTGTTAGCCCACTCTTCCAGTTGGGGAACTAGGTGCGCCAGGGTGGTGCCACCGCCGGGGACGATACCTTCTTCTACTGCAGCTTTGGTAGCGTTGATAGCGTCTTCCAGGCGCAGTTTGCGGTCTTTCATTTCGGTTTCAGTAGCTGCACCTACTTTGATGACAGCCACGCCACCAGCCAGCTTGGCTAAGCGCTCTTGCAGTTTTTCTTTGTCATAGCTAGAGTCGCTTTCTTCCATTTGGCGGCGAATTTGTTCGCAACGAGCCTTGACGGCGGTTTCGTTGCCTTCAGCCACAATGGTGGTGTTGTCTTTGGTGATGGTGATGCGGCGAGCTTGACCGAGCATATCGAGCTTGGCGTTTTCCAGCTTCAAGCCAGCGTCTTCGGTGATGAGTTGACCGCCGGTGAGGATGGCGATGTCTTCGAGCATGGCTTTGCGGCGATCGCCAAATCCAGGAGCCTTCACCGATGCCACATTCAGCACACCCCGCAACCGGTTCACCACTAGGGTTGCCAGAGCTTCTTTCTCGATATCTTCAGCGATAATCAGTAAGGGTTTGCCAGAGCGAGCTACTTGCTCCAGAACTGGGACCAAATCTTGTACCAAACCGATTTTCTTGTCCGTCAACAGGATGTAGGGAGACTCCAGGACGGCTTCCATCCGCTCGGTGTCGGTGACGAAGTAGGGAGAGATGTAGCCTTTATCGAAGCGCATCCCTTCGGTAATTTCCAGTTCGGTGGTCATGGACTTGCCCTCTTCGAGGGAAATCACACCTTCTTTACCCACCTTTTCCATCGCTTCGGCAATCATTTTGCCTACTTCTTCGTCGTTACCAGCGGAGATGGTGCCGACTTGAGCAATGGATTTAGAATCTTCTACTGGGCGAGCGTGTTCGGCGATTCTTTCCACCAAGAAGGCAGTAGCTTTGTCGATACCGCGCTTCAGAGTGATGGGGTTGGCACCAGCAGCCACGTTGCGCAGTCCTTCTTTCACCATTGCGTGGGCGAGGACGGTGGCGGTGGTGGTGCCATCACCGGCGGCGTCGTTGGTTTTGGAAGCGGCTTGACGAATCAGAGCCACGCCGGTGTTTTCGATGTGGTCTTCTAGTTCGATTTCTTTGGCAATGGTGACGCCATCATTGACGATTTGGGGAGCGCCAAATTTCTTTTCTAGCACCACGTTGCGGCCTTTGGGACCGAGAGTGACCGCTACTGCTTCCGCGAGGATATCCATCCCTTTTTCTAGGGCGCGACGAGCATTTTCGTTGTAGATGATACGCTTAGCCATAGGTGTCCTGTGTCTTAATTGTGAGACCGTTGTCTGGGATGAAAGTGATTCTTAATGGTTCGAGTTATCTTTTCGGCCTTGTCACTTGCTGATAGTTGCTGGCAAATGACAAGTTAGAGATGATGAATGAATGACGATCGGGGATTAGCCCACCACTGCCAAAATGTCTTTTTCGGCGAGCAGGACGTAATCTTCGCTGCCTAATTTGATGTCAGTGCCTGCATACTTGGAGTAGAGAACCTTGTCACCCACTTTGACTTCTAGGGGTTGACGGGATCCGTCATCGTTCCGCTTGCCGGGGCCGACTTGCACTACTTCGCCTACTTGGGGCTTTTCTTTGGCGGTGTCGGGCAGTAAAATGCCACCAGCAGTTTTTTCCTCAGAAGCACTCACCTTGACGAATACGCGATCGCCCAGGGGTTTCACAGTGGAGACGCTAAGAGATACAGCTGCCATACAAAATCCTCTCCTACAACAAATTGCTTTTTGCTTTCCGGCATCTCCGTGCCAGTGGCTCTAGCAGTGGAGATATCCGGTAACATCAGATTCGCAGGCTTCTAACCTGGGAATCTGGAGTTCGCACTCTCATATCCTGAGTGCTAATTTAGCCGACTACCTCCACTGGCGGCAAGTGATTTTTTTGTACGGGTTCCCGAACTTTCCTATCGGTTTGACGCCCCTGGGGGGACTTGGAGACGGGGAGACGGGGGGATGGGGCGATGGGGAGGCAATGCCTGGGGGGATTTTTGGGACGGGAAATAGTATGATGAATGGAAACCTGACCACGGAAAATCCGGGATTCCCATTTACTAGAGAGTCATATTCTGGCGGTAATGACAGAACAACCCCCCAATCCCGTAAAGGCGGCCCCCAGTGGCAGCCCCACCCAGACCGAACCCGAGTCCCCAGAGGGAACCAGCAACAATCTCTTGGCAGTTAGCGTTCAGAGTTTGGGTCTGACCCAAATTCAACGCCATCTGTTTATCTGTGCGAACCAGACTAAACCTCTGTGCTGCTCGCAAGAAATGGGTATCGAGGCGTGGAACTACCTAAAACGACGCCTCCAAGAACTGCGCCTAAGCCAACCTGCCGGGGTCCCATCACCGGCTCACCCTTCTGACCCCAGCCCACCTTATGTATTTCGCACTAAAGCCAACTGCCTGCGGGTTTGCGCTCAAGGTCCGATCGTGGTGGTTTATCCCGATGGGGTTTGGTATCATTCCGCTACCCCCCCGGTAATTGAGCGCATAATTCAAGAACATTTAATCGGCAATCAGGTTGTACAAGAGTACGCCTTTGTTACGCACCCTTTGCCAATGTGGCCGACTGCCACAGCCCCTCGGTCTGGAGAATAATCGATCGGCTGCAGGGATTGATGATGGTGGTATGGGAGTCTAGGTGTGATCTGACAAGGGTTATGGTTATGGGTTGGTGGCCACAATTGGTAGCTGGTAAATTAGAAGAGGTAGATTTATGTAGGGAAATCTGATATAATTACAGAGCTTAAATTAGATATTCAGGCAAGTGCTATATTATTTTGAGATGGGTGCTGAAAGCTGGAGTTAATCTGGCATTGATAGCGGTGAATTAAATTGAATAATAGCTGCTTTCCAACTGGTTCTGAGAAAGCAGGAATCTTAAAAGAAGCTGGCTGAACTATAGAAATCAATTCGCTTTTGGGCGAGAGTAAAATATGACGGGAACTACATTAGGCGAGCCAAAACGACTGCTACTGATTGATGACGATCCTAACCTGATATTGCTCGTTAAGGATTATCTGGAATTTCGCGGCTATGAAGTGATGACGGCTGACAACGGTCGCTCGGCAATGGAAATCCTGACTAAGGAGATTCCAGATATGATTATTTGCGATGTGATGATGCCGGAAATGGACGGTTATTCATTTGTGAAGCAGATTCGGGAAGATGCCCGTACTAACTGGATTCCGGTGCTGTTTCTTTCGGCAAAGGGTCAAAGCCAAGACCGGGTTAAGGGTTTGAGTACCGGGGCGGACGTGTATATGGTGAAACCTTTTGAACCCGAAGAATTGGTGGCCCAGGTGGAATCATCCCTGAAACAGGCTTCTCGCCTGATGCAGCAACAAACGAGACGATCGGATAGCACCCCCAAAATCAAGGTGCCTTTTGACGTGGAGCTGACTCCCACGGAAATGAAGGTGGTACAGCTAGTGGCTCGGGGGATGTCCAACCGAGAAATCGCTGAGGTGATGAATGTCAGCCAGCGGACGATCGAAAGCCATGTTTCCAGTATGTTAGCGAAAACTAGCTTGCACAACCGCACCGAACTGGCGCGATGGGCGATCGAAAGCAATAAGGCTTAGGCATACTCTTGGACCCCCTAACGGGGAGACGGGGTGACGGGGAGACGGGGTGATGGGGTGACGGGGAGAGGGGGAAGATTACTCCCCACACTCCCCACACTCCCCGTCTCCCCGTCTCCCCCTGGGGGTTGGGCATTTCTTAGGGGGGATGGGATTGTCGCTAAGGCGGCGATGACTTCTTTGGCGGTTTGATACCGATCGCCTGGTCTTAACTGGAGCATCCGATTGAGAATGTTGGTTAATTCTGGACTAAGATCCTGGATTAAAAACTTTTCCCACTGCCAGGTAAGTAAGGTGTCATCAAACAGTTGTTGGGGTTCCACACCGGTGAGCAGTACGATCGTAGTTACCGCCAAGGCGTAGAGGTCGCTGCTAGGATAGGCGCGACCAGATTGGATTTGTTCGGCTGGGGCATAGCCGATTTTGCCTAAAGATGCGGCGGTGATGGCATTGTCACGGGCTGTCTGAGCCGCTAATTCCTTGCCTACTCCGAAGTCAATCAACACGGGGTCGCCCAACATATCTGGCCGGGAGGTGCCAACGCCGTTGCTGGTTATAGCGGGGACGCTAGCATCACTGGAGATGATATTTTCCGGAGAGACATCCCGGTGAATAATTCCCCGGTGGTGAATGGCATCAAGTACAGGCAAGAGTTTTTCCATCAAGTGCCGAATTTCCGCCTCTGAGAAAGTCTCTCCTTTGGCTTTTCGCTCATGGAGCAGATTTCGATAGGTTTTTCCGGCTACGTAGTCTTGCACCAGAAATAGCCGCCCCTCCTGCTCGAAGTGGGCGCGGAATTTAGGGATTTGGGGATGGTCGATTTGGTAGAGGATGGCGGCTTCTCTTTGGAATAGTTCCCGCGCCTTTTGCCCAAAAGCGGGATTTGTTTGACCGGGAATAAATTCTTTGATGGCGCAGAGTTCGTCAAACCTTCCTCGGTCCTCAGCCAAATAGGTGCGGCCAAATCCCCCTTGTCCCAAAATTTGCCGGAGGCGATAACGGTTCTGGAGGCTGGTGCCGTTGGGAATTGGTGATTGCATGGCGGTATGGGAGATTGGATCATTCAAGGGGTCTTAACTATATTCTGGCAGTTCCCATCAGGTCCAGTAGGGGTGGCATTTCTGGGAAAGGGTCTTTATAATGGCGTTAGCTGTTCCGTTTGGCGATGAGGATTTCTGCCCCGGTTTTGCCATTATCAGCTTAGCCGGTGATGGGCTGGAGGCGAAGTCTGTGGAGCCGTATATTGGCGATTTCTGCTCCTGGCAGTTAGATTAGATCCGCTCTGTGGGCTGTGTTTACTAATTTATTGTTCTTAAAACAGTTTTTTGATGGGGTCCCAGGGTGATTTGATCTTGGGTTTTCATCGCCCCGTTGATGTTTTGGTTAATGGGGTGTTTTAAGCTGATCAAACTACTGGTGAATTAGATAGATGGAAAATTTGCTGGCTCCGTCATCCCGCCGGAAGATTGGCCGGGGCGGGATGTTCCTGGCGCCGGATATTTCTCCAATGGTGCGGGGGCTCTGGTATGATGGATTGCCTCCGAGAAGATCGGGGGCGATCGGACTCGATCGAGTGGGTTACTCCCTTGGTATGTATCGATCCCCGACGGGATACCGTGTGGAACCTGTAGGTGGGCGTAGCCATCACCTCTGCCTGGTGCGGTAGTGCCCAAATTGCTCGGACTTAAGATCCGCTCTTTACTGCTGCCCCAATGTCTGCCTAAAATAGCTGCGGCGCCGAATAGTTCGCCCCTACTTCCCCCTGCCGGTGCCCTCTTTTGACTTGTTTCTGAGAAAATTTAAGAAATCTTATAGAAAATCTCTCGAGAAATAGATGATAAGATGGCCATAAACGAACGTGCTTTGAGGGGCTGTTGTGATTCGTTCTGCTACCTTAACCCTTCCGCCGACTGTGGCAAACGTTGGCCATCATAGCCGTCTGCGGCTGTTTTCTGGATCTGCCAATGTCCCCCTGGCTCAAGAAGTAGCTCGCTACCTGGGGATAGACCTCGGCCCAATGGTGCGGAAAAAGTTTGCTGATGGAGAACTTTACATCCAAATTCAGGAATCAATCCGGGGGTGCGATGTTTACTTGATTCAGCCTACGTGCCAGCCGGTCAACGATCACCTGATGGAATTACTGATCATGATTGATGCCTGCCGCAGGGCGTCAGCTCGGCAAATCACAGCGGTGATTCCTTATTACGGCTATGCCCGGGCAGATCGCAAAACGGCGGGCCGAGAGTCAATCTCCGCTAAGCTGGTGGCGAACTTGATGGTCAAGGCGGGAGCCAGTCGGATTCTGGCAATGGATTTGCACTCAGACCAAATCCAAGGCTATTTTGACATCCCATTTGACCATGTATATGCTTCACCGGTAATTTTGGACTACCTCAAAAGTAAGGAACTCAAGGATATTGTGGTAGTGTCGCCGGATGTGGGGGGGGTGGCGCGTGCGAGAGCTTTTGCGAAAAAGTTAAACGATGCTCCTCTGGCAATTATCGACAAGCGCCGCCAAGCTCATAACGTTGCGGAAGTTATGAACGTGATTGGGGATGTGAAAGGCAAAACGGCGGTTCTCGTGGATGACATGATCGATACTGCAGGCACGATCTCTGAGGGGGCTCGTTTACTCCGCAAGGAGGGAGCTAGGCAAGTTTATGCTTGTGCTACTCATGCGGTGTTTTCTCCCCCGGCGACCGATCGCCTCTCTGGCGGCTTGTTTGAAGAGGTGATCGTGACTAACACGATCCCCGTTTCCGAAGACAGACGCTTTCCTCAGCTTAAGGTACTTTCTACGGCTAATTTGCTCGGAGAAACTATCTGGCGTGTGCATGAAGATAGTTCGGTTAGCAGTATGTTCCGCTAATCTGTAGAGTGAGCATCGGCAATGGGTAATCTGGAATTACTCATTGCCTGTTGCTGCTAGCAACTCGCCTGTCTCGGGCGAGTTCAATTTTTTTGGGCTAGTTCCGAGGTGGGGTTTTGCTTGACGGGAAGGGCGATGGCTACGCCGACCTACCGGTTCGCCAACCCCAAACCCGTCCCCACTCCTTGCGGTTTAGTCGTCAAGAAAGTTTTAAACATCTTGTCCCGATCGTCACCGGATATTCCCGGTCCATTATCAGCGATGCGGATTTCTACTGCATCCTCGTCCAGTAGCGAAGTAGTAATCGTGATTTCCTTAATCTCCTGATCCGACCCCTTCTCTTCCAGGGCATCCAAAGAATTACTGAGAAGATTGATAAATACTTGGGATAGTAAGCCGGGATATCCTTCAATCGTCGGTAAATTCCCGTAGTGGCGCACAATTTGAAACCCATGCTTAATCCGATTTGGCAAAATTAGCAGGGTGCTATCCAGGCACTTATGCAAGTTGACGGCTGGGCTACCCCTTCATCGACGCGGGAGAAATTTTTCAATGTGAGTACAATCTCTCGCACTCGTTCCGCTGCTAACTGCATTGCCTCCATCATCTTCAGCGACTCCGCTAATTCTCCCGCTGCTTCCAAGGGTGGTAATTGCCAGTCAAAAGTCCCTGATTCCGTCACTTGATTGGCGGCTTGGGTGATATGTTTTAAATCAGCCTCTAATTGGGCGTTAAGCGATTTTTCTTGGCTCAAATAGGCATCAAATTTAATGGCAATCGCCCGGTTTTGAATTGTCATTGTATATGCGGTTGGCTGCAATGGCACTAAATTGAGTTTAACAACTCCCAATTGTGCTGAGGCTTCTCTAATATGGGTAAATTTTTTGGGGTTTGTTGTTCCCGATAATTAGCGGCGGCAAATAAAGCGAAAACTGCTCCCAAAATTAAGGCCAAAATCTTGACAAATTTCGGCTCTTCCAGAAGTAGATATAATTGACGATTGGAGGCGTTTTCTGTCAAAGACAAAGAACCGCGCTGGCCACTTTTACTTTTCAATTCCATACAGGATTATCCTTGTTTGGCTCGCTCCAGTTAATGAAAAAAGCAATATCCTGCCACCAGCCACATGGTTAACACCACCATCCAATTCAATTTGCCGGGGGAAAGCACGGGCAAACATCACAGGGGGCCAGCACCACACCAGATCTGTTCCCAGTGCCCAGTACCAACTAGCCGCGATTCTCGGTTGCTCGGCAAAAAGCTACTTCCCTCTATCCTTCCTTTGTACCACAAAGTGCCTGCTAGGGTTTTGGCAGAAACCCTAGGGTTGATTGACCGGGATTTGTTTCGGGTTAATGAATCGGCTCTATCTTGATGGTATTTGGGGTAGATTTGGTAAAGATTTTGTGGGTTTAGGGGTAGGCGATAACATATGGGGGAATGCTAAAGAATGTATGAAAATTGGAGCTGTTAATTTTTATTAATTTCGGGGAGGCGCGGCTTACCCGGTCATCAGACGGGGCAAGGGTTTGGCCATGATTTCCCGATTGGCACTCTGAGGGGGGATGCTAGGAGTCCGATCGCCTGTCCTGCTTGACAGATCTGGCGTTTTTCGCCACCAATACCCACCCAGGAGTATGGAGTATAAATGAATCAAGGAGTCGGCTGCTTCTGTGCGGGTGAGTTGGGGGAGGGTGATGGCGAGTGTGAGATTGATGATTGAGGTGATAGCCTCTCCTGACTATTCTGGTTATAGGTGGTGGCTTTGGCAGAGAAAATATCCATTTATGCAACTATGCGATGGAGGGGATAAAATTTGATGAGTAGAACCTATGGGCGATTTTGCTATCTTGAAGCTAAAATGCTTTATGGTGGCTTCCAGCTTCGGCAAAATACTGCCAAATCCCTGATTCAAGGTCGGATTTGGGATGAGTTAGGGGCAGGGCATCTAAATTATTTGTCTTTCACGGGATATATTGATCAACCTCTGCCTCTTGAAGCCCGATCGCCCCGCTTGCATCGCTGACGGCTTTCTCTTCCTTGCCGCCCCTGGTTAGGCGACGATACAACACCGGATCTGCATTTTGGCCGTCGCTCTAGCTGGATAATTTCCCATATTTATACTTAATGGGGGGTGAGACCACTCATTGAGCCATCAATTTATCCCTGTCCATGACAGGAAACCAGCCAAAATCAAATTTTCTGATGGGTCGGTGGCAGAATTAGTGCGATCGCTATTATTGCCAATCCGAGCTGCTCACAACTGATATCAAATCCCCAGAAATGTTGAATGTCGATACAAAACTTTACATAAAAAATTACACTTATGTCTTTGATGCCTAAATTATTCAAAAAACGTCATATCCTCAAACCAATGAACATAACTAATTTTTTGACACATACAACATTGTAAATAGCG